>DASQOM010000169.1:0-9701 GCA_035644495.1 Planctomycetota bacterium | reverse complement strand
CATCCTGATCCGCTGCGCGGACGCCGCCGAGGTGAAGCGGCTCTGCAACGTGATCCAGGGGAACAAGCAGTTCAGCATGGATGCCAAGCCGCACGTCGAGTACTTCGAGGACCAGGACCTGGCCGGCAAGATGATCAAGGCGATCGGCATGATCATGGGGGTGGTGCTCTCGATCGGTGCCATCTTCGGCGCGGCCAATACGATGTACGCCGCGGTGGCGGCCCGCACCCGCGAGATCGCCACCATGCGGGTCCTGGGATTCTCCCGGCTGGCGATCTGGTTCTCGTTCGTCCTGGAGTCCGCCTGCCTCGGCTTGATGGGGGGGGCGCTGGGGTCCGCCCTCGGCTACCTGCTCTTCAACAACATGGCCACCGGAACGGTCAACTGGGTGTCCTTCAGCGAGCTGGCCTTCCAGTTCCGGGTCACCCCGATGCTGATGCTGTCGGGCACCCTGCTCGCGCTCGTCATGGGCGTGGTGGGGGGCTTCTTCCCGGCGTTCCGGGCGTCGCGCATGACCATCGCGCGCGCCCTCCGCGGCCTCTGATCCCGAAACTTTCTTTTTTTAATCGTGTACTAATTATGCGTCGTATACCCAATAGTATATAAGTAAGACGGGTGGTGGGGTCCAAGCGGAAAGGGGCACGGGATGGTCAAGGCGCTTCTGGCGGCTCTGCTTCTGGTCCAGGCGGCCGACGACAAAGCCAAGGTCGACGAGGCCATCAAGGCCTTCGGCAAAGCGTTCTCCAATCCCAACGCCTCCGCCCGCGCCACCGCCGTCCTCGAGCTCTCCAGAACGCCCGCCGACAAGACCCTCAACCGCATCCTGCCCCTCGTGACGGCCGACGTGAGCGATGTCCGCGTCGCCGCCGCCAAGGCCCTGGTCGAGTTCGCCGACTGGAAGAAGGTCGTGACGCCCTCCCTCATGGCGGCGCTCAAGGCCAACGAGAAGGATCTCAAGGTGCAGGAGGCGATCTACGGCTCCCTGGGCAAGCTGCAGGATCCGATCGCGCTGCCGACCGTCCACGGAAACTTCCGCGATGCCGACGTCCGCGTCGCGAAGGCCGCCATCGGCTGCGCCGGCGCGATGCGTCAGAAGGACTCGATGGATGCCCTCCTCGAACTCCAGAAGGACGTCCAGAAGTGGCTGAAGAACAAGCAGTCGGGGCCGTACCGCGACGACAAGGGTCAGCAGGGCGACGACAACGCGATCAAGGGCCGCCTGGAGGACCTCCAGAAGGCCATCATCAAGGCCTACCAGGAGATCACCAAGGAGAAGTGGGCCACCGCCAACGAATGGGAAATCTGGTGGGGCAAGAAGAAGGCCACCTTCGAGATTCCCAAATAAGCCCCCTCCGCGGCGGGTAGACTTCCTTCGATGACCTCGCGCCGCGCCCTCCGCGTCTCCCTCCTGATCCTCGTCTTGGCCGGCGTCGGCGTCATGTTCATCCGGGTCATCTGGATCCCGCTCTACCGCGACAAGGAAACGGCCCGCTTCGTCGAGACCCAGCAGGAGCCGGCGGTCCAGGTGGACGTCGTGCACGACGATGGGAAGGCGACGCGGTCCTGGACGATCGCCGACCAGCAGGCGATCTCCAGGTTGAGGTCAGGGCTGCAGACGGCGCAGACGGCTCAGGGGGAACCGCCGGCGTCGTCGGACGAGAAGTACCGGCTCCGCATCCGGCGCTCGGATTCCCGGGTCGACGAGTATGAAGTGGTGCTGGGCGCGGAGGGGCGGCTCCAGGATCGCCTTTATGTGATCCGCCGCAACGGCGGGTCGTCGGTCTACGGGACGGTCTTCAACACTCCGGAACTGCGCTCGGCCCTGCAGCAGGTGCTCGTTCCGGCGGCCGCTCCAAAATAGCCGGGCTTGCCGGGCGGACGCGCTCAGTCGAAGAGCAGGACCCCGAAGCCGCGGTATTCGTGGAAACTCTCCCCCACCGGCGACCAGTCCCACTGCGTCTTATGGCCGTCGTCGTAGTCCATGCGGTAGAGGTTGGCGCGCCAGCGCGTGCCGGGACCGGGCGGGACGCCGTTGATGCCTTTGAACAACAGGTAAGGGATGAAGAATTCCGCCGTCCAGCCTTCGACGGTGGCTCCGGCCTGCTTCGGCCCCCCGGTCGCCGCGGTCGCCTTCCGGATCTTCCGGTCGTTCAGGTAATACCAGGGCAGCCAGCCCATGAACGTCCCGTGGTTGTTCGAGACCAGGATCGGCAGCTCGAATCCGAGAGGGGAGATCTCGTACTCGAAATACAGCGGGAGTCCGTCGTCCGGCTGGAGAAAGACCTCGTAGACATCCTCTTCCCAGAGGTTCGAGTCGTCCTTGCGGCCGGTCGTCGTCAGCTTCCTGTCCGTCCCGTCCATCAGGATATAGAGGCCGGTCTTCGAATACAGCATCTTGAAGCGGGTCTCATAGGGATGACCGTCAACCTGGCGGCGGCGCATCGGCGTCCACGCCACGGACCTCCACGGCGCCGCATCGCCGGAACCGGTCACGTCGAAGTCGTCCGTGCGCGCGACGTGGACTTGGGGGAACGAGCTGCAGGCGGCCAGACCGAGCGGCAGGAGCGCGGCGAGGAGTTTCATCCGACCAGACTACTCCGGTCGGGCGAATCCAGTCCAGAAATCCGCCCTGTCGGACGTATTAGGAGGGGGATGAGAATCATCAAGACCGCCGGCGTGTTGGGCCTGCTTGCGGCGCTTTCGGCCTGCTCGACGTTCGATCAGGACTGGCAGGCGAGCCAGGGCTTCGCGAACGGCATCGAAGGCCGCTGGGAGGGGAGCTGGACCAGCGACGACAACGGTCACACGGGCGGACTGCGCTGCCTGGTGACCCGCCGGGCCGACGAAGGATACGACGCCCGCTATCACGCCACCTACAGCGGCTGGTGCGGGACGCTCAGCTTCGAGTACACGGTGCCGATGACGGTGCAGCCCGGTCCTCAGGGACTGCAGCTCCATGGCAGCGCCGATCTGGGCTGGATCGCGGGCGGCGTGTACGAATATGACGGCTTGGTGAACGTCGACCGGTATTACTGCAACTACCAATCCGACGGAGACCACGGCATCTTCAAACTCGAGCGGCCCCGCTGAACCCCGCGGAGCCGTCCCCGCGCGTGTTAGAATCCTTCCGGGCGGGAATGGGGTTCAGTCCGGAGTCGCCATGAGCCATCCGGAATCGCGGGAGGAGCGGTTCAACTCCACGTTCCTCGCCCGCATCGCCCTCGAATGGAATCTCCTCCGTCCGGAGCAGCTCGAGGAGGCCCTTCGCGCCCAGGAGGATTCCCGCGGGCGCGGGCGCGACACGCTGCTCGGCCAGATCCTCGTCGACCGCGGCTTCCTGAGCTCCGGGGACCTCACCCGCCTGCTTCAGGAACAGCGGAAGCGGCTCGACGCCGACCCCGGTCTCTCCCGCTACGAGATCCGCCAGCGGGTGGGCGAAGGGGCGACCGCCGTCGTCTACCACGCCTGGGATCGCCAGCTCGCCCGGGCCGTGGCCCTCAAGCTGCTGCGCGAGGAGGTGTCGCTGGACCCCGTCGGCCGCGAGCGCTTTCACCGGGAGGTCGAGGCGGCGCGGAGGCTCTCGCATCCCAACCTCGTGACGGTCTATGACTGGGGCATCGCCGGAGGCCGTCCGTTCCTCGTGATGGAACTCGTCAAAGGGCGGCCCTTCTCGGAGATGCTGAAGCAGCGCCGGCCGGACGAGCGCGACAGCGCGGCACTGCTGGAGCAGGCCGCGCGGGGTGCGGCGGCGGCCCATGTGGCGGGCATCGTTCACCGCGACCTCAAGCCCGCGAATCTGCTGGTGACGGCGGCCGCCGGGGTGAAGGTGACGGACTTCGGCCTGGCGCGCGCGGCGGGGACCGGCAAGGGCATCACGGCGCCGGGGTCCGCGCTGGGGACGCCGATGTATATGGCGCCCGAGCAGGTGGCCGCAAAGGAGTCGACGGCGCGGACCGACGTCTACGCGCTCGGGACGATCCTGTATGAGGCGCTGACCGGCGCGCCGCCGCACCAGGGGCGGAGCGTGATGGAGATCTACCGGAAGACCATGCTCGAGGAGGTCGTAGCGCCGGCGAAAAAGAACCCCAAGGTGACGCCCGCGCTGGAAGCGATCGTGATGAAGGCGCTTCAGAAGGCGCCGGAGTCCCGCCATGCGGACGGCGGCGTGCTGGCCGACGAGCTGGCGAAATTTCTCGCATCCTCGTGATCAGCGGCCCGGGGTGCTAGGATCAGGGAGAACCGGGGAGCCATCCCAGCGACATGTGCAAGGTTGAGGCGGCGTCGATCGAGAAAACCCTGCTGGCCGCCATCCGCGGCCAGGTGGGGGTACAGTCGTTGACGGCCTTCCAGTCCCTGCAGGAAAAGGGGGTCTGCCTGGCCCACTTCTGCTCGGCGGTCCAGGGACTGGCCGGCCAAGGCCTGATCCAGTCCAGCGATCCGTCCCATCCGCTGGTCGCAGGCCTGGCGGCGGCGAAGATTCTCGAGCTGGGCCTCGAAGCGGAGGCGCGCTCCCCGCAAACCCCGGCGCCTGGAAAGGAAGTCCGCATCCTCGCCCAGGGCTTCAAGGTGTTCCTGGACCAGCCCCTCGGGCGCGGCAGCTTCGGCGTCGTCTACCGCGGCGAGCAGACGCGGCTCCGGCGCGCCGTCGCGATCAAAATCCTCCGGTTGAGCACTCTGCCGCCGGACGTCCCGGGCGACTGGTTCCTCGAGCGCTTCCGCCGCGAGCCCTGGGTCATTGCCGGACTCAACCACCCGCATATCGTCCAGGTCATCGACTGCGGCGAAGAGGAGGACGAGCTCTGGTATGCGATGGAGTACCTCCCGGGCGGGACGCTCATGGAGCGGATCCGGCGGGAGGGCAAGCTGCCGCCGGCGGAAGTGAAGACGTATCTGCTGGCGATGGCGGAGGCGCTGGACGCCGCCTCCCGCCACGGGATCCTGCATCGCGACGTGAAACCGGGAAACGTCTTCAACAGCGGCCCCAAGCTGGCGGACTTCGGACTCGCGAAGATCGCTCCCACGCGCAGCGAGATGGGGATTCCGGGCGCGATGACGCCGAAGGCGGCCATCGTCGGCTCTCCCCCCTATATCGCGCCCGAGCGTGCGAACTTCCAGTCGGGGGACCAGCGCTCGGACATCTACTCGCTGGGCGCCACGATGTATCACGCCGCGTCCGGGAAAAACCTGTTCGACCTCGACCCGCACAACCGCGCGGAATGGTATCGCAGCCATCTCCAGACGGAGCCCGAGCCGCTCCTTCAACGCGTCCCGGAACTGCCCAAGAACCTGGCGGCGATCATCCACCGCTGCCTGGCCAAGAATCCGAACGACCGGTTCCGCTCGTTCGAGTCGCTGGTCGAGAATCTGAAGCAGTAGGGTCTCATGAGTTCATCCTTCGGATCCGGGCTCCTGGCCGGCGTCATCGCCGGGGCCGCCTCCACCGCCCTGGCCCTTCTCCTGTTGAGGCCCGCGCCCCGACCGGCCGACGCCCCGCCTCCGCCGCCGGCTCCCGTCGTTTCCACCGGGAAGATGTCGCAGCTCGAGGAGGAAAACCGGAAGCTCGCCCGGAAAGTCGAGGACCTGGAGAAGGCGCGCCCGGCCGCGCCGCCGGAATCCGCGAAGACCGAGCCGGCGAAGACGGAGACGGCCGCGTCGCCCGAGATCGGCGAGCTTTTCGGGAAGCTGTCCGCGTCGGGCCTCGCGGGCTTCCGCAGCCCGAAGTACGGGGAGACGCTGGACGCCGTCAAGAAAGCGGGGAAGGCCGGCATCGACTACCTGACGGAGGTGCTGAAGACGTCGAGGTCGGCGACCGAGCGCTTCTATGCCGCGGCGCTCCTCGAGGGGGTGAACGACGCAGCGGCGCTGCCCGGGTTGACGGCCGCGCTGAAGGACAAGGACGACCTCGTCCGCCGCATGGCCTCGCATGCGATCGCGGTCCTCGGCGATCCGTCGGCGGAGGCGGCGCTCCGGGGGGCGGCGACGGGCGACGCGGACTGGGGCGTGCGGGTGAATTCGGCGTACGGCCTGGCCAAGCTCAAGAACGACGACGGCCTCCGCATCCTCCGCGAAGCCTATGAGTCGTCCGAGACGCCGGCCGAATACCGCCTGGCGGTGCTGGGCGGGCTGGCCGACGTCGCCGCGCCCTCGACGGCGCCGCTCTTCCGCAAGATCCTCGCCGACACCAAGGACGTGTCCTATCTGCTGGCGTCGATCATCGCGCTGGAGAAGATGAAGGATACGGAGTCGCTGCCGGCCCTGGAGCAGCTCCAGAGTTCCTCACCTTCCGACGTGGTCCAGCAGGCCGCCGGGAAGGCGATCGACGCCATCCGGAAATAGGCCGAATTCGGGCACCTCCTTTTTCCTCGCAGCGTCCAATCAGGCATGGAATGGAGGATCTCCTCGCCCTGTCCGAAAAAGTGGGACGATCTTGTCGGCAACGACCGGATCCGGTATTGCGGCGACTGCAAACTCAACGTCTACAACTTCGCCGACAGGAGTCAGGACGAGATCGCCGGCGTTGTGCGGAAGACCGGGGGACGGATGTGCGTCTCGCTTTACCTGCGAGGGGACCGGACCGCGACGCTCCGGGACTGCCCCACGAGCCGGATGCGGAGCCTGCTCCGCCGCTGGGTCGGCATCGGAGCCGTTCTGGCCCTCGCTGCCTTCACCTGGATCTGCCGGAGCTCGGAAGGACCCAGCCGGGCGGGGCTGCCCCGCTGGGTGCAGACGACGCTGGACCTGGTGGATCCGAAGTCGAATCCGCCCCCCTGCAGGGTCATGGGGACGCTGGCGCCTCCGCCTCCCCGGGTGACTCCGCCCGCTCCCGCCCCCGCATCGCCCCCCCCCAGAAAGGCTGATTTTTTCCTCGAACCCGGATGCCGGTCGCTGCGTCCAAGTCCCCATGGAACTGAAAATCTCCTCGCCCTGCCCGAAGAAATGGGACGACCTGGTTGGCAACGACCGGATCCGGTATTGCGGCCAGTGCAAGCTCAACGTCTACAACTTCGCCGACATGACCCAGACGGAGATCTCCGGGATCGTGCGGAAGACCGAGGGGCGCCTTTGCGCGTCGATCTACCTGCGGGGCGACCGCAGCGCAACGCTGAGGGACTGCCCGACGACCCGGAGGAGCTCCCTGCTTCGCCGCCTGGTCGGCGTCGGGGCGCTGCTGGTGCTGGGCGCGTTCACGTGGATCTGCCGGGGAGCCGAGCAGCCGGACCGGGAAGGATTGCCCAAATGGATCCGGGTTCCGCTGGGAGTGATCGATCCCGAGCCGGTGAAGCCCAAGCCTCAGCCCCAGCCGCCGCGGCTCCTGGGAGAAATCCCCTGCGTCCCTCCGCCGCCTCCCCTGCCGCCGCCCCCTCCTTCTACTACTGGGTCTTGAACTTGACCTTCGCTTTGACGGGCTTCTTGTTCTCGTTCATGACGACCAGGGAGTACTGACCCGTCTGGAACTGGCCCGACGTGGAATAGGGTTCGCCCTTTCGGAGGGTCTCGTAGGGATCGGGCAGCTTCCTCAGCACCGCAATGGACCTGGGCTCCTTCGGATTGCGTTTCACCACGCCGACGACCAGCACGTCCTCCAGCGGCGTGAGCTCCAGGGTCCAGCTGATCTTCCCGCTGATCTCGTAATTCTCGACGCTCGCCGTGTTGGCCTGGATGGTCCACGTCGTATCGATCTGCGGTCTCCCGAGGATGACCTTGTTCTCGGTGCGGAACATGCGCCAGGCGCCGAAGAGGATGAAGATCGCCGCGATGCCGCCGCCGATGTACAGTTTGAGGTTGCTCTCCGGCGGAGGATCGTAGTTCTTCGGGGGAGGACGGTTCCGCACTTCCTCGGGGACGTCGAGTTCTTCCGGAGCGGCCAGCTTCGCGGTCTTGCCGGGCATCGGAGCCTTGGGCTGGCCCGCCGAGGCGGGCGGCTGAAACGCCTCCTCGTTGGCCGGCTTTGCTTCCTCCAGGGGAAGCAGATCGATCTCATCGGAGCTGGAGGCCACCGCCATCTTGCCGCACTTCGGGCACTTCGTCCCCGCCGCCAGGGTCCGGTTGCAGGTAGGACAATTCATGGTGAAATTATAGAAATCCCCGACGTCGTCGCCAGCGATTCGGCCGGGAATTCAAAAAAATGGGCTCCCGCGCTACTGTCGCCCATGGGATTGGACGCGCGGGGACGGCCGGCGTTGGACCGCGTCGAAAATCCGGAAACGACCCAGCCTCGGGGGGCATAATCGTAGGGGATGGGCGGCCTGGAAACGACCCTCGGGGGCAGCCGGGAGAACTTCCCGGAGACGGTGTGGTCGTCCGTCCTGTCGGGGGCCGACCCGTCGGCGCCCGGGGCCCGGGAGGCCCGCGACCGCTTCTTCGCCCAATACTGGCGGCCCGTCTACAAGTTCATCCGGACGGCGGGGCGCGCCTCCATCGAGGACGCCAAGGACCTCACCCAGGAATTCTTCAGCTACCTCCTCGAAGGCGGCCTGCTCCAGAAATACCGCCATGAGAAAGGCCGCTTCCGCAGCTTTCTCAAAGGAGTGCTTCGCCGCTTCCTCTCCGAGGCGCGGCGCGACGGGGCCGCGCAGAAGCGCGGGGGAGGACGGACCTTCGTCTCGCTCGACGTCGCCGCGCTCGAGACCGGCGAGGCTGCCGGGCGGACGCCGGACGAGCTCTTCGACCGCCAGTGGGCGCGCGACGTGCTCACGGAGAGCCTGGCCGAGCTCCGCATCCGCCTCCCGGCCGAGGGGAAGGGCGACTGTCTCCGCGTCTACGAAGCTTATGAGCTGGCCCCCGCCCAGGAGGGGATCAGCTACGGATCGGTCGGCCGCGCGCTGGGCCTCACGGAGCACCAGGTGAAGAGCCACCTCGATACGGCCCGGGAACGTCTGGAGCAGATCGTCCGCGAACGCGTGGCCCGGGGCGTCACGTCGCCGCGCGAGCTCGCCGACGAGATGAACGAGCTCTTCTCAGGCTGACCGTGGATGACTTTCTGGACCGCGTCCGATCTTCCCTTACGAGTCTCCGGCGCCGTCGCCTCGGAGACCGCGCGCTGGCCGCGAAGTTCATCACCGCCGTCCAGCTGGAGGAGCTACTCCGGGATGAGGGCGATCTCGGCGAGCGGCTCCTGTCCCGCGGCTGGGTGACCCGGTCCCAGCTCGACGAGCTGATGGCGTCGCTCGACGCTGCGGAAGCGGTCTCCGGATTCTCGCGCTACGAACTGGTCGGCGTCCTGGGGGAGGGCGCGATGTCCGTCGTCCACCGCGCGCGCGACCGCCAGCTCGGCCGCAGCGTCGCCGTCAAGATCCTTCGCGAAAGCCTGCTGAGCCACCCGCTCGCGAGCGAGCGCTTCACGAGGGAGGCCCATGCCCTGGCCCGTCTCGATCACCCCGGCATCGTGAAGGTCTTCGACTCGGGCACGGACGGCGGCCGCGCCTATCTTGTCATGGAGCTCGTCGAGGGAGAGTCGTTGTCGAAGGCTCTTGCGGCGAAACGTCTGGATCGGCGGGCGTTCCTCCGGATCCTGGAGGCGACGGCGCGGGCGGTGCATCACGCGCACGAAAAGGGCGTCATCCACCGGGACCTCAAGCCGGACAATATCCTCCTTTCCGGCGAGACGCCGAAGGTCGCCGATTTCGGGCTGGCGCGGCTGGTCGAGTCTTCTCCGGCCCTGACGCGCAGCGGCGCGGTGCTCGGCACGCCGATGTACATGG
>DASQOM010000168.1:0-21420 GCA_035644495.1 Planctomycetota bacterium | reverse complement strand
TGGAGAGCGACGGCCGCGGCGGCTGGTGCTATACCCGCGAGGAGAACCCGCACCGGCCTTACGGGTCGATGTCGGCCGGCGGCCTGGCCGCGCTCGTCCTCTGCGACTCCCTGGCGGGGAAGGACTGGCGCCAGGACAAGGCGGCGAAGCTCGGCCTGGACTGGGTCACGTACCACTACACTCCGATCGAGAACTACGGCCCCGTCGAGGAGCTGATGGCGAAGGAGATGATCTCCGACACGCCCAACATGAGCACGGAGCTCTATTACTACCTCTGGGCGGTCGAGCGCGCGGCGGCGGTCTGCGGTCTGGAGAAGTTCGGCCCCCGCGATTGGTACGCCGAGGCCGCCCACGAACTGCTCGCCTCGCAGCGGCCCGACGGGTCCTGGTCCGCCGGCGTGAAGCGCTGCAACCCCGTCTACGACACCTCCTTCGCGATCCTGTTCCTGACGAGAGCCACGGCTTCGATGAAAGATTGAGACGATGAACACCGTGACACGAAAAGACAAGAAAGAATGCATCCCTGAAACAGTCCGGGCAAAGGTGTTTCTGCTTTTGTGCTCTTTGATTCTTTGTGTCTTTGGGTTCAATCCGCTCTTCGGGCAGGGCGGGGCCGTCGATCAGACGCGGGTGGATGGCGCCGTGCGGAAGGGCATTGCCTTCCTGAAGACGGCGAAGACGCCGCCCGTCGAGTTCGCGAAGATCAACGACTCCTTCGAGCTCGTGCTGCTGACCTTCGTGGTGGGCGGCGTCTCCGAGAGCGACGACAAGTTCCAGGAGTACTTCAAGCGCCTGATGGAGGAGCCGCTCGAGAGAACTTATAAGGTCGTCCTGCAGGCGATGATCCTGGAGGAACTGGACCGCGTCAAATACCAGAACCGCCTCGCCCAGTGCGCGCAGTTCCTGCTCGACAATCAATGCGTGAACGGCCAGTGGTCGTACGGGGAGCCGTCGGCCTACGTGAAGGATCCGGGGCCGTCGACGGCCGTCGCCACGGCCGCCCCCGTGCGCGAAGGGGCCCGCGAGTTCGGGACGCCCGGCAAGAAGGAGAAGCCGAAGGTCAAGTCGAAGATCCCGGTCAAGAAGATGAAGGACGGACCGGCGACCGGCGACAACTCGAACAGCCAGTATGCCGCGCTCGGCCTGCGCGCCTGTCACGACGCCGGCATCCTGCTGCCCAAGGACCCGGTCCAGCTGGCGCGCAAGTGGTGGATCGAGAGCCAGCACGACAAGGAGGAGGATAAGGGCGTCGCCACCGGCGGCGATCTGCCCGGGACGCCGCGCGGCTGGTGCTACAGCAAGCAGAGCGTCTGCTCGAAGAACCACCGCGCGTACGCGTCGATGACCGCCGGTGCGGTCGGCGCGCTGGCGATCTGCGACTTCATCCTCGACCAGGACCGCAAGAAGGATATGGCGATCAAGTCGGGCCTGGCGTGGCTGAACGCGCACTGGAGCGTGACGGCGAACGAGGGCCCGGTCGAGTTCGACACGTCGAGCAAAACGGAGTACTACTACTTCCTGTATGCCCTCGAGCGGACGGGCATGCTGCTCGACGTCCCGGCGATCGCCAAGCACGACTGGTACCAGGAGGGCGCCGTCGCCATCCTCGACGCCCAGAAGGCGGACGGTTCGTGGTTCGGCGGCGCGAACCGCTGCAAGCCGACCTGGGACACCTGCTTCGCGATCCTCTTCCTCAAGAAGGCGACCCAGCGCCTCGAGGTCGCGAGCGAGGACCGGGCGAGAAGATGAACTCCAAAGGAAGCCTTTCCCTGGGGGTTGGGTGTCTTGCGGTCTCGGCGTTTTGTCTTTTCTCTCGGGGAGGGACGGCGGACGCCCAGGAGGGTCGGGACGCCGAGTTTTTCGAGAAGAAGATCCGCCCGGTCCTGACGGAGCGCTGCTACTCCTGCCACAGCACGAAAGCCGAGAAGCTGAAGGGCGGCCTCTATCTGGACTCGCGCGACGGGCTGCTCAAGGGCGGCGATTCGGGCGCGGCCGCCGTCGCGGGCGACCCGAAGAAGAGCCTGCTCCTCAAGGCCGTGCGCTGGGTCGACGACGACCTCAAGATGCCGCCGAAGAAGCGGCTCACGGACGAGCAGATCGCCGACCTCGAAACGTGGATCCGGAAGGGCGCGGCCTGGGCCGCCTCGGAAAAGTCCGTCGCCGGCAAGCCGAAGAAGCAGGTCGGCCTCAGCCTCGAGGAGGGCCGGAAATTCTGGGCCTATAAGGCGCCGCAGAAGGGCGCCGACGTCGACATCGACCGCCTCATCAACGCCCGCCTCGCCGCGCAGGGGTTGAAGCCCGGGCCCGCGGCCGACAAGGCCGTGCTCCTGCGGCGCGTCACCTTCGACCTCATCGGGATGCCCCCGACGCCCGAGCAGGTCGACGCGTTCATCCGGGATTCCGCGCCGGACGCCTTCGAGAACATCGTCGACCTCCTGCTCGCGTCGCCCCAGTTCGGAGAGCGCTGGGGCCGGCACTGGCTCGACGTCGCCCGCTACGCCGAGTCGCTCACGCTGCGCGGCTTCGTCATGAAGGAGGCGTGGCGGTATCGCGACTATGTCATCGACGCCTTCAACCGCGACCTGCCCTATGACCGCTTCATCCGCGAGCAGCTCGCGGGCGACCTGCTGCCGTCGACGGGGATCGAGGACCGCCGGCGCCAGCTGATCGCGGCCACGTTCCTGCAGATGGGCAACAGCAACCTCGAGGAGCAGGACAAGAAGCAGCTCGAGATGGACGTGGTCGACGAGCAGCTCGACACGATCGGCCGCGCTTTCCTGGCGCAGACGGTCGCCTGCGCGCGCTGCCACGACCACAAGTTCGACCCCATCCCGACGCGCGACTATTACGCGATGGCGGGCATCCTCAAGAACGCTCGCAGCCTGGAGCACGCGAACGTGTCGAAGTGGCTCGAGATTCCGCTGCCGACCGACGGCGCGCGGGAGGGGGAGATCAAGAAGCAGGAGGACGCGATCGCCGCCCTGCAGGCGAAGATCAAGGCCGAGAAGGACAGCACGCCGAAGGGCAAGGCCTCCAAGGCCGCCGGTCCGCTCGCGATCGTGGATATCGTCGGCGTCACCGTGGACGACGCCAAGGCCGAGAAGGTCGGCGAGTGGAAGTCCTCGACGTTCTCGGGCTCCTACATCGGGTCGGGGTACTCGCACGACGACGCCAAAGGCAAGGGCGAAAAGAGCCTGACGTTCCATCCCGAGCTGACGGCGGGGAGCTACGAGGTCCGCTTCGCCTACGCCCCGGGGGAAAGCCGCGCGAACAACGTGCCGGTGACCATCCTCAGCGCCGACGGCGAGAAGATGCTGACCGTCAACGAGCAGGAGAACCCGCCGATCGACGGGCGCTATATCTCGCTCGGGCAGTACCGCTTCGAGAACAACCAGGGCTACGTCATCGTGTCGAACGAGGGCACGAAGGGCCACGTCACGGCGGACGCGATCGTCTTCATCCCGGTGGACAACATCGACCAGAACAAGGGGCAGAAGTCGCCCGAGGCGGCGGGCCGCATCAAGGAGCTGGAGGAGGAGCTGAAGAAGCTCCAGGAGTCGGGGCCGCGGCGCGACATGGTCATGGCCGTCCGGGAGGAGAAGACGATCGGCGACGTCCGCATCCATATCCGCGGCAATGTCCACACCCAGGGCGACGTGGCGCCGCGCGGGGTGCTGCAGGTCGCCACGCTGGGGACGGCGCCGGCGATGCCCGCGAAGGAGAGCGGCCGACGCGAGCTGGCCGACTGGATCGCGAGCCGCGAGAATCCGCTGACCGCGCGCGTGATGGCCAACCGGGCGTGGCACTGGCTCTTCGGCGCGGGCCTCGTGCGCACGACCGACAACTTCGGCACGACGGGCGAGCTCCCGTCGCACCCGGAGCTCCTGGACGCGCTGGCGATCCGCTTCGTCGACGAGGGCTGGTCCGTGAAGCGGCTGGTCCGGATGATCGTCCTGACGGAGACCTACCGCCGCGCGTCGGGAAAGCCGGCGGAGATGGACCCCGAGAATCGGCTGCTCGCGGTCGCGAACCGGCGGCGTCTCGACGCGGAATGCATCCGCGACACGATGCTCGCTGTGAGCGGCGAGCTGAAGGCCGAGCCGCCCGCGGGCCCGACCTATGCGGTCTCGCTGTCCTCCGACTACAGCTATAAGGGCTCCACGCTCCTGCGCAGCGTCTACGTCCCCGTCTTCCGCAACGCGCTTCCGGAGCTCTTCGAGGTCTTCGACTTCGGCGACGCGAGCGTCCCTAACGGCCGCCGCAATACGAGCACGGTCGCCCCCCAGGCCCTCTATCTGCTCAACAATCCCTTCGTCCTGGATCAGGCGAAACACGCGTCGACCCGCCTGCTGGCCGACAAACTTCCCGACGACAAGGCCAGGATTGACCGCGCCTTCCGCCTGTCGCTCGGCCGCCTTCCGACGGAGGGCGAGTCTTCGCTCGCGCTCACGGGGGTCGCCGCGGCCGGGTCCTCCGAGAAGGGCTACGCGACCCTCTTCCACGCCCTCTTCGCCTCGGTGGAGTTCCGGTATGTCCGCTAGGAGTGTTCTCTTTGTTTCCTTTGCGTTGATTCTTCTTCAGGATTGAATCATGGGACTGCTTGGTCGGCGTCGTTTTCTCCAGGACAGCGCCTGCGGGTTCGGCGCCCTGGCCTTCGCGGGGCTGGGCGCGTCGACGGTCCGCGCGGCGGAGACGAGCCCGCTTGCCTCGAAGCTCCCGCATTTCGCGCCGAAGGCGAAGCGTGTCCTCTTCCTGTTCATGCAGGGCGGGGTCAGCCACGTCGACTCCTACGACTACAAGACCTTCCTGGCGAAGAACGACGGGAAGATGATGAACTTCGACGACTCGCGGACCGTCGCCAATACGGGGCAACGGGCCACGTCGCAGCGCATCATGAAGGGCCCCTGGAGCTTCGCGCGGCACGGCGAGTCCGGCCGCTGGGGCTCGGCGCTGTTCCCCGAGGTCAACAAGCACGTCGACGACCTCTGCTTCATCCATTCGATGCACACCGACGGAGTCGCGCACGGCCCTGCGACGCTGTTCCTGCATTGCGGCTCGACGACGTTCGTGCGGCCGTCGATGGGATCGTGGGTGCTCTACGGCCTCGGCACCGAGAACCAGAACCTGCCCGGGTTCGTGTCGATCGCGGCGACGACGGGCAACGGCGGCGCGCGCAACTACGGGAACGCGTTCCTGCCGCCGGTCTACCAGGGGACGGCGCTGGGCCGGGCAGGCGCTCCGGCGTCGGAAGCGACGATCCGGAACCTGACGAGCCCGCAATCCCCGGCCGACCGCGCTCGCGAGTTCGACCTGCTGCGGGAGATGAACGCGGAGCAGCTCAAGTCGAGCCCCGGCGATGCCGAGTACGAGGCGGTGGCGGGCTCCTACGAGCTGGCGGGACGCATGCAGGGGAACGCGCCGGACGTGCTGGATCTCTCGAAGGAGTCGAAGGAGACGCTGTCGATGTACGGGATCGGCCCCAAGGAAACGGACACCTTCGGCCGCGAATGCCTGATGGCGCGCCGGCTCTGCGAGTCGGGGGTGCGCTTCGTCCAGGTCACGTACGGCGACGGCAGCGCGAACCCGGCGTGGGACCAGCACAGCAACCTGCCGAAGCATGGGGACCATGCGCGGGCGGTGGACCGGCCGATCGCGGGCCTGCTGTCGGACCTGAAGCGCCGCGGCCTGCTGGACGACACGCTGGTCTGGTGGGGCGGCGAGTTCGGGCGCACGCCGTACGCCGAGAAGAACGGGACGGGCCGCGACCACAACCCGGGCGGGTTCACGGTCTGGCTCGCGGGCGGCGGTGTGAAGAAGGGCTACGCGCACGGCGCGACCGACGAGTTCGGCCACCAAGCCGTTGAGAACCGCGTCCACATGCACGACCTGCACGCGACGATCCTGCACCTGCTGGGGCTGGACCACGAGAAGCTGACCTACAACTATGCCGGCCGCCCGTTCCGCCTGACGGACGTGGACGGCAACGTGGTGAAGGAGATCATCGCCTAGGAACTTGGCGAATTTCGGCGCTCCGTCCCTTCGGGGGACGTAAGGTATACGGTATACCGTTTACGATCCCGGAGGGAAACGCGATGGCCCAGGCGGCGCTCAGCCCGATCCGCAGGAACACCAGCCTCACCAAGGAAGTGGTCGAGCGCCTCCGCCGCGCCATCCTCACCGGCGAGCTCGCCGACGGCACCAGCCTCCCCGAGGCCCAGACCGCCGCCAAGCTCGGCGTCAGCCGCGTCCCCGTCCGCGAAGCCCTCGTCGAGCTCGAACGGCAGGGCCTCGTCCACTTCGAGGAGAACGGCCGCGCCGTCGTCAGGCCCTTCACGGACGACGATCTCTCCGAGATCCTCAGCCTCCGCGCCGTCCTCCAGACCATGGCCGCGCGCCTCGCCGCGGAGCGGCTCACCGACGCCGACGTCGCCCGTCTCGAGGACATCCTCGAGCAGGCCCGCGAGACCCGCGACCTTACCGACTTCAGCGCCCTCGATTCGGCCTTCCACGACGAGATCGTCGTCATCGCGCGGCACCGGCGCCTCAGCCGCGCGTGGAACGACCTCCGCGCGCAGATGGAACTCTGGCTCTCGCGCCTCCACCGCGACCGCGAGCGCCTCACTCACGACGTCCGCAAGGCCACCCTCGCGTCCCACCGCGAGATGATCGACATCCTCAAGACCCGCAAGCCGAAACTCGCGGGCGAATTGATGGAGCGGCATTGCAGCTGGAAGGACTGGCCCCCGGCCAATCCATAAAGGGCCTCCCATGCAGCGATTGATCCTCCTCCTGTGTCTCGGTCTCCCGGCCGTCGCGCTCGGCGCGCCTCCCCAGGACGCCTCCAGGCCCGACCCTGAGGGCGTCGAGTTCTTCGAGAAGAAGATCCGGCCGGTTCTCGTCGACCGCTGCTACTCCTGCCACAGTGTCGAGGCCAGGAAGCCCAAGGGCAGCCTGTACGTCGACACGCGCGACGGCCTCCTCAAGGGCGGCGACCTCGGTCCGTCCGTCGTCCCGGGCGATCCCGAGAAGAGCCTCCTCCTCAAGGCGATCCGATACGTCGACCAGGATCTCAAGATGCCCCCCAAGGGCCGTCTTGCGGACGACGTCGTCGCCGACTTCACCGCGTGGGTGAAGCGCGGCGCGCCGGATCCCCGCACGAAGGCGCTTGCCGCGAAATCCGCGATCGATTACGAGGCCGCGCGCAAGACCTGGGCCTATCAGCAGCCCCGGGACCCTCCGCTTCCCTCCGTGAAGAACGCGGCTTGGATTGCGTCGCCCGTCGACCGCTTCATCCTCGCGAAGCTCGAGGAGAAGGGTCTTCAACCGGCGCCCGCCGCGGACAAGCGGACCCTGATCCGCCGCGCGACGTACGATCTCCTCGGCCTTCCGCCGCGGGCCGAGGACGTCGAGGCGTTCGTCGCCGACGATTCGCCCGCCGCGTTCGCGAAGGTCGTCGAGCGCCTGCTCGCCTCCCCGCAGTACGGCGAAAAGTGGGGCCGGAACTGGCTCGACGTCGTCCGCTTCACCGACTCCAACGACCAGCGCGGCATGGGCAGCCCGGGCGACGTGTCCGAGTCCTGGCGCTACCGCGACTGGGTCGTCGACTCCTTCAACCGCGACCTTCCTTATGACCGCTTCGTCCGCATGCAGATTGCGGGCGACCTCGAGCCCGAGTTCAATCCCGACAACCTGATCGCGACCGCGCTCTTTGCGATCGGCCAGTGGGGCAACGGCGACGCCGACAAGGAGAAGATGCTGACGGACATCGTCGACGACCAGATCGACGTCGTCGGCCGCAGCTTCCTCGGCCTGACCTTCGCCTGCGCCCGCTGCCACGATCACAAGTTCGACCCGATCTCGACGGAGGACTACTACGGCCTGGCCGGCATCTTCTTCTCGAGCCACATCCTGCCGAACCCCGGGGCGAAGACGGACGGCGCGCAGATGCTGCGCATC
This sequence comes from Planctomycetota bacterium, assembly GCA_035644495.1. GTDB lineage: Bacteria > Planctomycetota > MHYJ01 > MHYJ01 > JACPRB01 > JACQFK01. Next base: position 13,464 of record DASQOM010000168.1, on the reverse strand, counting down.
CCGCTGGCCCCAGCCCCCGAGGTCGAGGCGCGGAGAAAGATCGAGACCGCGATCGCGGCGCTGGAGAAGAAGATCGAGAAGGACACGGACGCGGCGTGGTCGACGGTGGGAAAGACTCTGCTGAGCCAGACGGCCGCGCTGCTGCGGGCCTGCGAGGAGTATCAGGCGCTGTCGCCGAAGCCGGCGCCCGCGGAGTTCGCGGCGCAGAAGGGGCTGCCGGCCTTTGCGTTCACCGCGTGGAGCTCCTATCTCGGCACGGGCGACCTGGGCCTCCTGACCCGCGCGTCGCGGGACGTCCTCGGCAAGCCGGGCCTGCACGCCTGGAACATGCCGGCCGGCGCCGACACCCCGTCCGTCACGGTCAACACCACCGACCAGGAGCTGGCCGTCATCACGATCAAGATGCCGCCGCGCGCGGTCGCCGTGCATCCGTCGCCGAACGCGGGCGTCGCCGCGGGCTGGAAGAGCCCCATCGCGGGCAAGGTCCGGGTCTCGGGACGGGTGGCCGACGCCGACGCGATCTGCGGTGACGGCATCGAGTGGACGCTCGACCATGTCGCTTCCGGCACGCGCGAGCTCGGCCGCGGCGCGATCCCGAACGGCGGCATGATGGCGGTCGCCGAGCACGTGATCGAGGTGCGGGAAGGCGACCTGGTCCAGCTGGTCGTGCTGCCGAAGAAGGAATATACCTGCGACACGACGGTGGTGGAGGTCGCCGTCGTCGAGGTCGAAGGGAAGCAGCGCTCGTGGAGCCTGTCGCACGACGTGGTCGAGGGGGCGCGCGCGGGCAGCCCGGCGAACCCGATGGGGGTCTGGTGCTTCTACGACATGGGGAAGAAGTCGAGCTCGGCGGCGCTCGCGCCCGAGTCGGCCCTGGCGAAGTGGCTGGCCGCCGCGGACCGTGCCGCCGGCGCGGACGACGTCCAGGCCGCGCTGCTCGCTCCGGATGCCGCCAAAGGACCCAACGGCAAGCTCCTGAAGGACCTGACGGACCCCAAGGGTCCGTTCCTCGGGGCCGCGCGCAAGGATGAGCCGGCGCTGCCGAAGGAGACGCACGAGGTGCTGGCGGGCCTGCGGGCCGAGCTCGCGGGGCTGAAGAAGAGCCTGCCGCCGGCAATCCCGACGACCCACGGCCTCCAGGAGGGCGGCTGCCCGCAATCCGGCTGGGCGGGCTTCCACGACGCGCCCGTCCATATCCGCGGGCGCTACGACCGCCTCGGCGCGGTCGTCCCGCGTCGCTTCCCGAAGCTCCTCGCGGGCGAGGAGCAGCCGACGATCGGGAAGGGGAGCGGACGCGCCGAGCTTGCGGCCTGGGTCGCGTCGCCCGCGAACCCGATGACGGCCAAGGTCATGGCGAACCGGATCTGGCAGGGGCACTTCGGCGACGGCATCGTCCGCACGGCGAACAACTACGGCAAGCTCGGGACGCCGCCCAGCCATCCCGAGCTGCTGGATTGGCTCGCGCGCGAGTTCGTCCGGGGCGGCTGGTCGCTGAAAGCGATGCACCGGACGATCATGCTTTCATCCACGTACCGGCAGGCGGCCGTCGCCGATCCCGCGACGGCGAAGGCCGACTCGGCCAATACGCTCTTTGGGCGCATGAATCGCCGGCGTCTCACCGCCGAGGAGCTGCGCGACTCGCTGCTCGCGGCGGGCGACGTCCTGGACCGCGTCCAGAAGGGCCCGTCGGTGAAGGAACTGCTCAGCCCGCGCCGGACGCTGTACGTCACGACGGTGCGCTCCGACCGGAGCACCTACAAGATGCTCTTCGACGCGGCCGATCCGAACGCGATCGTGGAGAAGCGCATCGACTCGACCGTCGCCCCCCAGGCGCTGTTCCTCATGAACCATCCGTTCGCGATGGCGCAGTCGAAGGCCCTGACGCTGCGGGCCGTGAAGCAGGGGCCGGCGGACGACGTCGCGCGCATCCAGTGGCTCTATGGGGTTCTCTACGGCCGTCCCGCCACCGACCGCGAGGCCAAGATCGGGCTCGCGGTGCTGTCGCGCGGCCGCGAGCAGGAAAAAAGCGCCGGAGCGGGTCCGTCGGCCGAGCAGGTCTGGGAGCCTTATTGCCAGATCCTGCTCTGCGCGAACGAGTTCATCTACGTGGACTAGGAACGACCATGATCAACAACGGTTTGACGCGCCGGCAGATGCTGGGGACCTTCGCCAACGGCTTCGGCATGCTCGGCCTGGCCGGGCTCGTGGCGAAGGACGCGGCCGCCCAGGACGACCGCACTCCGCTCGCGGTCCGCGCCCCCATGTATCCACCGAAGGCGAAGCGCATCATCCACCTGTTCATGTCGGGCGGACCCTCGCACGTCGACACATTCGACCCCAAGCCGCGCCTCGCGGCCGACAACGGCAAGCCGCTGCCCTTCGAGCAGCCGAAGCTCGTGCGGACGAAGACCGGCAACCTGCTGAAGTCGCCCTTCAACTTCAGGAAGCACGGCCGGTCGGGCATCGAGGTCTCCGACCTGCTTCCGAACCTGGCGGGCTGCGTCGACGACCTCTGCATCATCCGCTCGATGGTCGCGGACAACATCAACCACAACGGCGCCTGCCTCCAGATGAACACGGGCGAGCAGGCCTTCTCGCGGCCGAGCCTGGGCTCGTGGCTCGTCTACGGCCTCGGCAGCGAGAACCAGGACCTGCCCGGCTACGTCGTCATCTCGCCCGCCCAGCCCGCGCAGGGCGCGCCGCTGTGGAGCTCCAGCTTCCTCCCCGCCGCCTATCAGGGCACGCTGGTGCAGGACCTGAAGAACCCCGTCGCCAACCTCGACAATCCCCGCCTGACCAAGGCGCGCCAGCGCGAGCAGCTGGACGCCCTCAAGGAGCTCAACGCGCTGCACCGCGAGGGCCGCGAGGAGGACAGCCGCCTCAGCGCGCGCATCGAATCCTTCGAGCTCGCCTACCGGATGCAGATGGAGGCGCCCGAGGCCTTCGACATCGCCAATGAATCGCCCGAGACGAAGAAGCTCTACGGCATCGGCAACGACGCGACCGACATCTTCGGCAAGCAGTGCCTCATGGCGCGCCGGCTCGTCGAGCGCGGGGTCCGCGTGGTCCAGGTCTACCATACGGTCACGTCGAAGCGCAGCAGCTGCCAGCTCTGGGACCAGCACGGCGGCCTCAAAACCGAGTTGCCCGCCAACTGCGCCGCGACCGACCGCCCGATGGCCGGCCTCATTCGCGACCTGAAGGCGCGCGGCCTGCTCGAGGACACGCTCGTCGTCTGGGGCGGCGAGTTCGGGCGGACGCCGACCGCCGAAAACCAGGACGGCCGCGAGCACCACCCCTTCGGCTTCACGATGTGGATGGCCGGCGGCGGCGTGAAGGGCGGCCTCGCGTACGGCGCGACCGACGAGTTCGGCTGGCACGCCGTCGAGAACAAGGTCCACGTCCACGACCTGCACGCCACAATCCTGCACCTGATGGGGATCAACCACGAGAAGCTGACCTACCGCTACAGCGGCCGCGACTACCGACTCACCGACGTCCACGGCCGCGTCGTCAAAGACCTTCTGGTCTGAAGGCGGCGCCGGCGGTAGTCTCCAAGGCCGCATGAAGCCGTTTCTCACCGCCCGCTGGCAGCATCTGGCCCTGCTCAACTACGAGGCGGACGCCGCCGCTCTGCGTCCGCTGGCGCCCGCGGGGACGGAGATCGACGTCTACAACGGCCGCACCTACGCGAGCGTGGTCGGATTCATGTTTCTAGAGACGCGGGTCCGGGGCTGGTCGATCCCGTTCCTTCGCGACTTCGAGGAGGTGAACCTCCGCATCTACGTGCGCCGGAAGTCGGCGGAGGGGTGGAGGCGCGGCGTCGCCTTCATCAAGGAGATCGTCCCCAAGGCCGCCATTGCGTGGGTCGCGCGGGCGGTGTATGGCGAGAACTATGTCGCGCTTCCGATGAGCCACCGCTGGACCGGAGGCGCAACACCGGATGTCCGCTACGCCTGGAGCGGCGGACGGGAGATGTCCGTCGAACTCGACCCCGACGGTCCTTATCGGCCGATGGCGGAGGGAAGCGAGGAGGAGTTCATCGCCGAGCATTACTGGGGCTACGTCACGCAGCGGAAGGGCCCTGCCGAGTACCGGGTCGAGCATCCCCGCTGGCGCTTCGCCCCCGCGCGCCGGGCCGACTTGGACGCGGACGTTTCCGCCCTGTATGGCCCCGTCTTCGCGGAATACCTCTCGGGCCGCCCCCGCTCGGCGTTCCTGGCGGAGGGATCCCCTGTGGCCGTCCATGAAGGGAGCCCGATGCAGAGTTGAGACACGAAGCGCCACAATAAGGTTTCTTCTTTGCGGCCTTGGGGGTCTCCGTGTCTTTGTGTTTCTCCTACGGCTTCGCCCCGTAGACCTTCGTGCACCAGGCGGACCACTTGGACATCGCCGCCTCGCGCGCGGGCTTCGCCATCCCCGGCGCATATTCCACGCCCGCTTTCGCGGGCGTCAATGCGACCAGGGCCGCCGCGCGGACGCCGCCGTCCTCGTCGTCGAGCAGCTCGACGAGAGTCCAACCGACCGACTTGAACTGGAAGCCGCCGAGGTAGTCGAGCCTGGCGATCTCGCCGAGGGCCAGCACCGCGGCCTTGCGCTCGCCCGCGGGTTTCTTGTCGTCGCGCGCCAGCTTGCAGAGAGCCTCCTGTGCGGCCGGATAATTCCAGCGCCCCTGGTAGGTCAGCGCCGCGATCGCCGTCGATCGGACGCGGTTCTCCTTGTCGTCCAGCAGCGCCGCCAGCGCCTCGACCGCCTTGCCGTCGAACATCATCCGCGTCATCGCCTGGCAGGCATGGACCCGGACGCCCTCGCGATCGGCTTGCAGGCCCATGAGGACCAGCGGCGCCGCGGCGAAGCTCCCGATGTTGCCCAGGTGCAGCCACGTGGAGCCCTCGCCCAGCTTCGAGGCGTCGGTGAGCTTGTCGAGGAAGGCCTGATCGGCCGCGTCGACGGAGACCTCCTTGTTGCGCACCGCCTTCAGCCACTGGATGGCGTCCTCGAGCGGCGGGTCGACATAGACGCTGTGCCCCATGCCCGCGATTTCGCGGTAGACGAAGCGGAAGCCCGCCTTCTTTGCGGCCTCCATGTTGGGCCGCACGTTCGCCACGGGAACCGTCGTGTCGGCCTGTCCGGCGATCCAGTAGAGCTCCGATTTGCTCTCCGGCTTGTCGGTCTTCGTCAGGCCGCCCTGGCCGCCGACGTACGTGATCGCGCCCGCGAAGAGTTCCGTATGGTTCGGCACGAACTGGTTGAGGTAGTAGGCGCCCGACGAGAATCCGATGCCGTAGACGCGCCGCGGGTCGATGTTCCAGTTCTTGATCGCCCAGGGGACGAACGCCTTGACGGGCTCGTCGTCCTTCGGCGTCCAGCCGTCCTCCTTGGATTTGAGGCCCACGATGACGAAGTCGTCGCGCAGGCCGGCCTTCTGGAGGGCGGAGACGGCGCCGTCGAGGAGCTGCTTCTCGTTTCCGCCGCGCCCGTGGAATCCGAGCAGCAGGGCGGCCTTGCTGCCGGGCTGGCGCTTGGACGGCACGCTGGCCGCGTAGGTGAGGATGTCCTTGCCGTCCTTGTCCTTGTAGACGTCCGCGCCCGCCGCCAGGGCGCAGAGGACCAGCGCGATGAGAATCCCGCTCCGCTTCATGTCCGTCTCCCCGTGTTTGAAAGGACTACGCCGGCGGAGGGGCCGGGGTTTCGGTCAACTCGCCGTCGAGCGGTCGGAATCGGCCCAGCGGACCTCGACCTCGGTCAGGGAATAGCCGAGGGCGCTGCCGCCGCAGCGGAGCCAGGCGTCGCGGACGCCGCCGCGCGCGTTCTCGAGGCGGACCGCCCAGATGACCTGGCCGCGGATGTAGCCGGGGAAGAGGGAGGATCCCAGGCCGGTGATTTCGCCGCGGACGACCCGGTACCCGTTCTCCTTCGCCCAGCGCCGGATCCGCCGCTTCGCATGGGCGTTCGCCCACAGATGCCAGCTGAACACGAGGATGCAGAAGAGAAGTGCCCCGGCGGCAACGAGCAGCTCGTTCACATATGGGTAACGGGGGCCGGAAGGGGTTCGTTGCGGGATTCTCGAACTTTTACTGGCCGGCCGCGGGCGCGGGCTCGATGACGACCTGCAGCGTCCGCTCCGCCGTCGCCGGCTTCGCGTTGAACTTGAGCTGGCCGTGCAGCGTCACGGTGTAGGTTCCCGGTTTTGCGCCCTTGTCCGCCGCCAGGAGCAGCGGCGCCGAGGGCGCGTTGCCCGCCACGGTCACGGGCTGCACCAGCTTCACCGGCGCCCCGCCCGCCGCCAGCTCCAGCTTCACCTCGTCGGCGAATCCGAACTCGCGAACGACTTCGACCGAGACCTCCGTCTGGCCGCCCGCCTTGATCACCACCGGCTCGTTCGCCGGTTTCAGCGTCGCCGGCGCCGCCGCGATCTCCAGTGCGATGGACGTCGACGAGAACCAGACCTTGATCTTCTTTTCCTTGGAGGCGTCGGTCGCCTTCTTCAGCTCATCCGCCCACTCCTTCTTCGCGGTGTCCGCCGCCTTGACGAGGTCCTGGGCCTTCTTCTCCGTCTCGGCCGCCTTCGCCTTCAGCTCGTCCGCGGCCTTCGCCTTGTCCTGGGCCTCCTGGAGCGGCGCTTCGGCCTGGCCGGCCGCCTTGAGCTTCGCCACGGCCGCCGCGGCCTCGGAGGCGTCCTTGTCGGCCTTCGCCTTCTCCTCGCCCGACTTCTTCGCCTCGGTCGCGACCTCGACCGCGACGGCGTCGATCCGCTTCTGCTCGTCCTGCGCGCGTTTCACCCGCTCGGGATTGCGGACGTAGTTGACGTCGACGTCTCCCGTCAGGTGGAACGTCGTCGGGCCGAGCGGGGCCTTGTCCGTCACGTCCAGCTCCAGCTCGCCGTCGGGCTTCGCGAGCGACAGCGTCAGCTCCTTGGCCGCGATCGGCTTCTCGTTGTTGCGGCCGGGGAGGCCGGAGGCCACGAACTTCACCTGGGCCTTGTCCAGGTCCTTGAGATCGGCGTTCTTGACGAGCTTGACGGGGATCTTCAGCTTGCCGCCGCGCGCCATGCGCTGCGGGTCCGCAGGGACGACCTGGATCGCCAGCGGAGCGGTGAAGTGATCGTCGACGGCGACCGAAACGGTATCGGTGATCCGCGTCATCACGGGTTCTTTCTGCATGTCGGCGACGTTGAAGAGGACCTCGGCAGAGCGGACGGGGCGGGCGAGGTCGCCGCTGCGGCCGACGATGCGGATCGGGCCCGCGAAAGCCGTCGCGCCCGCCTCGGCCTTGAGGATGAAGTCGGCGGAGGTGTCGCCGCCGGCGCCGATGACGGCGGGGCGGGCGGAGAGACCGGCGGGCAGCCCCTCGGCTTCCAGGCGGATGGCGCCGTCGAACCCTTCGCGCCGGTACGCGATGACGCGCAGACGGTCGGAGCCGCCGCGCCGCACGATGCAGTTCACCTGGGAGAGCTTTCCGTCCACCGGTGTCGTCTCCACGGGGAAGGCGACGAGGCGGAAGTCGGGCTTGGGCGCGCGGACGAGGAGGACGTAGGCCAGGCGCTGATCGCCCTGCGCGCTCCCAAACTGGTCGCGCACGAGGATCCGGTACTTGCCGTCGGCGGGCGCCGTGAACACGAGCGCCGGATCTTCGGAGTGCGCGCGGTAGCGCTTCTCGACGTTGTTGGGCATCGCCGGCAGCGGCGTGGCCAGGTCGTCGACTTCCTGAAGATCCTTCGACGCCTCGCCGGCCTGCTGGATCACGATCTGCGGATCGACTGCAAGTCCGAGCCGCTGGCTGACCACTTCGATCCAGAGCTTCTCGCCCTTGGCGGCGTCGACCACGTACCAGTCGCGGTCGCCCCGCGGATTGAAGCGTCCCACCACGACCGCAGGCTTGGAGACGGCCTGCGCCTGCTCGGGGGAGTCGTTGGGTTCCTTCTCGTACGAGACGGCGTCGTCCGCGAGCAGCAGCCGGACGGGATTGGAGCCGCCCAGGCGCCACGAGAGGAGATCGACCGAGGCGTCGCCGGGACGCATCAGCGTCTCGGTCGGCGGCTCTGCGGTTGCGGGCGCCTTGATCGTCACCGCCAGCTTGTCGATCGGACGGCCGTCGATCTCGAGCCCTTCCGCCGGCGCGCCGCCGGGGAGGTTGCGCCCGTAGACGGTGACGGCGTTGTCGACGCCGGGCTTCAGAACCGGGGGATCGACATAATCGATCCAGGGCCCGGTCCCGATCGTGAGCCGGTAGAAGAACTCGTCGCCGCCGCGATAGAGGAGATCGCTGACCTTGACGACATAGCCGCCGTCGTGGTCGGCCGTGAAATCGAGGAGGGCGTCGCGGGACCGGGTTCCGGCGATGCGGCGGATCTCCCGACCCGAAGGGTCGATCAAGGTCAGCACCACCTGGGCCCGCGAATCGAGCTTGAGCGCCTGGGCCTCGACGATATAGCGCCCGCCCTTCTTCGCGGGCAGGCGGTAGCAATCGTAGCCCTGGGGATCGCAGAGGCCGTTGACGACCGAGCCGAGCGCGGGCTCCTGCGCCGTCGCGGGATCGTTGTTCGGCTCCTTCTCGGCGACTTCTTCGCGATCGCCGACGGCGAAGCGCCGGGCGTTCGTCACGCCGAAATAGCCGGCGGCGCGGACTTCGTAGACGCCCGGCGGAACGTCGCCCGCGATCGTGACCTTAAACCTGCCTTCGACGATGCGACCCTGCGGATAGATGCGGGTCGCCTCCTCCTTGAGAACCTGGGCCGTGATGCCGGGATGCGAAAACAGAAGCCGGTCGGCGCCGTCGAGGTCGCTGCCGCTCGTGATGCGGACGTCGACGCTGCTGCCGGCCTTGCCGCCGGCGGGCTGCAGGGCGTAGATCTTCGGCTGCGGGATCTGCGGCGCCGCCTGCTGGGCGGCCGCGGATCCGCCCCAGGCGGCGAGGACCGCGAGGGCGGCGAGTCTACGGAGTGTCCCTGCCTTCATGATCACGTTTCCTCGTGAGGCGCTTAGACCAGTTCCTTCACCGGGTTCCGGTTGTCCAGGAGGTACTGCGGACGACCGGACGGATCGATGAACTGCGTGGTCTCCACGTCGATCCCCAGGTTCCGGTACAGCGTGGAATGGATCTGGTGGAGATGGACGGGCGTGACCGCGTCCGCGGCCTGCCGGTCCGAGGCACCGACCACCTGGCCTGCGCGGATGCCGCCGCCGGCCATGAACGCCGCGGAGACGCGCGGCCAGTGGTCGCGGCCCGCGTTGTTGGTGATCTTCGGGGAGCGGCCGAACTCGCCCCACAGCACGATGCTGACGTCATCGAGCATGCCGCGGTCGGTCAGGTCCTGGATCAGCGCGCTGACGCCCATATCGAGCGCCGGCAGCTGGTCGCGCAGGGTCTTGAAGTTGTTCTCGTGGGTGTCCCAGCCGCCCCAGCTCATGGCGATGCAGCGGACGCCGGCCTCGATGAGGCGGCGGGCCATGAGGAAGTTGCGGTTGCCGCCGCTGCGGCCCTGGCCGTTGGAGTCGCCCAGGTACCGCTTGACGGTGGCCCTGTCCTCCTTCTCGAGGTCGAGCGCGTCGCCCATCCGGCCGGAGGTCACGACTTCGACGGCCTTCTGGGTGAAGGAGTCCATGGCTTCCATCTGGTGGTTCGCGTCGACGTCGCGCCGCATCGTGTCCAGCTCATTGAGCAGGTCCGTGCGCCCCTTGAGGCGGTCGGCGTTGATCTTGCCCAGGCGCAGGTTGGACTTGCCGCCGCCGTCCGGCACGTAGGGCTGGTGAACCGGTCCGAGGTAGCCGGGCGTCACGTGGCCCATGAGCGACACGTAGGGGAGGGCGCGGTCGGCCGACGCCATCGACAGGCGCGACACGACGGAGCCGATCGACGGATGGCCGCCGACGGACTTGAGGTCGCTCTCCCGGTAGCCGGTCATCGCGGTGCTGTAGCTGTGCTCGTCGACCGAACCGACCATGCCGCGGATGATGGCGAACTTGTCGGCCATCTTCGCGAGCTTCGGGAAGAGTTCGCAGATCTCCATGCCCGGGACGTTGGTCGGGATCGGGCGGAACTCGCCGCGGACCTCCGACGGGGCCTCGGGCTTGAGGTCCCACATGTCCTGGTGGCTGGGGCCGCCGGACAAGTGGACGTTGATGAGCGCCTTGGAATTCGTCTTCTTGCCGTCCTTCGCCTCGAGGCGGAGGAGGTCCGGGAGGGCCAGCCCGCCCAGGCCCAGGGCGCCGATCTTCATGAAATCACGGCGCTGGAGTCCGTCGCAGCTCTGGTAGCGGTCGCCGGTGATGGTCAACATGGCTCTCGCCCTCCTTCTATTCTCTTTATCGACGCAATCAATGGTTGAAGAGGAACTCCTTCGTGTTGATCAGGGCCCAGACGATGTCTTCGTAGGCGGCGGGCCGGTCCTTGGCCTCGAACTTCGTCAGGTGCGCGATCGCGTACTTCATCTCGTGCTCCGACGCCGGCCGGCCGAAGGCCCGGAAGTACAGTTCCTGGACCTTCTCCGTGTCCGTACGCTTCATATCGCCGGAGAGCTCTTTCGCTACACCGGAGCTCATTTTTCCGTGGATATCCGGCGAGTTGAGCAGGTGCAGACTCTGGGCGAGCGAGGCGTCCACCGAGCGCTCGCACTCGCAGGCGCTGGCGCCGCCCGGCTTGCCGAACACCGTCAGGAAGTACGAGTTGACGCCGCCATGGTCCGGGATCTGGACCGCCCGCGACCCGGCCGGCATGCCGGTGAACGTCGTCGCACTGCCGTTCATCTGGTCGATCGAGTCCAGCAGCACCTCGGCGTTGAGGCGTCTGGGATAATACCGCGAGAAGCTCTGCCGGTCCGACGCGTTCTGCGCATTGGGCAGCGAGGACAGCTGGTAGGTCGAGGAGCGGCAGATCGTCCGGATGAGCTCCTTCAGATCGTAGCCGCTCTCCACGAACTTCTTCGCCAGGCCGTCCAGCAGCTCCTTGTTCGAGGCCGGGTTCGTGTCCCGCATGTCGTCCTCGGGATCGACGATGCCGCGGCCGAAGAAGTGCTTCCAGTAGCGATTCACGAGGGTCCGGGCGAAGAACGGATTCGTGGGCTTCGTCAGCCAGTTTGCAAGATCCAGGCGCGGATCCTCCTCCGCCGGGATATCGAGGGGCTGGTCGCCCAGGCCCGTGGGCTTCAGGGCGGCGCCGGTCTTCGGGTCCTTCGAGCCGGCAATCCCGCGCTGGTGGAACACGCGCTGCTCGTCGGGCGAGAGGCCTTCCTTGCGGCCCACGCGGGAGAAGAAGGCCGCCATGCCGTAGTAATCCTTCCGGCTCCACTTCTCGAACGGATGGTGGTGGCAGCGCGCGCACTGGATGCGCACGCCCAGGAAGAGCTGGGCCACGTCTTCCACCTGCTCGAAGTCCTTCGAGACCTGGCGGTACCAGGCCACCGCGGGGTGGTCGCTGATCTCGCCCGACGCGGTCACGATCTCGCGGACGAACTTGTCGTAGGGCTGGTTCTGGTCGAGCGCCGCGCGGATCCACTGGTAGAACGCGAAATTGCCGCTCGCGTACGTGTCCTTGTCCCGGCGGTTGCGCAGGATCGCGGACCACTTGTTCGCGAAAAAGTCGGCATAGGCCTCGCTCTCGAGCAGCCGCTCGATGGCCTTCTCGCGCTTGGCCGGGTCGGGGTCCTCCAGGAACTTGCGCGCGACCTCGGCCGCGGGGAGGCGGCCGGTGATGTCGAGCGAGACGCGACGCAGGAAGGTGGCGTCGTCGGCGACGGGCGACGGCGGCAGTCCGAGCTTCTTCAGCTTGGCGAAGACGTGGTCGTCGACGATCGACTTCACCGGCGGGAGGTTGGCGACTTCGGCGCCGAGCGGCACCGTGGCCTCGGCGACCGCAACGCGGTCCTGGTAGCGGATCATGACGGCGACCTCGCCGGGCGTGCCCAGCATCTGGACGCGGCCGCTCTCGTTGACCGAGGCCATCAGCTTGTCGTTCGGTTCGTAGCGGGCGGTGCGCGTGACGTTCTCCGCGCTGCCGTCGCTGTAGTGCGCGATGACCATGAGCTGCTGTCGGCCGTCGGGCGCCATGACGCGATGGCGGGGGAAGACGCTGATGCCCGTGACCATCGCGGCGTCGTCCTTGCCGTAGGGCATGCCCTGGGTGATCCAGCGGACGAGCAGGCGGTACTCGTGGCTGTCCTTCTTCAGCTTGTCGCCGCCGCCGTGCGGGACGGACGCGATGCCCTTCATGAGCAGGAGGCTGTGCTCCGGCGCGGCGGGGAAGAGGCGCCGGCCGAGGGACTCCTTGACGAGGTACTCGTAGTCGTCGCCGGGCTCGAAGCCCAGCAGCGACAGGCGGAATCCGTTCTGGCCGCCGCTCTTGCCGTGGCAGCCCCCGCTGTTGCAGCCGAGCTTCGTGAAGATCGGCGTGACCTGGTTCGGGAAGTTGACAAGGGGCGGATCGACATAATGCTCGACCTTGACCGGCACGGACGCGGTCGCGGCGCCGGCCGCGGCGGTGACCGTCGCCGTCCCCTCCTTGAGCGGGGTGACGAGGCCGGTCTCGTCGATCGTGACGATGCCTTCGGGGGCGGCCGTGTACTTCGCCGCGCCGGTCCAGTCGACCAGCCTTCCCCCGGGGAGCGTGGCGGTGACGACGACCTGGAGGCGCGATTCGGGTCCGGTGAGCGACGCCGCCTTGCCGGCGTCCTGGTCGTCGGTGCCCGCCGCCTGGATGGAGAGGGAGGCGGGCGCCGGAGCTTCCGGCTTCTCCTGGGCGGCGGCGGGGGCCGCCAGCAGGAGCGCCATCGCGATCAGTCGTTTCATCGGCATCCCTCTAGAAGAGTTCGTCCACGGGCCTTCCGGCCGGCAGCACCGGCCGCGGGCGTCCCGTATGGTCGAGATACTCCGTGTTCACATCCACGCCCACATGACGGTATATCGTGGCGAGCACGTCTTGTGGCGTTTTCGGGTTTTCTTTCGGGTAGCCGCCCTTGTCGTCGCTGGAGCCGACGACGCGGCCGCCCTGGATGCCGCCGCCGGCGAGCGCCGCGCTGAAGACGTGCGGCCAGTGATCGCGGCCCGCCCGGTTGTTCAGGAGCGGCGAGCGGCCGAACTCGCCCCACGCGACGACCATCGTCGTCTCGAGCAGGCCGCGCTGGTCGAGGTCCTCGATCAGCGCCGTATAGGCCCGGTCCCAGCGGGGGAGGAAGCCGTCGCGCATCGTCTCGACACCCTCGAAGTGGGTGTCCCACCAGCGGACGTCGACGGTGACCAGGCGGACGCCGGCTTCGACGAGGCGGCGGGCCAGCAGCATGCGCTGCGACCAGGCCGGCACGCCGCAACGGTCCGGGGTCGGCGCCTTGTACTCGGGCATGAAGCCGTAGCGCTCGCGGATCCTCATCGGCTCCGCGTCGAGGTCGAAGGCCGCGCGCGCCTCGGGGCCGGTGATGATGTCCCACGCGCGCTTGTTGAACTCGTCCATCGCGTCCATCTGGCCGCTCTGGTC
>DASQOM010000167.1:0-38682 GCA_035644495.1 Planctomycetota bacterium | reverse complement strand
GCAGCGGGGACTTGAGGCCCGCGAGATAGACCTTCGAGCCGTCGAGCCCCATCACCGTATTGTGGGCGCCGGACTTCGGCGAAATCGTCGCGATCACGTCGCCTGTCGCGGCGTCGACGACGTGCCAGTCGTCCTTCTCCAGCGTCGGCAGATAGATCTTCCTCCCGTCGGGCGTGATCGACATCCGGTCACAGCCGCCCTCGTAGCGCTTCGCCCAGAGGAGCTTCTCGGAGATGAGATCGATGCAGCCCAGGCGCGTGAGCGTGGAAACATAGAGGCGCTTCGTCTTCGCGGAAGCGCAGACGCCCTTCACGTTCTCCGGTGCCTTCCCGGGTGTGTCCTTATCATCGTCGTACGACACCGGGATGCGCTTGACGAACGAGTGGCCGTGGTCGATGTCGTAGACGAGGACTCCCGCCCCGCCCCACTCGAGATAGTTGCGGATGCCAGGGGAAGCGACATAGAGCAGCCGCCGTTCTCCAGACGGGGATTCCTGGGCGGACGCGGACGGGGCGCAACCGATCAGCAGTGAGAACAGCAGGACCGCGGGCTTCACGCCGATCAGCTCTTCAGGCCGTTGAGACGGCCCGTGCCGTCGCCGAAGCTCTTCTCCTCGACGCCGACCCGGTCCAGCATCGAGAGGAAGAGGTTGCAAAGCGGGGTATCCCGCTCGTAGCGGACGTGGCGGCCGGTCGTGACCGTCCCCTGCGCCTTGCCGGCGAGCAGGATCGGCAGGTCGTTGTGGTTGTGACGGTTGCCGTCGCCGATCGCGCCGCCGTAGACGAGCATCGAGTTGTCGAGCAGCGTGCCGTCGCCTTCGGGAACCGACTTCATCTTCTGGACGAAGTAGGAGAACTGCTCGACGTAGAACTGGTCGATCTTCTGGATCTTGTCGGTCTTGTCGACGTTGCCGCCGTGGTGCGAGAGCGAGTGGTGGCCGTCGCGCACCTCGATCCAGGGGAACGTTCGGTTCGAGCCCTCGTTCGCCATCACGAAGGTGGAGATCCGGGTCGTGTCCGTCTGGAAGGCGACGACCAGGAGGTCCATCATGAGGCGCAGATAGGTCGGGAAATCGGTGGGGATGCCTTCCGGAGCCTCCATCGCGGGGAGGTGCCGGGCATCGTCCTTTTCGGCCGCCTGGATCTGCTTCTCGATCGACCGGACCGCTTCGAGATACTCCTCGAGCTTGCGATGGTCCGCGAGGCCGAGGTCCTTGTCCAGGCTCCGGGCGTCCTCGCCGACGAGGTCGAGCACGCTGCGGCGATAAAGGGCCTGCTTGACGCGATCGCGGTCCTCCGCGATCTGGTTCGGATCGCCGAAGAGCCGCGTGAACACCGCCCGCGGATTGATCTCCTTGGGCATCGGCAGCGTGGGGGACTTCCACGAGATCGCGGAGGAGTACGCGCAGCTGTATCCGGAATCGCAGTTGCCCGCCATCGCGCCCTTCTCGCAGCCCAGCTCGAGGGAGGCCAGCCGGGTCTTCGAGCCGTTCTTCTCGGCCGCGATCTGGTCGACGGAGACGCCGGCGCGGATGTCCCTGCCGTCGGTCTTCCTCGCCTGGCACCCGGTCAGATACGTGGCGTTCGAGCGGGCGTGGTCCCCGGGGCCGTCGCCGTTGGCTTTCGCCTTGTCGTGCGCGAGACCGGAGATCACGAGGAGGTCGTTCCGGACGGGCGCCAGGGACGCCAGGGTCTTGGGCGGCACGTAATCCGCGCCCACGTCCTTCGGAAACCAGTGCGTGTTGTTGACGCCGTTGGGAATGGAGAAGAAGGCCATCCGGAGCGGGGGCTTCGGGGTGTCGCCGGCGAAGACGCGCAGGGGCGCCATCGCCTCGAGCGCCGGGAGCGCGACCGCGGCGCCCAGGCCGCGAAGGACCGTGCGCCGCGAGATCTGCCTACTCATCCTTCACCTCAGCCCCGCCTTGATTCCGATCCCGCCGATACTGGAACGGGTAGCTCCGCGCGACTTCCATCAGCAGCGTCGACATCCGGCAGCCGTTCTCGACGACCGCCTTGCGGATCGCCTTCACCGTCGACGCGTCGTAATACTCTACGCCCCGCCCGAGGGCGTAGGTCAGCATTTTTTCCGAAAGGCAGCGGACGAAGTCGTCCTGCCGCGACAGGATCAGCGCGCGCAGCTCCACCGGGCCACGGAACGAGCTGCCGTCCGGAAGGGTCGCCGCCGTGTCGATCGGATGCGGGCCGTCCGTGTCCCGCCACGCGCCCACCGGGTCGTAGTTCTCGAACGCAAAGCCGATGGGATCCATCCGCTTGTGGCAGGCGGCGCAGCTGGGATCCGCCCGATGCTTCTCGAGGCGGTGGCGCAGCGAGAGCTTGCGGTCTTCGTCGGTCTCGTCCCTGAGCTCACCGGCGTCGGGCAGCGGCGGCGGCGGCGGCGTTCCGAGGATCGTCTCGAGGACCCACTTTCCCCGTTTGACCGCCGCCGTGCGCGTCGGATTCGACGTCACCGTCAGCACGGCACCCATCGTCAGGATGCCGCCGCGGCGCGGATCGGTGAGGTCGACCCGGCGCATCTCCGGGCCCTTCACGCCGTCGATGCCATAGTGCTTCGCGAGGCGTTCGTTCAGGAACGTATAGCGGGCGCCGAGGATCTCGAGGACGCTGCGGTCCTCCTTCACGATATCGTCGAACAGCATCGCGGCCTCGTCGTGCATCGCGGCGCGCAGCGGTTCATCCCAGGCGGGGAAGCGCTTCGGATCGGGCGCGTGCGCCTCCAGCCGCCGCAGCTGCAGCCATTGGATCGCGAAGTTCTCCGCGAGCGACTTCGCCCGCGGGTCCTTCAGCATGCGCCGCACCTGCGCCTCGTAGGTCTCGGGGACGTGCAGGGTCCCCTTCTCCGCGAGCTCGAAGAGCTCCGCGTCGGGCATCGTGCTCCAGAGGAAGTAGGACAGCCGCGAGGCGAGCTCGTGATCGTCCAGGCGGTGCGCGCCGGTCTCCGTGTCGCCGTCGCGCTCGATGCGGAACAGGAAACGCGGCGAGACCAGCACCGCCTGCAGCGGCAGCTTCACCGCGGACTCGAAGAGGTCGCCCTGGCGCTCGGCCAGGTCGAAGAGCGTCATCAGCTTTTCCAGCTCCGCCGGGCTGATGGGCCGGCGGAAGGCGAGGCGGGCAAACCGGGCGACGATCTCCGCCGCCGCCTGGCGCTTCGTGACCGAGACGCCCGGCATCGAGACGAAGAGTCGCCGGTGGCTCTCGGGCGGCTCCGGCGGCTTGAGGTCGACCGGGCCGACGATCTCGACATAGTCGATGATCAGGTTGCGGTCGCGGGCCGACGGCTTCGCCTCGGGATTGTAGTAGTCGTTGATGAAGCCCGCGATGACGTTGCGGCGCCCGGCGGCAAGCTCCAGCTTCTCCTCCACGGTCTGGGGATTCTTCCGCGTCGCGGGGATGTCGTAGATCCGGATGGCGCGGTCGTCGATCTTCAGCGACATGCGCGCCGGCTCGCTGCCCGCCTGCTCCCCCGCCGCGCGGATGCGGACCAGGTACTTCCCCGCCCGGGCGATCTCCACCGGTTGCACCCCTTCGCCGTTGGCGAAGAGGGTGAGCATGTCGCCGTCCGGGCTGCCGCCGCCGCTGACCTGCATGGCGCGCGCGTCGTAGCGCTTCGCCTTCGGCCGGCTGCGGTCCTCGGTCACGATCGCGCGGTCGAGGATCTTCTCCGCCGCCGCCAGGTACTTCTCCATCAGCAGAGGCGGAAGCGAGAGGACGTCGCCGATGTTGTCGAAGCCGTAGCCGACGTCGTCCGAGGGGAAATCCTCGGCGTTGGGGTTGAAGTCGACGCCGACCAGGTCCCGGATCGTGTTGCGGTATTCAACGCGGTTGAGGCGGCGCATGACGACGCGGCCGGGATCGCGCGGGGCGCTGGGATCGGGCCGGTCGAGCGTGGTCTCGATCCACGCGGTCATCTTCTCGAGGTCGGGCCCGGGGATGCGCGGCTTCTCCTCGGGCGGCATCTCGCGGGCGTTGAGCTGGTCGTAGATCTTCTTCCAGGTCTTCCGCGCCTTGAGGACGGAGACTTCGTCCGTGAAGAGCTCGAGATTCAGCTTGGCCTTGGTCTTCTTGTTGCCGTGGCAGAAATAGCAGTGCTGCGCGAGGATGGGCCGGATGTCGCGGGCGAAGCCCACCGCCGGGACGGATTCCGACGGCCCCGTCGCGGAATGAAACCGCGGCCAGAGGAGGAGCAGCCCTCCGAGGATGAGGATGCCACCGCCGACCACGAGCGCGACAGCCGACTTCCCTGACATGAAGAACCCCTAGGCGCCGATCCCGCTCCGCCTTTTCTACTACTAGTAACACAGGGAACGGGGTTCTTACGGTTGCAGTGAAGCGAAATTACCGCGAAAGGATCCGTTCGACGAGCCGCTTGACGTACTCGCCTTTGTCCGGCTTCAGCGCTTCGACCGCGTCGCGCAGCGGAGCGGCCCGCGGTCCGAGATCGTCCACGACGTTCAAGGCCTGGACCTTCGCCCATTCGTCGTTTTCACGGAGAACCTTCCCCAGGGCCGGCAGCGCGAGGTCGACCTGGCCCAGGCCCGCCAGCGCCTGCGCCGCGGCGACGCGCACGGAGGGCGAGGGGTCGGCCAGCGCCTTCCGCAGCCGCTCCTCCAGGGGCGCGGCCTTGTCGCGCAGCACCAGGCAGCCAATCGCGCCCCAGTAGCGCACGGCGCTGTCGGCATCGTCGAACAGTTGCCCGCACTTCAGGTCCCCGCGACTCGCCAGCTCGGCCGCGTCGAGGATGCGTTCCAGAGGATAGCTCTTCGGTTCGCGGCGCACGGCCTCGTGCGGCGCCGTCGCCCCGAAGCGGGTGCGCAGCTCGGCCTCGGGAAGGAAGCCGAGGTCCCGGATCTCCAGCAGCCACCGGCGGAGCTCGTTCCGGAGCCGCTCCAGGGTCTCCCGGTGCTCCGGCGCTTCCGCGAGACTGCGGATCTCCCACGGGTCTGCATCGGTGTCGTAGAGCTCCTCGGCGGGCTTCGTCCGGAAGAAGCGGTCCTGGACCTCGTTGAGCCTGCCCTCGTCGTGCAGCTTCTGCCAGGCCGCCATGGTCGGCATCTCGTACATGTAGCCGATGTACTGCGACCAGATGCGGTCGGGCCGGTAGTTGCGGATGTACTTCCACCTCCTGTCCCGCACGCAGCGGAGCAGGTCGTAGCGCTCGTCCATCCGGTCGCGGAATCCGTGGATGTATTCCCGCGCCTCGGCGGCCCGGGCGCCGAGGAAGGGCTTCCCCTGCATGTGTTCCGGGATCTTCGCGCCCACGAGGCTGAGCACGGTCGGGCCGTAGTCGACGAAGCTGATCAGACGGTCGGTCGACGTCCCCGCGCCGGACGGCGCCAGCGATTTCCATTTCTCCGGAAAGCGGATCGCCATCGGCACGAGAAGGCTCGAGTCATAGAGCCAGCGCTTGCTGCGCGGCATCCCGGCGCCGTGGTCGGAGAAATAGAAGACGAGGGTGTCCCCCGCGAGGCCGTCATCCTCGAGTTCCTTCAGGTACTGGCCGACCTCCTTGTCCATCAGCGTGATCATGTCCGCGTAGCGCGCCCAGTCCTTCCGGACCTCGGGCGTGTCGGGATGATAAGGCGGCAGCGGCGCCTGGGCCGGGTCGTGGCGCTCCGCCGCGGTGAAGCCGGCCGTGCGTTTCTGATACTGGGCCTCGGGAATCCGGATCTGCGACTCGTGCGAGGTGAGGATGTTGAAGACGGAAAAGAACGGCTGTCCCGGCTTGCGCCCGCGCCAGTGCGCCTTCCTGCTCGACTCGTCCCAGGCGGCCTTCGGCGCCGGGAAGTTGTAGTCGGTCTTCTCGTTGTTCGAGCAGTAATATCCCGCCTCGCGAAGATACTCGGGAAAGCAGCGGAGATACTCGGGCCGCGGGCCGTTGCAGCGCATGTGCTGCGTACCGGCGGAACAGGCGAACGTGCCCAGGATCAGCGTCGACCGGGACGGGGCGCAGACGCCGATCGGGGCGAAGGCCCGGGTGTACTTGACGCCCTGCGCGGTGAACCGGTCGATGTTCGGCGTCACCGCGTACTCGTCGCCGAAACAACGGACGTTCGGGCTGATATCCTCGCAGGTGATCCAGAGGATGTTCGGCCGGGCGGCCGGCTCCTGGGAGGCCGAGACGCCCAGGAGCAGGAACAGGGCGGGAAGCAGGCGGCGCACAAGAACTCAACACCCGGCGGCCGCGCCGAGTCGCGGACTATGGCAGGATCCGCGCCGTCTTGATGTAGTCGAGCTCCTTGAATTCCCGCTTCAGGTACTCGTTGCCCTCGGCCTGAAGCCGCCCCTGGTCGGGTCCGCGTCCGCGGGGAGCGCCCTCGCCGTATCCGTTGTAGAGCGCGTCGACCACGTCCATCCCTTCCACGATCTTCGCGAACGGAGAGAATCCGTCGGGGTCCAGCCGGTCGTTCTTGTCGGAGAAGTTGATGAAGATCTGGGTCGTCCGGGTGTTCGGACCACGCTTGGCGTACGTCACCATCCCGCGCGTGTTGCTCTGCGTCACCGGGTCGTCCTGGATGGTCGCGTTCCGCCAGGCGGCGTTGACGTCCGGCGAGGGATGAATGCCGAACTGGGCCATGAAGCCGGCGATGACGCGGAAGAAGACGACCTCGTCAAAGTACGCGTTCTTCACGAGCGCGTAGAAGCGGTCGGCGCCGCGGGGGGACCACTCGCGGTTCACGAGCATGATGAAGTCGCCCTTGCTCGTCGTGAACTTGACCTTGAACTCAGCGGGGGCCTTCACCAGCCAGTCGGGCAGCGACGGATCGAGGAGGATCTTGCTCACCGCGCCGGGCTTTTTCTCTTCCACCGCGGCGGGCTTGTTGGTGTCCGGGTCGGGACGTTTCACCTCGGGTTTTACGGCGGGCGGATTCGACTCCGGCGCAGTCGTCCGTTTCGGAGGCAGGGGGTCCTCGCCGCAGGCGGCGAGCGCCAGAAGCACGAGCGCGAGCGTGGTTTTCAGCATGGCGGTATTCTAGCGGCCTCGCCCTCCGAGGGAACCAAATTTCAAACCCGGACCGTAGCCTATCTATAGGAGATACGGATGAAAACGTTCGCTGCGGCAGTCCTGATGTTCGCTGCGGGCTGCGCGTCCGCCTCCGCGCCGTCGGCCGCTCCCGGCGAATTCACCCCCACCGCCCAGGAATCCATCGTCCCCCCGGGCACCCCGCTGGAGATCCTCTGGAGCGACGGCGACTTCACGGAAGGCCCCGCGAAGGCGCCCGACGGGACGATCCTGTTCAGCGACATCGGCAATCGCATCATGAAGTTCGATCCAAAGTCGTCGAAGACGACCGTCTTTCGCGAGCCCAGCGGCAAGGCCAACGGCCTCAAGTTCGACCCCCAGGGCCGCCTCCTCGCCTGCGAAGGCGCCGGCGGCGGAAACCGACGGGTGTCGATCACGGAGCGCGACGGCAGCGTCCGCACGCTCGCCGACCGCTGGGAGGGCAAACGCTTCAACAGCCCCAACGACCTGGCCCTCGACGCCCGGGGTAACGTGTACTTCACGGATCCGCGGTACGGCGGCGACGAGCTCCGCGACATCGACTTCGAGGGGGTCTATGTCGTGTCCCCCACGGGGGCGGTGACGCTCGCCACGCGCGACGTGCAGAAGCCCAACGGGATCCTGGTTTCCGCCGACGGGCAAACGGTCTACGTCGCCGATACCAACAGCGATCCCCGGGGCAATCACCAGCTCGTGGCGTTCCGGGTGCAGACCGACGGGACGCTGACCGGCAAGCGGGTGCTGTATGATTTCGGGCCGGATCGACGCCCGATCGACGGAATGGCCCTGGACGTGAAAGGGCGGATCTACGCTGCGGGCGGGACGGGCGAGCGCGCGGGCCTCTATGTGTTCGGCACCGCCGGGGAGCAGCTCGCCTTCGTACGGCTGCCCGGAGATCCGACCAACTGCGCCTTCGGGGCGTCCGGCATGCTCTATATCACGGGACAGGGGCCGGAGCAGCCCGGCAAGCCGCGCCGCTTCGCCCTGTTCCGGCTGCGGCTCCCGACCTGACCTCTATTTCGACGGGAACGCGTGACAACCCCGGCCTCTGTCGTTATATAGGGTGTTCCAAAAGGAGACTGATCCCATGACCCGTGTCTTCATCGCTGCACTCTTCGCCGTCTTCGCCACCGGGGCCTCCGCGCAGGACAAGCCCAAGGCCGAAATCCCCGCCGCCGGGGCGGACGGCTGGATCACGCTGTTCAACGGCAAGGATCTGAGCGGCTGGGAAGGCCTGGAAGGCTACTGGTCCGTCGTCGACGGCGCGATCCAGTGCTCCGAGACGAAGGAAACGTCCAAGCAATCCGACCTGATCCTCCTGTGCTCGAAGGACAACCCCGAGAAGTTCGCCGATTTCGAACTGCGGTACAGCTGGAAGATGGTCACTCCCGCGGGCAATTCGGGCGTCCAGATCCGCGGAAAGATCGACAATGCCAAGATGCTGCACGTCGGCGGCTACCAGGCCGACATCGACGCCGGCAACGGCTACACGGGGATCATCTACGACGAGGGCGGCGTCGCGGGCGGCCGCGGCGTCATGAGCAAGCGCGGCGAGAAGACGGTCTTTGACGCGGAGAACAAGCGCAGCGCCACCCCGCTGGACAAGAACGACGCCGAGATCAAGAAGATGATCAAGCCCATCGGCGAATGGAACGAATGCGTCGTCCGCGCCGAGGGCAACCATATCGTCTACAGCATCAACGGCCAGGTGACCACCGACCTCACCGACAGCAGCCCCAAGGCCTGCAAGGATGGCGTGATCGGCCTTCAGATGCACGGAGGCTTCACGATGACCATTCTGTTCAAGGACCTCAAGATCAAGTTCCTGACGAAATGAGACGGTTCGCTCTTCTGACGATCCTGGTCGCGGGGTGCGGAGGACCGGCTCCCGCCCCCGAGCCGGCCCCTGCGTCCGCCCCGCCGGCGGCGCCTGCAGCGAAGGACGAGGCCGGTGAGAGCCTCTTCGACGGCAAGACGCTCGGCTCCTGGAAGTCGGTCGAGTTCGGCGGCGAGGGCGCCGTGACGATCGAGAACGGCGAGATCCGGATGGCCGAGGGCGCCACGCTTTCCGGCATCCGCTGGACCGGCGCCGCGCCTCCCCGGACCCGCTATGAGTTCAGCGTCGAGGCGATGAAGGTCGACGGCACCGATTTCTTCCTCGGCATCGTGTTCCCGGTCGGCAAGGAGTCCTGCAGCTTCGTCGCCGGAGGCTGGGGCGGCGGCGTCACAGGCCTGTCCAGCGTGGACAACATGAACGCGTCGGAGAACGAGACGGCCACGGACCAGACCTACGACAAAGGAAAATGGTACCAGTTCCGGCTCCGCGTCACCCCGGAGAAGATCGAGGTCTGGCGCGACGCCAAGCAGGTCGTGCACCTGGAGCTGGCGAACCGCCAGATCTCGGTGCATCCGGCCGTCGACGCCGCTGTCCCCCTCGGCCTCACCAACTTCCAGACCTCCTCCGCCTTCCGCAACATCCGCCTGAAACAGTTGAAGTGACCGGGCATGCTTCCCTCCATGAGGCGCCGCCTCGGGGAGGGATGATGACCCGCTTCCATCGCATCCTGCCGCTCCTGATCCTCGCCGCTGCCGGCTGCACGACCCTCCGCGTCGAGCATGAGGCGATCGACGATTCCGACGCGAATCCGGATCGCGGCTCCCTGGTGGTGAAAGCCCTTCGCGTGCTGGAACCCGAGAAATATTCCGGCGGATACCTCTTCTCGATCGAACGGGGAGAGACGTATGCCGCCGTCTACGAGACCTCCGCCTCCGGGCCGACGGCCATCCGGGACCTGGTTCCCGGGCGATATCAGATCGCCGTCAGCGGGCGGCACATCCATCCCGTCACGACCGAAGTCGAGGTGCGGAAGGGGCAAAGGACCGACGTCGTCCTCTGGGTCCGGGGCGCCCGGAACGCCACCATGCTGGAAGGCGCCGCCGCGATCGCGGGAAAGGGAGTGGTCACTACGCTGCTCCTTCCCGTCCATGCGCTGCTTTTGAAACCCTCCCACGGCACTTCCGACGACCCCTGCGCGCGCAACGACCAGAATCCGGTCTTCAATCTTCCGAAGGAGCGGAAAACCGAGCTTCATCCGGGAGCCGTCGGAAACTACCGGAAGAAGAAAAAAGGGCCGCGAGCATCGCCCGCGGCCCTTTCGGAATTGCGTCGGAGCTACTTCTTCTCGATCTCGCCCAGGATCCGGTCCTTCTCGGCGTTCGACTTCTCCGGGTCCTTCTTCTTGTCCGAGCGGCGGAACTTGTCGATGTCGTCGTAGAGCTTCGCGCCCCACTCCGGATCGCCCTTCGCCGCCTTTTCGGCCTTCGACGCCAGCTCGTCCGCGTTCTTGCCCTTTTCGGTCCCGATCACCCATGCGAAGGCCTTGGCCTGCTCCGCATAGGAAACTTCGGGGTTCGGCGCGGCGGGACCCTCCTCGAGCTTCAGCGCCCAGCGGATCCCGGTGAGCAGGTGCTCCTTGAACTGCGGATTCGTCCACGTACCCTCGTTATGGCCGAGGTTCGTGTAGAAGAGCCGGCCCTTGCCGGACTCGCGCACCCAGCAGATCGGCACGTGATACGGCTGCTTCGTTTTGCACTTCGCCATGTTGAGTCCGTAGATGACGCGCACCGACTTCGGATCGTAGTGCTGGTACTGGTAGATCTCGTCCTTGATCTGGAACTCGGCCGGCCAGGGCTTCGCCACCACGTGCGTCGGCTCCTGCACCGCGACGGTGACGTTCTCGCCCGAGCCCCAGGGATGGCCGTCGAAGGTCCCGTTGATCAGCGACCAGTACGGCTGGAATCTGCCGAAGGTGTCCGTCGCACTGTGCGCGCCGATCATCGCATGACCGGCCTTCAGCCACTCCTCGAACGCCGCGAAGTTCTCCTTCGAGATCGGCAGTTCGCCCGTCGTGTAGAACATGACGATGTCGAGATCCTTCAGCTTCTCGGGCGTCAGCACGGACGCATCCTGCGTGCATTCGACCTCGAAAAGGCCGGAGCTGCTGCCGATCTCGGTGACGGAGACCTCCGACGGCGCCAGCGGCTTGTCCTTCCGGTCCACCGATCCGTGCTTGAAGCCCTTCGACTGAGTGATGTACAGCATCTTGTACTTCTTCTTGTCCTGGACGGCGCCGGCCAGCGGCGACAGCAGCAGGAGCAGCGCGAACGCGCGCGCGATCAACTTCATGGCGATTCCTCCGAATAGGGGGGAGCTAGTAGCTATACATAGCCCCGGGACCCCGGGAGTGTGACAAACCTTATTGATCCACGGTGAAGACGACGGAGCGGCCGTCCGCGGCGGCTTTCCGGAAGAATTCCCGCAGGTTCAGGAAGGTGCCCCAGGCGAACTCGAAATCCTTCCCCCCGTGTTCCCCTTCGTACTCGTCGGGATCGATCGCGTCGTAGCGGGAATTCAGCTCCTGCTCCGAGATCGCCGCCATCGCCGCGGCCACGTCCTTCACTTCCTTCGGCTCGACGTAGGCGACCACGTAGTCGTCCCCGCCATAGAGGTGCTTCCCGCCCAGGATCGCGCGGTTGAGGGGATACTCGCCCTCGTCGTAGTAAAGCGTGCCGTTCGACAGGGAGCGGTGCAGCGCGTCCCAGGCCTTGTCGGTCTGGAAGAGCCAGGGCTCGTCCCACTTCTCCTCGAGCTCCTCGATGATCGTCAGGACGGCGTCGCTGCCCGCCGCGGCCAGCAGGCGCTGCGCCTCGGTGTCGACGAGGGCGAAGTGGACCCCAAGACAGGACATGAAGGACATGGTATACCTGTCGGCGTGGACGCCTTCAAGCAATCCGAGGAGGTCCGGGCCGGATTGTGCGCGTCCTGCCGCCACGTGAAAATCAACCGCAGCGACCGGGGCTCCGAGTTCTACTACTGCCGCAGGTCGGAGAGCGACCCGGCCTTCCGGAAGTACCCGCCCCTCCCCGTCCTGCAGTGCCCCGGCTACGAGCCGGTCAGCGGGACAGCGACCTCTTGACCGGCAGCGGCGCCTCGAGCGTGTCCTTGTTGGGCGTGAAGCCGCCTCCGTCGACGTCGACATAGATCGGATTCGACACCACGCAGGGCTGGTCGGCGTTCGGCCCCATGACCGGCCCCATCGTCGACTGCTCCCCCACCGCCACGACGATGATATGGGCGTCGGCCTTCAGCTCAACGGCGACCTCCTCCTGGAACATCAGCGGTCCGCGATGGAACATGCCCGGGTTCGCGGCACGCGTGAAATTGAGCGTCGGCTCCCGGCGGCCGTTGACAAAGACCTGGACGCGGTCGACGTCGATCCAGTTCGGGCATTCGACCCGGATCTTCAGCCGCCCCGGACCTTCGAGGCGGAGATCGTCTCCGGGGAACGCTCCGTTCAGCGACACCTCGAGGAACGGGCCGTTGGTCATGATGATGCGGCCTTTCTTCGACTCGCGGACGACGTCCATCTCGCGGATCTCGGCGGCGTCGTCGGTCGGCGACTTCACGTAGTTCCGGATGCGACCGGATTCATGGAAGCAGTAATGCGCGTCGGTGTTGGCCACGCCGGGGATGCGGAAGCCCTGGTTGAGCAGCTGCAGCCAGTTGAAGATGACATTGTTGCGCACCTCGACGCCGACCGTCCGCAGCGGCTTCATGTCGAGCACGCCGGGGGCCCAGACCTCGATCACGTGGGTGAACTTGTAGGTGCCGAAGCCCAGGTCGGGTTTGCCGTCCCCGTCGGCGTCGTAGAACAGCCAGCCGATGTCGGGATGGTTCTGCTGGACGAGCTTCTCCGCGCCCGCGTCATGGTCGAAGAGCCGCTGGATCTGCGCGAACGGCGAGGGCCCGATGAGCGGCCCGCCGCCGTCCTGCTGGTGCGCCTTCTCCAGCATCGGGAAGGCATTATGGTGCTGCAGCGGCAGCGGGCTCGCGGTCAGCTCGATGCCGTCCGACGTTGCCAGGGCCTTGTCGAGGCCGAGCGTCTTCAGGATCTCCTTGTAGGAGATGATCCGGTTGTGTTCGGTCGCGGCGGCGAACTCGACGCCTTCGGCCGCGAGGCAGACCAGCCGGCTCTCGGTCTCCGTCGTGTTGTCGCCGCTGGGGGTGGAATGGTTGTGGAAGTCGGCGGAGATCCAGCCCGCGCTGTTCACGACGTGCGGCAGCGCGGCGCGGAGCGGCAGGGTTTCGCCCTCCTTGAGGAGGATCGAGCGCCAGGCCGCATCGTGCTCGGGGCCGTGGGAGATCAGGACGTAGTACTTTCCGGGAGGCAGCGGGACGTCGAAGCGCCCCCGGGGGGAGAAGTAGAGGTTCAGGCAGCCGGACGCGCGCTGCTTCGGACCGAGGTTGACCGGCAGCGTCTCCTCGACGGGAATGAACTGGACCTTGCAGGCCAGCGGCCTGCCCGCGCCGTCGCTGACGTCGAAGACGACCTGCGACCGCGGGCCCATCTCCACGGTCACCTTGGACTGCATCGAGGCGTCGACCGACGCCACGCGCTTCACCCTTCCGGTCTGGCTGACCTCGATCGTAGGGTGGTCGCCGATGGTCGAGAAGACGGCGTGGCCCAGTTCGTCCGTCGCGCCGGCGCTGACCTCCTGGAGCCCCTGGAGCAGGACCACGTCCGCGCCCGCAATCGGCTTGTCCTGGACGTCGACGACGGAGACGACGAGGCGGCGCTGCGGCTGCCCGAGGAGCTCGCGCGCCGCCAGCTGGACTTCGGCGGTGTGGCGGCCGGTGACGAGGAAGCGGACCAGCGTCAGCTCTCCGCCCGGGGGAAGCATCATCGTGCGTTCGCGCGGATCGGCGCCCAGGTCCGGGTAGTCGATCCAGGTTCCGCCCGCGAGTTCGAACATGCCGCCGAACTTTCCGTTGGTATGGAGCTTCCCGCTTTTCCGGACGACGCCGTAGGCGGCGCCGAACCACTTGTCGTAGAAGGTGACGAAGTCGAGCTCGCCCTCGGGACTCTGGGCGAAGGTCTGGTCGCAGCGCATTTTGTCCGACGCGCGCAGCTTCGACGGGCTGTCGGCGCTGTTGCGGTACTTCGTCGTGACGCGGAGCGAGGTCTCCCCGTCCTTGAGGGAATACTCGGTGACCGCCTCGATCGGCTCCTTGTCGGTCGCGGGCCGCGTCACGCGGAGGATCACCTCCGGCCCGGCGGCGGCGACGATCTCGGCCTTCGTCGCCTGGGGGACGACAGTGTTCCGGTATCCGTGCGGGTAGAACACGGAGAGCTGGTCGTTGTTGGTGTCGAGCAGCGTGAAGTCGATGACGGCGCCCTGCACGGCCTTGCAGGACATGTTGGCGTTGCGGCCGGGGACGGTATCGCCGACGACGGCGACGACCTTGTCGTTGCGCAGGAGGTAGTCGCCGTAGATGGCGTCGGCTTCCTTCCCGCCGGGCGCGAGCTTCCAGGTGTCCGGGCCAAGCCGGACGATTTCGCCGGCGAAGGCGGGAGAGACTAGAAGCGCGAGCGCAAGCAGGGTTCTCATGGTCAGGCCCTCTTCCCCGCCTGCTCTACGCAGCGAAACGGCCCGCGCACAGGATAATTCAGCGAAGGCGCGTCCCGGTCCCGGAGATCCCCGTGAGCTCGATCTTCGTGATCACGTAGGGGTTCCACGTCCCGCTGCACGTCCTGCAGGAAGTTACGCTCGAGGGGCGCGGTGAAGAAGCCCTGGGCCAGGTCCTTGCTCGACTCGACATCGTTGCCGCGGCGGCGGATGAAGAGGTAGACCGGCTTCCAGTAGGATTCGATCAGCCGCTGGAGGGCGCTGCGCCGGTCGGCGGAGGCCGGGTCCTTGGCCGCGAGCACGACCGTCCAGAGGGTCGACTGGAACGCGCGCTTCTCGCCGCCGATGGCGGTCTCGTCGTTCGGCACGTCTATGCTACGGTATTGCTCAGGGTCCCGATCGGGGGGATCGTGATCCGGATCTCGTCGCCGGACTGCAGCGTGAAGGGGTCGGCGGGGACGACCCCGGTGCCCGTCGACAGGAAGCAGCCCGAAGGAAAGCTGTTGTCGCGCTGCAGCCAGCCGACCAGGGACTCGGGCGAGCGCTTCAGCCGGTCAAGGGCCGTCTTGCCGGAGAACGCGGACTGGCCTCCGCGGAGGATGTCGATCCGGATCTCGGTCTCGGGCGGCGGCATCTGCTCGGAGACCAGGATGCAGGGGCCGAGCGCGCAGCTCTGGTCGTAGACCTTCGCCTGCGGAAGATACAGGGGATTCTCCCCCTCGATGTCGCGCGAGCTCATGTCGTTGCAGATCGTCCAGCCGATGATGCGGCCCGCGGCGTTGACGACGACCGCCAGTTCGGGCTCGGGCACGTTCCACTTCGAGTCCTTGCGGATGCGGACGGGCTGGCGCGGACCGGCGACCCGGTGCGGGGTGGACTTGAAGAAAATCTCGGGGCGGTCGGCCTCATAGACGCGGGCGTAGAAGTCGCCGCCGCCGGCAGCCTTGGACTCCTCGATGCGGGCGTCCCGGCTCCGGAAGTAGGTGACGCCCGCCGCCCAGACCTCCTGGGAGCCGATGGGGGCCAGCAGCGGGGCTTTGTCGGGGTCGAACTTCATCGGCGGGGATGCCTTCAGGGCCCTGGCGAGATAGGCGGCCAAGCCCTTGCGGTTGAAAAGGGCGTCCCAATCCTTGTCCTTGAGGAGGCCGGCGCGGCCGGTGTCTTCGGCGACGATGCCCTTCCGGGTCCGGTAGAGTCGCATGGCGGGGGTTTCCTCCGAATCGGGGGGCATTCTACTCCAGGAACAAAATGGACGGTCTATTTTGTTCCTCGGTCGTAAAGGGTATACTACGGAAAGGGTTTAACCATGAGGAATGCATGAAGAGAATCGCCGCGCTTCTGACGATCTGCAGCCTGGCGGCCTGCGCCTCCAAGGGGGAACAGCCGGAAGTCGTCGCCAAGCCCCATACCAAGATCGCAAAAGCCAGCATTCTCCCCAGCCGCGAGATCCCGGAGGAGCGGGACGGCATCCCCAAGGACCAGACCGGCGCCATCATGTTCGTCTGCGCCAACAGCGACAAGCACGAGGACAAGGAAGTCTTCATCTCCAAGTGCCCCTCGTGCGGCGAGCTGAACTACTTCTACTGGAATTCGGGCAACTCCGAGTTCGTCTGCTTCGCCTGCACGAAGGCGATCGACAGCGCCCAGGTGAAGTGCCCCGAGTGCGGCAAGCCGCCGAGGATCGTCCGCACCCGGCCCCAGGCGAAATAATCGCCGGGCCCCCGCAATCCGGGATTTTCCCCTGGACCTCAATAGTTCCCATGGATACTATTACCTGGGATGGGAAAGATCTACGATGAGCTGAAGCAGTCCCGGCGGTACCCGGATCCGCGCCAGGAGGCCGTCATCGCGCTCCTCCGCACCGCCGACGTCCTCCGCGGCCGCATCGAAGCCGCGCTGCTTCCCCACCAGGTCTCCCCCGAGCAGTACAACGTCCTCCGCATCCTCCGGGGCGCCCCCGACCGCAGCCTCCCCACCCTGGAGATCGCCTCCCGCATGATCACCCGCGCCCCCAACATCACCCGCCTCATCGACAAGCTGGTCCAGAAGAAGCTCGTGTCCCGCTGCGACCACGACCGGGACCGCCGCATCGTCGTCGTCAAGCTGACGCCCCGGGGCCTGGACCTCGTGAACGGGATCTCGACGACCGTCGACGACATCGACGCCGGGGGCCTCGCCTCCCTGTCCAGGGCCCAGGTGGACACGCTGATCGGGATGCTCGACGCGGTCCGCTCGGAACCGGGCGGCGCCAGGTGATTTTTTTTGATCCCATTAGTCTCCATGATAATACTTTCCATGGAATATATCTCCGGGGAACCGGGTTCTGGAGGAAGAAAGGAGGGTGTCATGAACCCCCTCACGAAAGACAAGGCGACCTCGGCGGGATTGCTCGTCCTGAGGTTGTTCCTGGGCCTCGGTCTCATGGCCCACGGCTGGCAGAAATTCTTCGTCTTCGGCGTCTCCGGCTTCGCGGGCCTGCTGGAGAAGCTGGGCGCCCCGGCCCCCTACGCGTCGGCCTGGCTGAGCGCCGGCACCGAGCTGGCGGGCGGTCTGCTGATCGCCCTCGGTCTGCTCACGCGCCTGGCGGCGATCCCGCTCGCCTTCAACATGGCCGTCGCGGCCTTCCTCGCCCATTCGGGGTACTTCATCACGAACACCCCGCCCGGACGGGAGTACGCGCTCAACCTGGGCGCCGCCTTCGTGGCCCTCGCGCTGACCGGCGCCGGCCGTTTCTCGATCGACAACCTTCTTGCCCGCGGGCAGGAAAACAGCTATGGAATGAATCCATGATCACGATCCGCAAATCCGACGACCGCGGCCACGCCGAGCACGGCTGGCTGGACTCGCGGCACACGTTCTCGTTCGCCGACTACCACGACCCCGACCAGATGGGCTTCCGCTCGCTCCGCGTCATCAACGAGGACCGGGTCCGCGAGGGCCAGGGCTTCGGGACGCATCCGCACCGGGACATGGAGATCCTCTCCTACGTGCTGGAGGGCGCCCTCGAGCACAAAGACAACATGGGGACATCGTCCATCATCAGGCCCGGCGAAGTCCAGCGCATGAGCGCCGGCACCGGCGTGCTCCACAGCGAGTACAACCCGTCCCGCACGGAGCCCGTGCACTTCCTCCAGATCTGGATCTATCCCGAGAAGAAGGGGGTCCAGCCCGGCTACGAGCAGAAGGAGTTCCCCGCGAAGGAGCGCAGCGACAAGCTCCGACTGGTCGCCTCCCGCGACGGCCGCGAAGGCTCGCTGACCATCAACCAGGACGCCGAGCTCTATACGACCCTGCTCTCCAAGGGCGGCAAGGTCTCGCATCCGCTGAAGACCGGACGCTTCGCCTGGGTGCAGGTCGCGAGCGGCGCCGTCGCGCTGAACGGCAAGGTCCTCAAGGCCGGCGACGGCGCGTCGGTGAGCGGAGAGAAGGAACTGGAGCTGTCGGCCTCGGCGGACTCCGAGGTCCTGGTCTTCGACCTGAACTGATCTCTGGCGGCGGTCGGCATGCCCCGGTATCATCCCGGGCATGCCGATCGCGGTGCCCTGTCCGCAGTGCGGAACGCTGCCGCCGCCCGCCTGCTCCTGCCCTCCCCTTCCTCCCGGCCCGCCGGATGCTCCCCCGCCCGCCGCAGCTCCGGCGGCGAAGAAACTCCGTTCCGAAATCATCAAGATGCGCCGCGAGAAGCGGGGCGGCGGACGGGAGCTCATCATCCTCGAGGGCTTCGCGAAGGGCGGATTCGACATGGGCGCGTTCGCGCGCGAGCTGAAGCGGCGCCTGGGCACGGGCGGCGCGGTGAAGGGGTTCACGATCGAGCTGCAAGGCGACCACCGGGAGGCGCTGGAGGGGATCCTCCTGGAGCACGGGTTCCGGTCGAAGCGCGCGGGGGGCTGACGGGGCGCGGGGTTCCGCATCCGTGGGACCGCTCCGCGCATTTCTTCGCGTAATCCCATTCCAGAACAGCCAAACTCACACGCGCGGTTATACTTTATGGGCCTATCATCGGGAATCGATCGGGGAGAATGATCAAACCCGCGCTGAACATTGTCCGGAGCGCCAACTGGAGCCGGGTCGGCGGTCCCCTTCTCACCGCCGCCACCGCCGGCGTCCTCGCCTTCCTGTCCAGTTACGGCTTCTCCCCCCAGAGCTCCTCCTCCCTCCTCGTCCTCATCGTCGCCTTCTCCGCCTTCGCCGGCGGCCTCCGCCCCGGCCTCACCAGCGCCGGCATCTCCTGGATCTACTTCGCCCTCGCCTTCTCCAGGACCGGCCACCCCTTCCGCTACGAAACCGACGACCTCGAACGCCTCTTCATCCTCTCCGCCATCACCCCCGCCATCGTCATCATGGTCGGGGTCCTCCACCGCCGCTCCACCGACCTCGTCCTCGCCCAGCTGCTCGAAAGCGAACAGCGCTTCAAGGCCTTCATGGACAACAGCCCCACCGTCGCGTGGATCAAGGACGAGCAGAGCCGCTACGTCTACGTCAACGCCCCCTACGAGCTCACCTTCAACGTCCGCCGCGACGAGATCGCCGGCAAGACGGGCCCCGAGCCCTGGACCGCCGAGACCGCCCGGCAGCTCGCCGAGAACGACCGCGCCGTCCTCGAGTCCGGCAAGCCCCGCCAGCTCTACGAGACCCTCTCCGGACCCGACAAGGTCCGTCAGCACTGGTGGCTCCTGCAGTTCCCCGTCGACGCGGGCCCCGGCCAGCGCTACATCGGCGGCATGGCGGTCGACATCACCGAGCGCAAGCAGGCCGAAGAGGCCCTCCGCGCCAGCGAGGAGCGCTACGCTCTCGCCGCGCAGAGCGTCAACGACGGCCTCTGGGACTGGAACCTCAAGACCAACGAGGTCTATTACTCCGAGCGCTGGAAGGCCATGCTCGGCTGCGTGGACGAGGATATCGGCAACACCCCCTTCGAGTGGTTCCGTCGCGTCCACCCCGACGACCTCGCCCAGGTCCAGTCCCTGCTCACGGACCACCTCGAAGGCCGCACCGTGACCTTCGAAAGCGAGCACCGCATGCGCCATAAGGACCGCGGCTACCGCTGGGTCCTCAGCCGGGGCCTCGCCGTCCGCAACGGCAGCGGCCGCGCGTACCGCATGGTCGGCGCGCAGTCCGACACCACCCAGCGCAAGCTCGCCGAGGAGCAGCTCATCCACGACGCGCTCCACGACGCCCTCACCGGCCTCCCCAACCGCACGCTGTTCGTCGACCGCCTGAGCCACCGCATCAAACACTCCCGTCGCGAGAAGGACCGCCTCTTCGGCGTCCTCTTCCTCGACCTCGACCGCTTCAAGCTCGTGAACGACTCCATGGGCCACAGCGCCGGAGACCAGCTGCTCATCGAGACCGCGCGGCGCCTCGAGCAGGCCGTCCGGCCCGGCGACACCGTCGCGCGCCTCGGCGGCGACGAATTCGCGATCCTGCTCGAGGACGTCCTCGAGCCCGGCGACGCGGTCCGGGTCGCCGAGCGCATCCAGGCCTCGCTCAAGACCCCGATCAAGCTCGAGAGCCAGGAGGTCGTCTGCACGGCGTCGATCGGCATCGCGATGAGCCAGACGGGCTATGAGAAGGCCGAGGACGTGCTCCGCGACGCGGACACGGCGATGTATCGGGCCAAGTCGGAGGGCCGCGCGCGGCACGAGGTCTTCGACAGCGCCATGCACGCGCGAGCGGTCAGCCTGCTCAAGATCGAGAACGAGCTGCGCCAGGCGATCGAACGCGAGGAGTTCCGGGTGTTCTATATGCCCATCGTCTCGCTGGCCACCGGCCGCATCGACGGCTTCGAGGCGCTGGTGCGCTGGCAGCACCCCGAGCGCGGCATCATTCCCCCCTTCGACTTCATGGGCGTCGCCGAGGACGCGGGCCTCATCATCGCGATCGACCGCTGGGTGCTGCGCCGCGCCTGCCGAGAGGTGCGCGACTGGCAGCAGAAGTATCCGGACGGAGAGCGCCTGACGGTCAGCGTCAACCTCTCCGCCAAGCAGTTCCACCACTCCGACCTGGTCGACATCATCCGCGGCGCCATCAACGAGAGCGGCCTGCCGGGGGAGAGCCTCGGCATCGAGATCACGGAGGGCGTGCTGATCGACAACACGTCGACGGCGGGGGCGATGCTCCGCGAGATGCGCAAGCTCGGCGCGCGGATCTACCTCGACGACTTCGGCACGGGCTACTCCTCGCTCAGCTATCTGCAGCGGTTCCCGATCGACGCGGTCAAGATCGACCGCTCCTTCGTCAGCCGGCTGGGGCCGAAAGCGGAGGGGCACGAGATCGTGCAGGCGATCGTGACGCTGGCGCACAACCTGGGCATGCGCGTGATCGCCGAGGGGATCGAGAGCAACGACCAGCTCTCGCTGCTGCGGCGCCTCAAGTGCGGCTACGGGCAGGGCTGGCTCTTCTCCAAGCCGATTCCGCACGAGGAGGCCAGTGAGCTCCTCCTGCAGGAAGCCCGCTGGTAGCGCCGCTCCCTACTTCCTCGGCCCGTAGAGACTCTCGGCCTCCAGCTCCAGCGGCACGGGCAGCGCGCCCGTCCTGAGGATCAGCGCCATCCAGGCCGCCTCCTCCTGGCCTTTCTGGCCGGAGATCTGCAACTTGCCCCGGAAGACGGGCGACTGGACGGCGGGCGTCGTCAGTACCTTGCCATCGAGCAGGATCGCGATCAGTCCCGTGGGCCTCCGTTCGTACAGAATCGCCGCTTCCGCGTCGAAACGCTTCGCCCCGTCCGCGTCGAGCTCGATCGCGACAACCCAATGCTTCTCGCGTCCGGGACTCGGCTCCGCCTGCGCGTGGGCCCCGACGATCTGGCTGCCCTCGATCACCGATTCCTTCCGCAGGAGGATCGATCCCTTATAGGCCTCATATTCTCCACCCACGGAGGACTCTCCCCGCTCGACGGCCGCGAACCCCTCGGGCACGACCTTGTCCTGCACGTACTTCGTCTGGACGTCCAGCGGTGCCGCGGAGCGGAACTGGAGCCGGCCGGCCCGGCCGAGCAGCCGCTTGGCCTTGTCCGAGTCCTCCGGCGTCGCGCCGGGCAGCCGCAGCGCATAGAGGCCCTGGCGCAGACTGAGCGTGTAGGCCGCGATGCCCGCCGCGTCGAGCCGCTTCCGCATCACCGTCTCGGCCGCCGTCGAAATCTTCCAGGCGTCCGCCTTGCGATCCTCGGGAATCGCGAGCCGGAAACCCAGCTCGATGCCGGCGTCGACGTCCCGGTTCGTATAGACCGCGATATGCTGCCAGGGCAGGATCCCGACCGTCTCGAGGGGGCGCAGACCCACCGCGGCCATCTCCTTCCCGATCTGCTCCTCCGACATCTTGTGCACGTCCTTGATCGGGACGTTTCGATCCTCCTTGCGGAACTCGACAAGCGCAACGCGGCCGCCGGGCTTGAGCGACTTCTTCACGGCCGTCATCACCTCGAAGGGGAACTCCAGCTCGTGATAGACATCGACCATGATGATCAGGTCCACGCCCGCCTCGGGAAGCTTCGGATCGTCGACCGTGCCTTTGATCACGTCGACATTGGTGATCTTCTGCTTCGCGATCCGCTTGTTCAGCTCGGCGATCATCTCGTCCTGGATCTCGACGGCCAGGATCCTCCCCTTCCCGCCGACCTTGGCCGCCATCCGGAAGCTGTAAAAGCCCGAGCCGGCGCCGAGGTCCGCGACGACGTCGTCCGCCTTCAGCTTGAGCGCCTCGATGCAGCGCGTGGGATTCTCCTCGTCCTCGCGCTCGGGGCGGTCCAGCCAGGGGATGCCGCCGGGTCCCATGACGTGGGCGATCTCGCGGCCCAGATACCACTTGTTGATGCCGTTCGGATCGTGCTTCTCCCGCGTCTCGTAGCGCGGAGGATCCTGCGCGGCCAGCAGCAGCACCGCGAGGACGACCGGGACTCGGATCATGCGCAGCTCCTCCGGGACTATTATAGGCACGACGGGGGACGCAGAGGAGCATTGCCTTTCCGCCCGGCGATCGGTAGAGTGCCCGCTCTTTTGCAAGGAGCCCCCATGCTGGTCCATACCGTGTTCTTCTGGATGAAGAAGAACGCCCCCAAGGGCGCGGCGAAGCAGACGATGAAGGACGCCCTCAAGTACCTCGACACCCCGACCGTGAAGCACTTCTGGGCGGGCATGCCCGCAAAAACAGAGGCCCGCGACGTGATCAACGCGACCTACGACGTCGGCCTCACCGTCTGCTTCGACACCGTGGCCGACCACGACGCCTACCAGGAGGCGGCGAGCCACCAGGTGTTCATCAAGCGGAACAAGAAAAACTGGCTTCGCGTGGAAGTTTTCGATTTCCAGTAAAGCCGGGGCTCCCTCCCCGCCGATCATAAGGGTGGCGAACGCGCGGTGCGCGTTCCCCGCCGGGCACGCGATGTGCCTTATGTCGGTCCGCTGGGAAGGGGGAACCATGAAAAAGCTTCTGCTCGCCGGGGGTCTGTTCGTGTTCGGGAGCATCGCGGCCACGGTCGCTGTGGCCGCCGATCACAAGCCCGCCCGTCATCCGGCGCCCGCGCACGCGTCGATGTTCTCGTCACCCGCGCCCGTGTCGCACAAGGGCGGCGCGCCGAAGAAGAACCACGGCGCGAAGCGGCATCACGGGCACGCGCACAAGGCCCACCGCACGAAGTAGCGCTGAAAGACCACGGAAGCCCCGGCGGCGAGAGCTGCCGGGGCTTTTTTGTTGCCCTTCGCCGGCGTCCCCGGGAGAATGGGACGCATGGATCCCACCCGCCTGCCCGAGAACACCGCCGTGTGCAAACTCTGCAAGAAGCCGGTCTCGTGGGAGAATCTCGTGCGGAGCGAGCGGGAGATCCAGCGGCGCGTCTTCGAGCGCGCCTACATCTGCCCCTACTGCCGGGCGGTGATGGAATTCGCGTCCTGGCAGACCGGAGTATCGCGGAAGGACTGAGCGGGATGGGTCGGCGCCGAAAGCGTGACCCATTTTTGATGACCCGGAGTATACTTCTCCCAAAGCGTATCGGCCATGGACACCACGCGCACCGATCAGTCCATCCCGTATCGAGTCCTGCTCGTCCTGGGCGAGGAGGCCGACAGCCGCATGGTCTCCTCCATGCTCGATATGGTGAAATCCGTATTGAACTTCCAGCTCTCCCGCGTCGCCACCCTGAAGGAGGCCCTTGAGCTTCACGTCCGGCAGCCCCAGGACGTCGCCCTCCTCGACCTCCAGCTGGGCGACGGGCCGCCGCTCGATCGCCTGGACGGCTTCCGCCGCAGCGCCCAGGGGCTTCCCGTCATCGCCTATGCGCGCACCGATGCCGCCTGCTCCGCCTCCCAGGCCGCCGAGCGCGGCGCCAGCGACCTCCTCGTGCGCGGACAGTTCGACGCCTACCTCCTCGTCCGCGCCGTCCGCTATGCCGCCGAGCGCCGCCGCTCCCGCGAGGCCCTCCGCCGCCACCTCGAGAAGCTCACCAAGTTCCAGGGCTCGCTCCTCGAGCTCGCGAAACGCGAACCCACCGATCCCGAGGAGTCCTTCCGCCGCCTTTGCGAAGGCGCGGCCTCGACGCTCGACGTCGAGCGCGTCGGTGTCTGGCTCTTCAACCTCGATCATACGGAGATGGCCTGCCGCTGCCTCTACATCCGGTCCCGCCACGCGTTCGAGAAGGAGGGCAAGGTCCTCCGGGCCCGGGATTTCCCCCGCTACTTCTCCGCCCTCGAAGAGAGCCGGGTCGTCGCCGCCTCCGACGCCCTTCGCGACCCGCGCACCGCGGAATTCTCCGATCCCTACCTGAAGCCCCAGGGCATCCTCTCGATGATGGATGCGCCCATCCGCCTCCACGGCAACCTGGTCGGCGTCCTCTGCCACGAGCACATCGGCCCGCCGCGCGACTGGCCCCTCGAGGACCAGGAGTGCGCCTCCTCCTTCGCCGATTTCGCCGCGCTCACCCTCGAGGCCGCCGAGCGCCGCCAGGTCGAGGACCGCCTGCGCGAGGAGCGCAGCTTCACCGACGCCGTCCTGGACTCGACCGACATGCTGATGGTCGTCCTCGATCCGGGCGGACGCATCGTCCGCTTCAACCGCTCCGCCGGCCACCTCACGGGCGCCACGACCGCCGAGGCGGCCGGCAAGCTGTTCTGGGAGGCGTTCATCGCCCCGCAGGATTCCGACACCGTGCGGGAGATCATCGCCATGCAGCCGTCGGAGGCCAGCGGCAACCAGCACGAGCACTCGTGGCTGACCCGCCACGGCGCCCAGCCGCACCTGGCCTGGTCCATCACCCCGCTGCACGACCGCGACGGCCGCCTCCGCTTCTCCGTCGTCACCGCCATCGACATCACCCAGCGCAAGGCCCTCGAGGAGCAGCTCGTCCACGACGCCTTCCACGACTCGCTGACGGGCCTTCCCAACCGCGCCCTCTTCCTCGACCGCCTCGGCCAGGCCATCCGCCTCTCCGCCCGCAGGCCCGACCACCGCTTCGGCGTCCTCTTCATCGACATGGACCGCTTCAAGATCATCAACGACAGCCTCGGCCACCTCGCGGGCGACCAGTTCCTCATCGAGATCTCCCGCCGCTTCGAGCACTGCATCCGCCCCGGCGACACCCTCGCCCGCTTCGGCGGCGACGAATTCACGATCCTCGTCGACGACGTCCGCACGGGCGCGGACGCCACCCTCGTCGCCGCCCGCATCCACCAGCAGCTGGCGGCCCCCATCCGCATCGGGGGCCAGGACGTCTTCACCACCGCGAGCATCGGGATCGCGATGAGCGAAACCGGCTACGAACGGCCCGAGGACATGCTGCGCGACGCGGACATCGCCATGTACCGCGCGAAAGCCCGCGGCGGCGCATCCCACGAGGTCTTCGACCGGAGCATGCACTCGCGCGCCGTCGACCTGCTCCGCCAGGAGACGGAGCTCCGCCGCGCGATCGAACGCGGCGAATTCCAGGTCTACTATCAGCCCGTCGTCGTGCTCGGCACCGGCCACATCACGGGCTTCGAAGCGCTGATCCGCTGGAACCACCCCGACCGCGGCCTCGTCCCGCCCGCGGAGTTCATCCGCATGTCCGAGGAGACGGGGATGATCATCGAGATCGACCGCTACGTGCTCCGCGAGGCCTGCCGCCAGCTCCGCGACTGGCGCAACCGCCTCAAAGGCGCCGAGGAGCTGTCCATCAGCGTCAACCTCTCCGTCAAGCAGTTCACCCGGACCGACCTCGCCGACCACGTCCGCAACGCCGTCCGCGAGTTCGGCCTGGACCCCGGCGCGCTCCGCCTCGAGATCACCGAGACCGTGCTGCTCGACAGCTCGCCGGCGGCGACGGGCCAGCTCGAGCAGCTCGACGCCGAGGGGTTCCGGATCTACCTCGACGACTTCGGGACGGGCTACTCCTCGCTCAGCTACCTCCACCGGTTCCCGGTCGACACGCTCAAGATCGACCGCTCGTTCGTCATGGGCATGAAGGCCGACGGCGGCGGGCGCGAAATCATCCGCACGATCCTCGCCCTGGCCCAGAACCTCGACCTGAACGTGATCGCCGAGGGCGTGGAGACCGTGATCCAGCGCGACGCGCTCCGGGAGCTCCAGTGCGAGTACGCCCAGGGCTATATGTTCAGCAAGCCCGTGGACGCGAAGCGGGCGGAAGCGCTCCTGCTGGCGTCGGGAAACGGCAATCCCTGACGTCCCCTAAAGTGAGATGAGGACGCTCGCCGTCCTGGCCCTCCTCGGCCTCCCCTGCCTTCAGGCCGATCCCCTCGCCGCGGCGAAGAAGGACCTCGGCGGCGCCTTCGCGGTCGAACGCGTCGAGTCCGGCATCCTGCTCGCGCGTCCCGCGGACGAAGCCGACCCCGCCGCGCTCCGGAACTCGATCCGCCGGGCGGTGAGGGAATACCGCACGCGGGCTCTCGACGTCCCCCCGCAGGACTCGCTGCTGATCATCCTTTTCGGCAGCGCCGAGAGCTACCGCGATTACACGGCGAAGCGTTACGGCGGACCGGTGCCGCAGACCACGTACTACGACGTCCCGAACCGGCGCGTGCTGCTGCGGACGGAGGCCGCCGGGGCCTATGCGCTCCAGGCCTCGCGGATCTTCCTGCTCACCGACAGCCTCAACGGGAACGCGATGCCGCCCTGGATCGCCGCGGCCCTGTCGGTCCTGGACGATCCGGACCCGGAGCCCGCGACCTTCGATCACCGCGCGGCGATGCTGCGGGAGGCCCAGCGTCGCGGCACCCTCCCCCCGCTCCGCACGTTCTTTTCGATGGACCTGGGCACGTTTCACGGCCGCGAGGGCTTCTCGCCCCATACGTCGCTGTCGCTCAAGTTCGCGGAGTACCTGGAGAAGAAGGGGGCGCTCAAGAACTTCTTCGAGGAATACCGAAAGTCGTTCCGGAAGGACGTGAGCGGCGCCGCGGCGGTCGAGGCGGCCCTCGGCGCGAAGCTGGACGCGGTCGAGAAGGCTTTCGACCTGCACCTGAAGGGGCTGCCGTGGCTCAACCGGGACCGCTTCCTCGAGCAGGCGAAGAAGGTCTTCGGCGCGGATCCGCTGATCCAGGTCGACGAGGACCTGATGCTGGCCGTCACCGGCAACGTGGAGCCGCGCGTCGCGTCGCAGGCGCTGGACGACGTGCGGAAACTGCGCGATCCTCTGGTGAAGCTCTTCGGGCTGAAGACGTCGGGACTCCCGGTGCTGGCGCGCCTGTTCAAGGACCAGGCGGCGTTCCAGGAATATGCGAAGATCGACGCGCCGCACCGCCAGTGGGTCGGGGGATACTTCTCCTACGACTCGCGGTGGCTGGTCCTGCACCTCGAGCCCGACTCCGGCTCGCTCGCGCACGAATACTGCCACGCGATGTTCGAGGACGACACGGGCCGCCAGCCGGCGTGGTTCACGGAAGGCCTGGCCCAGCTCTTCGAGCGATTCCGCCTGGAGAACGGCGTCCCGGTCGGCGAGCGCGGCTCCACGCTCCGCCCG
Source organism: Planctomycetota bacterium (assembly GCA_035644495.1). GTDB lineage: Bacteria > Planctomycetota > MHYJ01 > MHYJ01 > JACPRB01 > JACQFK01. Next base: position 11,258 of record DASQOM010000167.1, on the reverse strand, counting down.
GTCCGCACCGCCCTGGCCCAGAACCGCGTCCCGGCTCTTTCCGAATTCACCGGCTTCAAGGGGCAGGAGTTCTTCGGCGGCGACCAGGTGAACCTGAACTACGACATCGCCCACGCGCTGATGCTCTACCTGCAGGACAAGGGCGGGCTGGTCCCGATGTACAAAGAGGTCCAGCGGGTGAAGGCGGCGACTCCGTTCGCGCCGCCGATCGCCGCCTGTCGTGCCGCGCTGGAGAAGGGGGCCGGCGCGAAGCTCGAGAAGATCAACGACGACTTCCGCAGCTGGGTGGCGGCGTCGAAAGACTAGGATTCCTCTTTCTTAACGAACGTGGCGGTTCGTCTCCACGTTGCCCGCCGCGTCCTCCGCCCAGGCTTCGAGCTTTCCCGCCGCGTCCAGGGTGATCTCCCACTCCGCGAAATTCGGCGCCGTCGCCTTCGCCTCGCGGCCGTTGACGAGCACGCGCTGGACGACGCCGTTGTCGCAGGTCGTCCCCCGGACGAGGCCCTTCGACACCGAGGTGATGATCGTCGCCGGCGGCAGGTCGTCCACGGGAGACAGCAGCTCCGGGAACTCGACGTCGTGCGTCTCCGCCGACTTCATGTGCTTTCCGGCGAACGGCGCGGAACCCTCCTTATAGTCCAGCCCGTCGTTCGCCCGCTCCGCCATCTGGGTCGTCAGCAGCTTCGCCGTGCGGCCCGGGCCGTACCAGTCGTGGAAGTAGTACGGGATCAGGTCGTCGTCCGGCGCGTCCTTGGGCTGTCCGTTCGCCGAGGTGTCGACATAGGCGGGAACGTAGCGCCTGTTGTCGCGGAACTCGACCGCGCGGAAGTGCGCCGCGGCCTTGCCGGTCGGCGAATGCTGGCTCACCTGGATCAGCGTCCCGCTGCAGCGCTCCATCACGAGGCCGTCCACCGTGAACGGGCCATACTGCACGTTCTCGTCGTCGTGCCCGCGGTTGAAGGGCTCCGCGACCGTGTCGCCGATATAGAGCCTCCGATAGACGTGGTTGTTGAAGTCGGGATGGTAGATCCCATAGACCGCGCGAATGATCCTCACGTCCTCGGCCAGCACGCTCGGAATCTCCGGCCGGAAGGCGTAGTGCACGTCCCAGAGCTTGAGGTTCCGCACGACGAGCGGATGTTTGAAGTCGGGGCCCACGCGCTCGACGCCTTCGCCCAGGTTGAATCCATAGAGACCCTCGCTGTGCGACTCGTTATCGTCGAAGCGCACGAAGGGCAGCGTCCGGACGTCGACGGGCCGGCGCTCGCCGTCGGGCTGCAGCACCGGCAGCGTCATCCGGAGCTCGCGGGACTGTGACGCCTCGAAGCGGTAGCCGTAGCGGTCGTTCTCGCAGGCGACGTTCCGCGTGAAGGAGTTGAGGTTGTTCGCCCACCAGAAGCCGGAGCCTTCGTTCTGGTCGAACGGCAGCACCTGCTTGGGCAGCTTCTTCCCCTTGTAGGACTGCACCGCGAGGTTGCGGTCGAGGACGTTGTAGGCCTCCGTCCCGTCCTCGAGGAAGAACCCGTGGCCCACGCTCTGGTAACCGACGCAGTCGCGCACGACCAGGTAGTTCGTCCCATGGATCGTCACCCAGCGGTTGGCGCTGTCCCAGATCGACGCGCCGACGATCGAGGCGCCGCGCATCGAGCTGCCGAGCAGGTGGAAGTGCAGGCTGTACTTGCCGAGCACGTTCTCCTTCCCGAGATGGCGGAACTCCGCGTAGGAGATCGAGCCCGCCGAGTGCTTGTGGTACATCGTGTGGCCGCGCATCCTGTCGGGCTCGGCCGACTCGACGACAACGTTCCGGCTCAGGTTGGCGATCTCGCCGCGGGTCTCGCCCGCGCCGAGGTGCTCGACCTCGACCGCGGCGTCGAGCGTCAGCTTCGAGCCTTCGACCGTCCGGATCGTCCGCTCCTCGGTGAAGACTTTCCGGTTGCGCTTCCCGGGGCGCCGCGTGCCCGACTCGTTTTCGTCGCGCCTCGTCGCCGTCAGGATGACCTTGTCCCCCGCCTTCCATCCCGTGACGGGCTCGGACAGGGTGACGTCCGCGTCCCCCGGCTTCAGGGTGGCGCCGAGTTTGACCCAGCTGCGGTTCAACGGCGCGCCGTGAAACTCCATGCGGCCCGCGCAGGAGATGATCGCGGGGCAGGTCTCCTTGTCCATGCCGTCGAAGTAGACGAGCCGGATGCGCGCCGTATGGTCGGCCCCGACGGGCTGCTCCGCCCTGCCCACCTCGAGCGTGGGACGGACGCCGCCCTCCGCCGGCGGCGCGAGATGCACGTCGCAGTTGAAGCCGTCCTCGACGCAGTCCTCCCCGGGCTGGACCTTGATCAGGCCGACGTCGAGCCGCGTGTCGCGGTCGGTCGCGAAGCGGAGCGTGCCGCCGACGTGAACCGATCGGATCGCCTGATCGGAGACGACGTCGTAGAGGACCGTATGTCCGGGCCGGATGAGGACTTTGGACCCCGCGGGCGGGACCGCGCCGCCTTCCCAGGTGGAGGCGTCGGACCAGGGGCCGCTCTTCGCGGACTTGACCGCGTCGACGGCCGGCCGCGCGGCCAGGATCAGGAGGAACGATGCGAGGATTGCAGCGCGTGGCAGCATAGGAGCCTCCATTCCCTCTGCTTACTAATACCCTGAGGCGGCTCCGGCGTGACTCCTCCTCGTTTTAGGGCGGGACTCTCTTCTCTGATGCTTGATGCCCTATGCTTTACTTTGTCGACGGTGCCAGTCTTCCTTGAAGAGGTTGAAGTTCTCGCTCTGCATCGGGTGCTCTTGGATGAAGTCCTCGTTGAGCGTGATCCCGAGACCCGGCCCGCCGGGGAGCGGGAAGTAGCCGTCCTTCACCTCGGGATAGCCCGGGCCCGTCGCCGCCTCCTTGACCCAGGAGTCGACGAAGTCGTTGAAATGCTCCTGGATCTTGAAGTTCGTCGTGCAGGCGGCGAGATGCAGGCAGGCCGCCGTGCTGCCGGGACCGCCGACGTTGTGCGGCGCGAACGTGACATAGGACGCATCCGCCATCGCCGCGATCTTCTTCCCCTCGAGCAGGCCCATAGACTCGGTGATGTCCGTCTGCAGGATGTCGATCGCGCCCAGCTCCAGCAGCCGCCGCGTCTCGAAGCGCGTGTGGACGCGCTCACCGGTCGCGACGGGGATGTTGATCTTCGACGCGGCCTTGGCCATGGCCTCGAGGTTGTCCGGCGGCACCGGCTCTTCGACCCACGACGGCTTGAACTTCTCCAGGTCGGCGGAGAGCTCGATCGCCGTCGCAGGGCTGAAGCGGCCGTGCATTTCGATCATGATCTCGACCTCGGGGCCGACCGAGTCGCGGATCGCCTCCACCAGCGCGATCGACCGGTTCTTCTCCGCCCGCTCCATCTCGTAAAGGCCGGCCCCGAACGGATCGACCTTGAGCGCCTTATAGCCCTTCGCCGTGACTTTCTTCGCCGCCTCGTGGAAGGCCTTGGGCTCGCGCTCGACCGTGTACCAGCCGTTCGCGTACGCCTTGATCTTGTCGCGCACCGCGCCGCCCAGCAGCTGGTAGACCGGCTGCTTCAGCGCCTTGCCCAGGATGTCCCAGCAGGCCATCTCGACGAGGGCGATGCCCATGCCCGCGATGTCGTCGACGCGGGCGAAGTCGCCGATGAACATGCGATGCACGAGCTCTTCGATGCGGAACGGATCGCTGCCGACCACATAGCGCTTCTTGATCCCCTCGAGGTAGCCCAGCAGGGCCTCGGTGCGGTTGACGTTGCGGCCCTCGGAGACGCCGACCAGGCCCTCGTCGGTCTCGACCTTGAGAAACGTCAGATTGCGCCAGGGCGTGCCCAGCACGAGCGGGGTGATGTTCTTGATCTTCATCCTAGAGGTCGTCCTGAGAGAGCTTGCTGTCCACCAGTCGCCAGATCTTGCGGACGTTCTTGTTGCGGAGTTCCTGCGGCAGCGCGGCGTCGGGCAGGTTCTGGAAGCAGACCGGACGGACGAATCGGTAGATCGCCGCAGTGCCCACCGACGTGAACTTCCCGTCCGTCGTCGCGGGATAAGGGCCGCCGTGGTTCATCGAGGGGCAGACCTCGACGCCGGTCGGGAAGCCGTTATAGACGATGCGTCCGACGCGCTCCTCGAGGATCGCGAGGAGCGGCGCGAACTCCCTGAGGTCCTCGTCGGTGCCGTGAATCGTCGCCGTCAGGTGCCCATCCATCGCGCGGGCCGCCCGCTCCAGCTCGTCGCGCGTCCCGCAGCGGACGAGGAGCGTCGCCGGCCCGAAGACCTCCTCGCGCAGGCGGGGCTCCTTCAGCAGATGCAGGGCGTCGGTCTCGAACACGGCGGCTTCGGCCTGGGTCTTCGTCTTGTCGGCCGGCGTCGCGGACGTTGCCACGACGTGCGCCAGGGTGCCGAAGGCCTTCACGCCTTCGTCGTAGGATTTCAGGATTCCGGGATGCAGCAGCGTCCCGGGGGGCTGCTGCGACATCAGGCCCTTCATGATCTCGATGAACCGGTTGAGGGCGGGATCGTCGAAGGCCAACACGACTCCGGGCTTCGTGCAGAACTGGCCGTTGCCCATCGTGACGGAGCCCTTCAGCCCCTCGGCGATTGCGTCGCCGCGCTCGCGAAGGGCGCCCGGCAGGATGAAAACGGGGTTCACGCTCCCCATCTCGGCGTAGACGGGGATGGGATCCGGGCGGGACGCGGCCGCGTCGAAGAGCGCGCGGCCGCCCTTGAGTGATCCGGTGAAGCCCGCGGCCTTCGTGTGCGGATGCTTGACGAGGCGCAAGTTGAGGTCGTGGTTCGCGCCGTGGATCATCGAGAAGACGCCCGGCGGCAGGCCGCACGCGGCGACCGCCTTGCGGACGGCGTCGCCCACCATTTCGGCGCAGCCGGGATGCGCGCGATTCGCCTTCACGAGCACCGGATTGCCCGACGCCAGCGCCGACGCCGTATCGCCCCCGGCGACCGAGAACGCCAGCGGGAAATTGCTCGCGCAGAAGACGGCGACCGGGCCGATCGGGATCAGCATGCGCCGCAGGTCCGGCTTCGGAAGCGGTGTGCGGTCGGGGATCGGACGGTCGATGCGCGCGTCCACCCAGGAGCCTTCGCGGACCAGATCGGCGAACATCTTCAGCTGCCCGACCGTGCGGGCGCGCTCGCCTTCCAGCCTCGCCGCCGGCAGGCCCGTCTCGGCGCCGGTCCTCTCCAGGAGGGCCGGCCCCAGGGCCACGATCTCTGCGCCGATGCGCTCCAGGAAGGCGGCGATCTGGTCCGGTGCCAGCTTGCGGTAGACCGGGAACGCGCGCGCGGCCAGGTCGAGCGCCTTGTCGAGCTCGGCCAGGGTCGCCTCGACAAAGTCGCCTTCCAGTTTCCCGCCGGTGGCGGGATTCAGGGCGCGGAACTTCTGGGTGCCGGCGGCGGATAGCTCTCCGCCGATCATGTTCTTTCCATGATGCGCCATGAGGACTCCCTATTTGCGGGGTTTCTCGAGCCCCTCGGCCTTCGCCGCCGCCTGGATCCGGGCGCCCTGGGGCTGGGGAGCATCGTAGATCTGGCGGAGCACATTGGGGAACTTTATCAGCTCCTCCAGGGCGGCCTTCCAGTCCTCCGGCCGCTCCTTCTTCAGACGCTCCGCCTCTCCCAGGGCCAGCGCCAGGTAGGCCGCGCGCGCGCGCTCCTTCCCCGCTCCCGACAGCTCCTTCTCGATCTGCGGCCCCAGTTCCTTCCGGAGCTCCTCCAGGCGGTCGAGCGGCTCGGGCAGCGGCTCGACGTTGGCCGGCGTCTCCAGCCGGATCCGGTAGACCTTCCGGCCGTCGACCGTCGCCTCCTGGCCGCCGTTCGCGAGGATATGCTTTCTCGCCGCCGCGATCAGCTTGTCGCCGTAGCCGGTGATCGTCTCGTCCTTCGGCATCTCGTCCCGGCAGGTGTTCTTATAGACGTCCTTGATCTCCCAGCCCTGCGCGTCGATCCACTTCTTGCCGCGCAGCACGCCGACGATCGCGCCGCAGATGGCCGCATTGCAGTCGGCGTCCCAGCCGAAATTGAACGCGAGGCGCAGAATCTCCTTCAGGTCGTCCCCGCCGCCGTGCAGGAGCGCGCCGATCACCGCCGCGGTGTTCAGCTCGTAGCCGTTCCGGTCGCTCTCCCCTCCCCCGTAATGCGTGTACTTCTCCTTGATCCGCTTCCGGGTCTCCTTCCAGTCCTTCGGATTCTCCTTCCACCACCCGAGGACGTCGGTGACGATCGGATGGATCGCGCTCTTCGGATCGACGGCCGCCAACCCCGCCCGGACGATCTTCTCCATGTCCCTCTCGAAGAAGGCCGTGGCGATCATCGCGGTGAAGAGCTGCGTCGTCTGGATCGGCTCGCCGTCGACCGCATAGTGGGTGTAATGGATGCCGATCTTCGCCGCGCTGCGGGGCATGCCCGGCGAGATCAGCCCGAAGGCCTCGGAGACGAACTGCGCGGAGATGTTGAAGACGGACCAGGGGTTGACGGCGATGCGGCCGCACACGGGCGGCTCGATCCCCAGGTCGAGCAGCTGGCGGGCGTAGAGGTTCGCGCACCAGATCCCCTTGTTCATGTTGGCGCGCCAGAGCTCGGCGATCCGCTTCGGGGGAACGTAGAGTTCGCCGCTGCGCTCCATCTCCCAGAGATAGACCCACTCGATGTCGGTGTCGTCGTCGGTCCACGCCCCCTTCGGCAGGCTCGGCGTGTAGGACTCCACCTTGCCGGGCTCGGCGATGTACTTCATCTCATGCGGCAGTCCGTTCAGGTTGCCGAAGATCTCGCCGAGCAGGCCGCCGCGGATCCTGTCCTCCAGGTCCTCGGCCGACATCTCGGCGACGGGATGCTCCTGGCCCGCGGCCGGCACCGCGCACGACATGAGAAGCAGAATCGACAGGGCGGATTTCATGGCTCCTCCTCTACGAACCGATCGCCGGCAGGTTGCCGTCGGGGCCGAACACCATCTCGCGCGCCGGGCCGAGCGCCTCCAGGTCGGCGCGCGCCGCCAGCTCGGCGGCATAGGATTCCGAGACTTCGACGGTTCCCAGGTTGAGCGTGTCGTGGATGCGGATCACGTGATGGGGTTGTCCGTCGGAAAGCGGCACCGTCCCCAGGATTTTCGGCAGGGCGATGCGATCGTTGTCGAACGCCAGCGGGATCTTGAAGGAGTTGATGCTCAGCGACGTCAGCGCGTTCATCCCGGTCGCGGCGGCGTCGATCGACGCCGCCAGGCGCGTCGTCGTGAAGTCGGCCATCCCGATGCCGATAGCGTTCCCGTGGCTTTCGGGCGTCAGATCGCGGACATAGAGGCGGCGGATGAGCGGCCGGGTTTTCTGCTCCGACAGCTTCGACGTGTATCCGTGGACTCCGCGGCCGGTGATGTTGGGATCCATGCCCGCGCCGCTGATGTTCTTGCCGAGGCGATCCACGATCAGCAGGTCCATCTCGTCGAAGGGAAGCTTCGGCATCAGCCGCCGCGCCTCGGCCTGGATCTCCTCCTCGCGCGTCTCGACCTCCCCGGCGGGCAGGACGACGATCTTCGCGGTCGCGTGATACGTGTCCTCGAGCAGGGCGACGGCGGCGAGGATCGGGACTTTCGGAAGGACGACCTTCGAGACGGTGCGGATGACGCGCTCCATCCCGAGCCGGCTGGCGGCGGCGTGGTACGCGGCGGCGCCGGCCTGCTTGCCGAATCCGATCGCGATCATCTTCACGATGCCGCTGCCGAGCGGACCGCCGAAGTCCGTGTGCGGCTTCACCCGGTTGATGACGACGATGCCGTCGGAGTCGAGCGCCGCCTTGCCGAAGCGGACGGGAACGCCGTCTTCCGTCGTCCCCAGCTCGACCGTCTCCATCGACGCGTGGATCGGCACTCCCATCGCGGCTTCCGTCACGCCATATTCGGAAAGGATCTGGATCTGGCCTTCCGGCGTGGCGCCGCCGTGGCTGCCCATCGCGGGGACGATGAAGGATTTCGCGCCCGCATCCCTGAGGATGGCGACGACTTCGCCGACCACGGCCGCGAGATTCGTGATGCCCCGGCTCCCGGCGCCCACGGCGATGCGGGTTCCGGGCTTGAGCTTCGGCTTGAAATCGCGACGCAGGGACGCGCGCACGTCGAGCGGCGGCGACGCCGGGAATTTCTGCCGGACGGGGATCATCTTCAGCATTCGGGAACTCCGAGACCCGCGGCGCCCGCCTTGGACATCACGGCGTCCGGGGCGTAGCGCTGGATCGTGTCGAGGACCAGCCGCGCGCGATGCACCCGCTCGCGGCTCATCGCCAGGGCGACGTTCTTCAGCTGCTCTCCATAAGGATAGATGTCCGGCGCGTTGCGCAGGCCCATCTTCACGTAGACCGGCGAGGCGACGCGGATCATTTCCGGGACTTCGAACGTGCGGATGTAGCCGCCGAAGCCGTCCGGCACCTCGACGTAGATGTCGAGCGGGGCGGAGACCGCGCCGCGCATCGTCGACAGATGCCCGAGGGAAAGGTCGGGCGAGACATTGATTGTTCCCGCCCCCAGCGACTCGAGCACGTGCGCGGTCGCCGGGTTGGGGACGCTCAGCAGGATGGAGATCTTCAGGACAAGATTGGCCGGTAGCTCGCCGGACTTCTTGAACTCGGCGAGGAGCCATAAGAGGCCGAGATCGGCGACGAGGACGCTGCGGAGGCCGAGCGAGCAGCCGCGCTTGACGTCCTCGACCGCGAAGACGAGCTGGGAGCCGCCGCGGAGACTCCCGCCGATCACCTTGCCCGCGGCCGTGAACGGCTGCGGCGTGGTGTCGAAACCCGCGCGCGGACCGACGAAGAGCGAGAGCTCCATCTTCGCGTCCTTCGCGATCCGGAGCATCTTCGTCAGCTCGGCGTCGGTGAGCATCATGATCCCGCTGCCCTGGCTCGCGCGGTGGAGGAGGACCTTCTGCCGGTCCGCCTCCTCGAGCACGGCCGAGAGCGCCTCGGGCGTTTCGACACTGGGGATCTCGATGCGGTACTGGGCTCCGTCGGGGAAGCGCTTATCCGAGGCCGGCAGGAAGGCGTCCTCGGGCGCGATGCCGAATTTCGCCAGCGACGCGGCGGTCTTCTTCACGATTTCCTCCCCGCGGCGACCTGGACGCCCGCCGCGCGTTCGAGATGCTTGATGGCCGAGGAGAAGTCCTCCTCGGACTGGCCGGCACTCATGCAGGCGCCGAGAACCTCCTTGACCGCCCGGACCACGGGCAGCGGGGTCTGGAGCGATTCGGCCGTCTCCAGCGCGAGCCGCATGTCCTTGTCCATCAGGCGCAGCGGAAAGAACGCCTCGAAGTCGCGCTTCAGGATGCTCGGACCCTTCATCTCGAAGATGCCCGCCTTCGCGCGGCTGTTCATCAGCACGCCGTACATGACGTCCGGGTCGAGCCCGGCCTTGGTCGCCATCACCATCCCCTCATGAAACGCCTGGAGCTCGCTCGCGATGACGAGATTGACGACCAGCTTGGCGGTCGCGCCCATGCCGGCCGGCCCCATATAGGTGGACTTGCCGAGGGCGGAGAGGACGTCCTGGACGGAGTCGAAGACGGCGCGGTCGCCGCCGACGATGAATCCGAGATTGCCGTTCTCGGCCTCGTTCCGGCTGCCGAAGACGGGGGCGTCGAGGAGGTGGCCGCCCTTCGCGCGGACCCGCTCCGCCATCTGCTTCGTGCTGGGGGGCGACACCGTGCTCGAGTCGATGACGACGGCGTCCTTTTTCAGCGTCGAGAGGATGCCGTCGGGCCCCTCGATGCAGGCGGCGACGGCGGCCGGGTCGGCGAGCATGGTGATGACGACGTCGGCCCCGCGGGCGGCCTCGGCGGGCGTCGCGGCCACCTGGCCGCCGGCCTTCGCGACCTCCTCGGCCTTGGCGCGGGTGCGGTTGTAGATCCGGAGGGTGTGACCCCTGCGGATCAGGCAGCGGGCCATCCCGCGGCCCATCAGCCCGGTCCCGACGAACCCGATGTGTCGACCCATGGCGGTTCCTCAGAATTAGTCTTGACAATCGACATTATCATTGTCGACAATAACTATGTCAACAGGTTTTTGAGGAGGCTCATGCAGATCGAGAAGGAGGTCCTGAGGGACAAGATCGGCGACGTCCTCCGCGGCTGGATCCTGGACGGCAAGCTGAAGCCCGGCGAGCGCATCGTCGAGCTCACCCTCGCCCGCGAGCTGAACGTCAGCCGGGCCCCGTTCCGCGAGGCTCTCTGGGGCCTGGCCCGGCAGGGCCTCGTCGAAATCCGCGCCCACCACGGCGCCCACGTCACCCAGCTCTCCGAGCAGGACATCCGCGAGATCTTCGAGATCCGCGAGCTCCTGGAGATCCACGCGGCGAAGAAGATCCGCGCGACCGCCGACGCCGGGGCGAAGGCGGCGCTCCGGCAGGCGCTGGCCGAACTGGAGGACGCCTGCCGCCGGCGCGACATCAAGCTCTTCTCGGCTGCGGACCTGCGCTTTCACAAAACGCTCTGGGAGCTTGCGGGCAACCGCCACCTGCAGCACATCCTGAACGACGTCTCGACCCGCTTCTTCGGGTACGAGCTCATCCGCGACCTGCCCCATTCCGGCAAGTTCCGCTTCGACGTCATGGCCGAGGAGCACCGCCGGATGGTGAAGCTGATCCTCGAGGGCAGCGACCGCGGGATCGAGGCGGGCTTCCGCAAGATCTTCGCCGGCTTCCTCGACTACGTCCTCGTCCGCTTCGCCGAAACGCCGCCGCCCGCCCGGCGGGCCGCGGAATGAAGATCCGTCACCTGCGCTGGTGGATCGCCGCGCTGCTGGCCGTCGCCACCGCCCTCAGCTACCTCGACCGCCAGAGCTTCCCCGTCGTCGTCAACGAGGTCCGCCGGGATATCCCGATCACGGACGCGGACTATGCCCGCCTCGGCACCTATTTCCTCGTCGCCTACGGCCTCATGTATGCCGGGGGCGGGTGGATCCTCGACCGCATCGGCACGCGCCGGGGCTACTTCCTCATGATCCTCTGGTGGTCCACGGCGAACTTCCTCACCGGCCACGCGCGATCGCTCGGCGGGCTGCGGGGCTGCCGCTTCCTGCTCGGGATGGGGGAAGGCGGCGGCTTTCCCGGCTCCGGGAAGGCCGTGTCCGAGTGGTTCCCCCCTCGGGAGCGCTCCTTCGCCTTCGGGCTCTTCAATACGGGGTCCAGCCTCGGCGCGATCGTCGCCGCGCCCGCGCTCGCCGCCATCACCCACCATTTCGGCTGGCGCTGGGTCTTCTATGTCACCGGCAGC
>DASQOM010000166.1:0-22345 GCA_035644495.1 Planctomycetota bacterium | reverse complement strand
CCCCGGAGACCAGTTCCACCGCGGGTTCGAGCAACTGCGACTGGAGCCGCGTCTCGAGGAGCTGGGTCTTGAGGGCGGTCCGGGCGGCCTTGCGCGCCCGGGACCCGGCGTTCTGGATTCGCTCCACGAAATCCCGGGGTTCATTGCCACAGCGCTGCCCGATGCGGTGAACGGCGTTGAACCAGGTTCCCTGGAACCTGCCGGTGGAGAACTCCTCGAGAACGGCGTCGTAGAGGCGCTGGAAGGGCCAGGCCGGCGTCCGGACCGCACCCGCCTCCGCGTAGCGGCGCAGGCCGGCCTGCAGGGCCTTCCGGACGGCCGCTTGGGGATTCGTCGCCCCGTCGAAGCCGGGAAACGTCAGTCCGAGGGTTTCGTAGAGCACGTGCAGGGACGCGGGGGCGGGGCTGAAATCCGCGGCGGGCTTCCGCCCGACGAGCCCCTTCAGGCGCTTCAGGATCCCGTCCGCCTCGACTCCGAATCCGGCCATCCGCTCCGTCATAAGGCCCCCGCCCTGATTTGTCCAGAATCGCGCATTTCCAATGGATAGACTCGCTTGCGGCCGGACCCCGCATTTCCTATAATCCGGGCTGTCCTAGTACCCTTTTCCCCTATTTACGGCTGATCGTGGACCAACAGCGTCGCCAGCGACATCACGGCCATAACCGCCCCCAGCATCATCACGGACCCCGGCCCAACCGGCCGCCTCAGCACAACCGGCCGCCCCAGCACCAGCAGAATCCGAACCGGCCGAAGACGCCGTCGCTCTTCGAGTCGCTGACGGCGGTCCAGCCGACGGTCCGTCTCAAGCTGGAGACGGACCCCGGCGAGTTCTCGACCCGCGTGCTCGACATGTTCGCGCCCATCGGGAAGGGGCAGCGCGGCCTCATCGTCGCCGCGCCGCGCACCGGCAAGACGATCCTCATCCAGAAGATCGCCAAGGCCGTCCTCAAGAACAACCCCGAGGTCCACGTCATCATCCTCCTCGTCGACGAACGCCCCGAGGAGGTGACCGACTTCAAGGTCGCTCTCAAGGGGACGACCGCCGAGGTCATGGCCTCCAACAACGACCAGCCGCCCCAGGAGCACGTCAAGGTCACCGAGGCCGTGCTTGACAAGGCCAAGCGCCTCGTCGAGGAGAAGAAGGACGTCCTCATCCTCTTCGATTCGCTGACCCGCATGACGCGGGCATACAACCATATGACTCCCCAGCGCGGCCGCACCATGACGGGCGGCATCGACGCCGCCGCGTTCATGGGTCCGCGCGGCTTCTTCGGCGCGGCCCGCGCCGTGGAGCAGGGCGGCTCGCTGACGATCATCGGCAGCGTCCTCGTCGAGACGGGGTCACGGATGGACGACGTCATCTTCGAGGAGTTCAAGGGCACCGGCAACATGGAGCTGTATCTGACGCGCGACCTTGCCGACCGGCGCATCTTCCCGGCCTACGACCTGGTCCGCTCGGGCACGCGTCGCGAAGAGCTGCTGCTGCCGGAATGGGAGCTGAAGCAGATCTACCGGCTGCGCCGCGAGGTGGCCAACCACAAGGCGCTCGACGCGATGGAAGCGATGCTCAAGCAGCTCGAGAAGTACAAGACCAACGAGGAATTCCTCAAGTCGCTGGGATAGCCGCCATGGCGTTCCAGAAGCGCGAGCTGTACCGGCGGTTCTACCAGGTCTTCGTTCCCCGATCCTATACTCCCGAACGACCCTGGCCGCTCATCGTGTTCCTCAACGGCGTCGGCGAAAACGGCGTCGACGGCGACCTGCAGCTGCGCGCGGGATTGCCGCCCTACGTGAGCGCGAACGAGTGGACCTTCCCGGCCTTCGTCCTCGCGCCCCAGTGCAAGGGGCCCTGGAAGTTCGTCGGCGAGGACGAGCGCGTCATCCTGGGCTCCATCCTGGCCGCGCAGCGGGAGTGGTCGATCGACACCAGCCGCATCTACCTGACCGGTCTGTCCCAGGGCGGCTGCTCGACGTTCGACCTGGGTGCGAAATATCCCGATCTCTGGGCCGGCCTGGTCGTGATCTGCGGCGCCGGCGACCCTGACGATGCCGACCGCATCAAGGCGCCGATCTGGATCTTCCACGGCGAGCTCGATCCCTCCGTGCCGCCGTCGGGCCCGCACGCGTGGGACGCGTCCAACGTCGGCGGCCGCGACATGTCGAACCTCATCCCCGGCGCGAAATACACCGAGTATCCCGGCGCCGACCACTTCATCTGGGACCGCGTCTACGCGGATCCCGAGCTCTGGACCTGGCTCCTCGAGCAGCACCGGTGATCGCGATCGTCGGCGGGGGCATCGTGGGCCTCGCCACCGCCTACGCGCTGCGCGACCGGAAGCCCGTCGTCTTCGAAAAGGAGCGCGGGGTCGGCCGCCACCAGACGGGCCACAACAGTGGCGTGATCCACTCGGGCATCTATTACAAGCCGGGCTCCCAGAAAGCGAAGCTCTGCGTCGAAGGCGCGCGGCTGATGCGGGAGTTCTGCCGCGAGCACTCGATTCCCCACGAGATCTGCGGCAAGGTGGTCGTGGCGACCGATGACGCGGAAGTCCCGCGCCTCGAGGAGCTGCATCGCCGGGCGACCGCCAACGGCGTCCCGGCCGAGCGCATCCGCCCGGAGCGCCTGCGGGAGATCGAGCCCGAAGCCCGGGGCATCGCGGCCCTGCACGTCCCCGGCACGGGCATCATCGACTACGTCGCGGTCGCAAGAAAGCTCGCGACCTTCGTCGAAGTGCGGACCGGCGTCCGCGTCGACGACGTGCGCGCGCTGAAGGCGGACCTCGTCATCAACTGCGCGGGACTGCACAGCGACCGGGTCGCGCGCTCCAGGACGAAGATCGTGCCGTTCCGCGGGGAATATTACACGCTGAAGCGGCCGTCGCTGGTGCGCGGCCTGATCTATCCCGTCCCGGATCCGGCGTTCCCGTTCCTCGGCGTCCACTTCACTCGTATGGTGGGCGGGGGCGTGGAGGCCGGCCCGAACGCGGTGCTGGCGCTGCAGCGCGAAGGCTACCGCTGGAGCGACATCCGGGTGCGGGACCTGCTCGAGACGCTTGCGTACAGGGGCTTCCACACGCTCGCGCGCCGGCACTGGCAGATGGGGCTGATGGAGGTCTGGCGCTCGTGGAGCCGCGCGGCGTTCCTGCGCTCGCTGCAGCGGATGCTCCCCGCGGTGACGATGGACGACCTCGAGCCGGGCGGCTCCGGGGTGCGCGCCCAGGCCCTCGACCCCAACGGCGCGCTCGTCGACGACTTCCGCATCGAGCGCCGCCCGGGCCAGATCCACGTCCTCAACGCGCCGAGTCCGGCCGCGACGGCGTCACTCGCGATCGGCCGCCATATCGCGTCTCTCGCCTGAAAGCCCCGAGCGCACGGAGTATGATCTGGACATGCGCCCGCGGAAGGAGAAGGAGGAAGTCGACCCCCCGTTTCCCGGGTATATCCGGGAGATCCGCCTGAAGCGGACCGGGATCCCCGGATTCGAGAACTATCCGTATTCCCTTCCGGTCGTCAGGACGCTTGGGACGCTCCGGCTGCATCCGAAGGTGACCTTCTTCGTGGGGGAGAACGGGAGCGGCAAGTCGACGCTCCTCGAAGCGGTCGCCAACGCCGTCGGCATGAATGCCGAAGGGGGCGGCAAGAACTTCTTCTTCGCCACCCGGCGTTCCGACTCTGATCTCGGGGAGCATCTGATCGTCGTCCGCGGGGCCGAGCGCGAGAAGGACTGCTTCTTCCTCCGGGCGGAAAGCTTCTATAACGTCGCAACCGAGATCGAGAAACTCAACCTGTACCTGGGCGATTACGGGGATCGATCCCTGCACGAGCAGTCCCACGGGGAATCGTTCCTCGCGCTCTTCACCCACCGGTTTTTTGGCCGCGGGTTCTACGTGCTCGACGAGCCTGAGGCGGCCCTTTCACCCCAGCGCCAGATGGCCTTTCTTGCAGCCTTGCACGCGCACGTGACGGACCGGAAATCCCAGTTTGTGATCGCGACCCACTCGCCGATCATCCTGGCCTATCCTCACGCGACCATTTACGAGTTCTCCTCCGAGGGCATCCGCGAGACGAAATACGAGGATACCGAGCAGTACCGGACGACCCGGAGTTTCCTGGAAGACCGGGATCGCTTCCTGCGCCATCTCCTGGCGCCCCTGAAGGACGACCCGCCTCAGTAACGGAGGTTGGCGGACCGCGGCGCGGGCCAGGTGACGCCGGGGACGGTGATCCCGATGAACGGCATGTCTTCGACCGAGATGCCCTGCGAGCGATGCCGGATGTCGTCGCCGATGAAGGTCCGCATCCCGAACGTCATCCCCGCCGACAGGGCGAAGTCGACATAGGGATTCGCCCAGCGCACCCCGACCTCCGCGGTGTTCACCTCGAAGAACACCTCCTGTCGTTCCTGATCGCGGATGTGGAAGCCGTCGATGCGGCGGGTGACCGCGGTGAAGATCGTGATGCCGGAGCCGAGGTCGACGTCGACCCGCGCCCAGGCCTGCGACGGGACGCGCCAGAGCGCCGAGAGGGTCAGAAAGTCCGTGGGACGCCAGGTCAAGTTCGTTTCGGGGAAGCCGAGCCACAGCGTGAGCGAAGGATCGGGCGTCACCTCGACCATGAAGTAGGGCAGGGGGATCGCGCTGGCGAAGCCGCGGTTGCCGTCGTACGTCAGCCCGACATGCCACACGTCGGTGGCGCCGAAGCGTCGCTGGAACTCCAGCGTCGCCGCTCCGTACAGCGCGTGCGTGTTGTCCCAGCGGCCGTCGTTCGCCGTCCCCATCCCCGCGCCGGCCAGGACCGTCCACTCGGGATCGATCGTGGCGAGCTTTCCCCCGACCGAGATCGCGACGTCGCCGAAGGCGTGGTTGTAGAAGTCGTCCCCCGAGTAGGCCGTGATCGTGTTCAGCTTGTAGCCCAGCCATACGGACGGGTTCAGGTCGACCTGGTCGAACTTGATCCGGCCCTTCGAGTCCCAGTTGAACATGTAGAACGACTCGCCCGAGTCTTCGATCTCGCGCGCGAAGGTGCGATAAGGCCGGTCGAAGGTCTCGGCCCAGAAGTTGTCCGTCTTCCAGGTCTTCGTGACGAGGCGCTCGTCCACCTGGGCCTCGAGGGCGGAGACCGAGCCGAGCAGGACCATCAGGACGAGAAGGGCTCTCATCGAGGGCCCATGGTAACCGGAGGATGCAGCGGCGGCGAGAAAAGACCCTTGCCGGTTGACCTGCGCAATTATTAGGTCATAGTAAAGACGTCGTGGGACAGGAAATCGTCTACTGCTTCAAGTGCAGTTCCCGCATCGTCGGCGCCGACTCCGGCAAGGGCGTGGCGTACAGCATCGGCGACCGCGTGGCCTGCGCCGCCTGCGCCTCCGCGATGCTCACCCACCTGCCGCCCCAGGAGCGGGAGGACCTGCTCGCCCGCATGCTCAAGGAGACCAAGAGCAAAACCCGCGCGGTCTCGAAGCGCACGCCGAGCCGGGGAACGGAGATCATCCCGCCGCCGCCCCAGGCGCCGCCGTCGAAGACTCCGGTGATCGCGGCCGTCGTCGGGATCGCCGTCCTCGTCATGGTCCTCGTCGTCGCCATGTCCGGCAATTCGCCTCCGAAGGTGCCGGATCCGGCCCCGACCCCGCCGCAGCCGAGGGTCGAACGGACCGCTCCCGAGCCGCCGAAGCCTCGCGAGAACTTCGATGCCGAGCTCGCGAGGATCGACGACAGCATCGCCGGCGTGAGCCGGCAGGAGGGCTATAAGGAGGCCCTGGAGTATCTCGCCAGCGCGCGGAAGCGGCACGACGCCCCGGAGTGGACGCTGCCGATCGACCGGCGCCTGGGCAAGACCAACGACGAGATCCAGGCCCTCTACGCGTCGCTCGAGAACAAGGCGCTCGAAGCGCGCCGCCGCGGCTCCGAGGTCGAGGTCAAAGAGATCTGCGACCGCGTCGGCCGCTGGAGTCTCCCCGAGCGGTCCACGGCGCTGCGGAAGTCGATCGACGCCGTCGCGCCCGGCATCTTCAAGCAGGGGGCCGACGGGATCGTCTGCATCGAGGCGGAGCATTTCTCCGACCGCAAGGACGAGAGCGGGCATTCGTGGACCTTCGTCAAACAGCCGCCCGGCTTCGAAGGCGACGGCGCGATGCAGGGGCTCCCGAACGACGGGACGCTGTTCACGACCGACTATGCGGCGAAGAGTCCCCGGCTGGATTTCCGGATCGAGTTCGTGAAGTCGGGGCCGCACTATGTGTGGGTGCGCGCGGCCGCGGACGCCGACTCCGACAATTCCTTCCACTGCGGGCTGGACGGCGAGCCGGTGAAGACGCTGGGGCAGATGGCCTATCCCGCGACGAAGAAGTGGGTGTGGACGAACAAGCAGAACGACGGCAAGAACGCGACGTTCACCGTCGCGGCGCCGGGCGTACACACCTTCAGCTTCTGGGTCCGGGAGGACGGCGCCTTCATCGACCGCTTCATCCTCACGACGGATCCCAAGTGGGGGCCCAAGGGCAACGGACCGCCCCAAAGCCCGCGCTGAAATGAAGATGTGGCCGGATGCCAAGGGACGGCTCCACGATCTGCGGCGCTGGCTGGAGGCCGTGGCTTCCGACGCCGCCCGCGACCGAGCTCAGGATGACGGGATGCTGTCGGAGGCGGGAAAGCTCTACGACGAACACTTTCTCGACGGGGAGCAGTCGGCGGCTCTCTCGGAGCTCGGCGACGCCCTCCGCGGGGGCGCCCCGATCGTCCCCGTCCTCGCCGAGCGCTGCCTTCGTCTCATCCACCCGGCCTGAGCGACGGTTGCAACAAACCAATCGAACTGATTTGTCGCGGCATACGGGCGGCGGGAAACTCTCGGCGATGGTAGAGAAGATCCGAGGGTTCCAGCCTCAGGGACCGGCGATCATGAAAAACGACGACAAGTCGAACGGCGAAACTCTGTCCAAGGCCGACGAGGCTCTTTTCTATCAGCTTCTCGAGACCGAGCTCGGCGGTGTCGAGGTCTACACGACGGCGCTGGATTGTGCGATCAACGAGGATCTGCGCGAGGAATGGACCCAGTACCTGGACCAGACCAGGAAGCACGTGGAGATCGCCACGCGGCTCGTGATGGCGGTCGGGCTGGACCCGGAGGCCCAATCCCCCGCCCGGAACCCCGTGCATCCCATCGGGGAAGCGCTCGTGAAGGCCATGAAGGAGGCGAAGGAATCGGGGGATGCGGGCGCCGCCCAGCGGGCGGCCTGCGAAGCCATCGTCCTCGCCGAGACGAAGGATCCTATGAACTGGGAGCTCCTCGGAGAGATCGCGGGCCGCTTCAAAGGCGAGACCGGCAGGATGATCCACGACGCGGTGAAGGAGGTCGAGGACCAGGAGGATGAGCACCTGTACCACACAAAAAGGATAGGCACGGGAGCTCTGGCTGCAGTCCCTGGGCCGGCCGGCCGTGCTGCCTCCCCCGGAGGAGCAGAAGGACGTCAAGACGGCGATCGGCGCCCAGCGCGCCAAGAAGGGGTGGAAGGCCATGCGCAAGACGCGCGAGGCCTCCTGGTCGCCCTTCTGCAATAAGGGACTCCGAGTCCCCTATTGCAGGGCGCCTTACGCCGGCTTCACCTTCGTCCTGCGGTAGATCCGCATCCCGAGCCAGCCGATCAGGCCGACCGGCACCACGAAGCAGAGGCCGACGATCACCAGCGTCAGCGACCAGGACAGCGCGGTCAGGCCCACCGAGAGGCCGCTCTTGATGCGCGTCCAGGGGCCGGACTCGGCGTCCACCAGCTGCGACGGGTTCGAGATCGTCACGTCGAGGCGGCCGACGGCCAGCTCGCCCTCGGGCGCCTGGGCATTCCGCAGCGTGTCGAAGACCCGCAGCGTGCCCATGCGCTTGATCTTGTCGGCCGCCCCGCGGGCCGCCGAGAGCGGCAGGTCGATCGTGAACTTGCTGTTGTGGCGGCCGTTGGAGCCCGTCGTGTCGCGGGACTCGATGACCCGGCCCTTCAACTCCGCGGCCAGCGCTTCCACGGCGCTGACGGCGGCGTCGACCGGCTCGACCTCGACCGCGATGACGAAGGTGTCGCGCGGCGGGATGGTCGAGAGGTTGATGACGGTCAGGTTGAGGCGCTTCTTGGAGTCGACCGTCCGGTCGTTGTCCTGGGCGCGGACCGAGCTCCGCGTGAGCACCTCGCCGGAGGCGGCAAGGGCGGCCTGGATCTTCGCGTCGTTGTCGCGGCGGTAGTCGAAGAACAGCGACGCGCTCACGTTCTGCCGGTCGTTCTCGTTCAGCTGGGCGTTCGAGACCCGCGCGTCCGCGGCGGCCAGGGCGTCCTGCAACGCCTTATAGGCGGCGGGCACGTCCTTCGACGCGATCGTGATCGTCGTCGTCTCGCGCGGATCCACGAGCCCCATCGCGAAGATCTGGACCTGGAAGCCCTTCTTCGACTTCGTCACATTCTGGGTGTCGGGGTTCTCGGTGACGTCGAGGCGCATGACCTCGCCGGCGGCGCGGATGTCGAGCAGGACGGCGTCGGCCTCGGCGGACTTGATCTCAAAGCGGAGCGTGCCCGTGGTCTGGTCGTTCTTCTGACGGTTGAGGCTCGACGTCACCACGCGGCCGCCGGCCTTCTCGATGCGGGCGAGGATGGTCTTGTAGGCGGCCTCGGCGTCGTTGGCGGCCATCGCCAGGACGACGGTCTCGCGCGGGCTGATGTTCGCGAGGTTGTAGATCGAGATGAAGAACTGCGTGTCCTTCTGCTTGACCTTGAGGGCTTCGAGGACCTTGATGCCGCCCTCGGTTTCCTGGACGCGGTCGATGTCGAGCCGCGCGACGTTGCCGAGCTGCTTGAAGCGGTCGCGGAGCGGACCGGCGGCGTCGGGGCTGACCTCGAAGTGGACCAGGGCGCTGTACTGTCCTGCGGCGAGCTGCTTGAGCTCGGACTTGGTGACCCGACCCTTGGCCTCGGCGACGGCGGCGAGGGCCGCCTTATGGGCCTTCTCGACGTCCTCGACCTCGAGGCCGATCTGGACGCGCTCGGTCTCGGTGACGGCGCTGGCGGAGCGGATCTCCTTCTCGGTGAGGGTGACGGTGATCGTGCTCATGCCGATCTGGTTGTCGTAGTAGCGCTTCTCGCCCTCGTACGATTCGATCTTGGTGCGCCACTCGCCGAGTTCCTTCTCGGCGAGGAGCAGATCCTTGATCTCGCCCTTGCCGTCCTTGATGATGCGGAGCAGGCGCTCCTCCATGGCGCGGGCGGCCCTGAGGCGGCTTTCCAGGTCGTAGTACTGGCGACCGACGTCCTGGCTGCGGATGTTCTGGCTCTTGAGCTCACCCATGCCGCGGAGCTTGAGGAGCAGGGTGTCGAGCCGCTCGGGCGGGACGCGGACGACGACCACCCCACGGACCTTGCCGTTGGGGAGCTTGTCGCTGTTGACGGTCGCGATGAACCCGGCTTCCTCCTCCACGAGCTTGGTGATGGTGAGGACGCTGGTGTCGAACGACTCGATCTCGTACTCGACCTCGCCGGTGCGGATGACCCTGCGCTGGAACTGCTGGGCGGGCTGCTGGGGATCGGCCTGCTGCGGGGCCTGGTCCTTGCCGGCGCCCTGGCCCCCGCCGCCCTTGTCCTGCGCGCCGTTCTGCTGCGCCTGGCGCTCCTTGAACTCGCCGGCGCGGGGCGCGGTCTTGCGCAACTGCTCATCGACCTTCTCGGCCTTGGCCATCTCGCCCTTGAGCGCCTTCGCATCGGCGGGCGCGTCGCCGGGCTTGAAGTAGTTCGGCTCCGCGGGCGCCTGGGCGGGTCCATTGTTGCGGTAGCTGTAGACCTGCTTCTGCTGGCCCTCCTGAAGGGCGAGCACGGAAGCCGGGGCAGCGGCCGCCGGTTCCGGGCTCGCGCCGCGGCGCCCTTCGCCGGGTCCGCCGCCGATGCCGGGAGCCTTGGCGGCCAGCGACGACATCCGGTCATCCAGGCTTTCGTTGTGATCGGACTGTCCGCCGAAGGCCCGCAGCTCGCGGGATTTGTCGCGGTCGCGGGACAGGCGGTCGACGCCGCCCAGCTCCTTGAGCTTCTCGGGCTCCAGTCGCGCCAGGGCCAGCTCATCGGCGCTCGCGGCCGATCTGGACAGTCCTTGGTAATTCGCGCCGCCGGCCGGCGAAGCGCCGAGTCCGGAATTCGGATCCACCCCCAGAGGCTCCGGCGGCGTCATGGTCGCGGCCATCGGCGCAGCGCTGGAGGCTCGTTCCAGGGCCATGAGCGGACTATTGCCCTGGTCGACTTCGATGATGACGTAGCCCAGCACGCCCAGGAGCATGACCGCGGCGACGGCCATCAGGATGCGTCCCGCGGCCGACCGTTGAGAGGGGGCGGGTTGAAATCGCAGCTTCTGGATGATGCGCTCCTCCATGCCGGCCTTGGCGCGGACGGGCGTGAAGAGCTCGTCCATCTGGCGGTCGAAGCGGCGGGCGGCGTCGAGCTCCGCGATGCATTCGGCGCAGGAGGCGGCGTGGGCCTCGAGGCGCGCGCGCTCCTCGGCGTTGAGGCCGCCGGCGAGATGCGCGGCGATGTGCTCCTTGGCCCACTCGTGGTCAGCGTGACTCATGGGAGACCTCCTGTTTGACGGCCCGGCGCAGCAGCTGGAGGCCTCGATAGAGAAGGCCGCGGAGCGAGCCCGCGGAGAGGCCGAGCTGCAGCTGGATCGCGTCGTAGTCGGAACCGTCGATGTATCGAAGCGTGAGGGGAAGCCGGTATTCTTCGGGGAGGGACTGGAGGATCGCGCGGACCTTTTCGCGGGTCTCGGCGGCGCCGGGAACTTCGGGGTCGGGGGCCGCGACGCCGTCGAGCACCTCCTGGCCGGCGCGAGGAGGCGGCGCTCGCCGGATGGCGCCCGCGCGGCGGTAGGAGTCGATCAGCGTCGTCTGGGCGACGGTCATCAGCCAGGCCCGGAAGCCGAGCGGGTCGCTGATCTGTCGGATGGACCGGAACGCGCGCAAGTAAGTCTCCTGGACGAGGTCTTCGGTGGTGTGGGGATCGCCCGTATCCAGATAGAGTCTGGCGTAGACCATCCGGGACGTTCGCCTCACCAGTTCCTCGAACGCCGCGCGGTCACCGTCCCGCGCCCGGCGTACGAGGCCCTCTTCATTGTCCATGGGGCTCCTCGTCTGCTGGACTAAACGTACCTTGGACGGGAGCGTCACGCCGAAAGTGCGCGGAATTCCGCCTACTTCGATTCCAGGTGCTTCAGGTGGTCCGCCGCTTCCTTCTTGAGGGCGGCTTCCTCCAGCTCGTGGCCGGCATGGGGCTTGGAGGCGAGGACGAAGGTCAGCTGTTCCCTCGCCGGTTTGGTTTTGCCGACGGTCTCATAGGAGAGACCGAGCCAGAGGCCGTTTCTCAGGTTGTCCGGGGCGGACTTCCGGGCCCGCTCGAGGTATTCGATCGCCTTGGGATTGGAGCCCAGGAGGGGCCAGCCCGGCGTCTGCTGATAGATGCGGCCCAGCATGCGTGCGGGACCCGCGCCGTCATAGTCCGGCGAAAGGCGGTCCGCGATCTCCAGCTCTTTCACCGACTGCTTGAGCACGGCATAGGACTGCTCTCCATCCGAGCTGTAGAGCAGGAGGATGCCGTTCCAATAGTGCGCGGGACCGGATTGCGGATCGATCGACAGCGCCCGCGTCGCCGCGATCTTCCCGGCTTCCCGGTGCTCCTTGTGCCTCGGCTTCTCGGCCTGCTTCCCGAGATCGTACGTGTCGACCAGGAGGGCGTGCGCCCGGGCCAGGTCGATCAGCAGCGGGAGGCCGGGACCCGGATCCGAAAAGAGGCCGTTCAGCAGGACGATCGCCTGCTCCAGGGCGCCCGGCGTCTCACGGGCCTCGATCAGCTCCTCGGCCTTCCTGAGGATCGCGTCGCGGTCGGCGGGAGTCTTTGGCTTTTCTTCAGGCGCGGATTGAAGGGCCAGCAGGAGGAGGGTGAGGACGACGTTCATACCGTTGAGCCGATAACACCAGTCTATCATGCCGAATCCTGCGACGTCTTCGAACTGCTGCGACCGCGACCGCTCCGGATCGTAGAATGCTCCGCGTGGAACCCGAACCGGCGGCCCCTCGTCCCTCGCCGCCGGAGGCGTGGTATCTCAACCCGACCCTGCATCTCGTCCTCAATTGCCTGCTCATGACGGTCTCGGAGCTGCTCCTCAAGAAGGGCGCCACCCGGACCGCCCGGATCCCGGCGCCGCGGTGGCTGGAGTGGACGGGGATCATGACCCTGGGCTCCGGCTGGGTCCTCGGCGGCATCGCGGTCTATATCCTGGCCTTCGTCAACTGGCTCTATGTGCTCCGCTGGATTCCTCTGACGATCGCCTATCCGGTCACCAGCGTGGTCTTCGGCCTGATCGCCCTGGGGGCCTGGTGGCTTCTCGGCGAGCAGATCGGCGCGCTGCGCTGGGCCGGGATCGCCCTCATCACCGCGGGAATCGTCCTTTGCGCGCAGCCGGCGGCCGCCGCGGAGGAGAAGCTGTGACGCCCCTGGGTCTCGCGCTCATTCTGCTCAGCCAGGTCGCCCTCGTGGCGGGCCAGGTGTTCCTGAAGAAGGGGATGAACGAGCTCGACCGGAAGCCGCGGCGGAGGGGTCGCGTCTTCGCCGGAGTCGGGGCCGGGATCGGGCTGCTCACGGTCTGGTTCCTGGTGTGGATGGGCCTGCTGCAGAAAATGGATATCAGCTACGTCTACCCCTTCCAGGGGATCGGCCCCGTGCTCATGGTCTTCGCGGCGATGGTGTTTCTGCGCGAGAAGGTCGACTGGCGCACCTGGGTCGGAGTCGCTCTCATCGCGGTCGGCACCGTCCTGGTCGCGATCAACCCTGCTTCGGCCTCCTGAACCCGCCGTTTCTTTGGACAAATGGCCCATCCGTGCTAACGTAGCGGGTCGAGCGGGGAGTGCTAATCGGGGGTTTAGCATGGGCAAGCGCCTGGGCATCGGCATCGTCGGCGCCGGCTTCAACGGCACCTTCCACATCAAATCCTTCGTCGGGGTCCGCAATGCCGACGTCCTCGGCGTCTCCAGCCGCACGTTCGAGAAGGCCGAGAAGGCCGCCAAAGTCGCCCGCGACCTCGACGTCGGCCAGGCCAGGGCCTATAAGACCGTCACCGACATGGTCAAGGCCCCCGAGATCGACGCCATCTGGATCTGCGCCCCCAACACGACCCGCATCGAGGTCATGGAAGAGATCGTCGCCGCCGGGGGGAAGGGCAAGCTCCTCGGCATCGCCTGCGAAAAGCCGCTGGCCCGCAACGTCAAAGAGGCGAAGCGCGTCGTCGAACTCGCCCAGGGATTCAACACCGGCTATCTCGAGAACCAGGTCTTCACCCCCATGACCGTCCGCGGCCGGCAGGTCCTCTGGGCCCGCGGGGCCGCGTCGGCCGGCCGCCCCTACCTCGCCCGCGCCGCCGAGGAGCACGGCGGCCCGCACGAGTCGTGGTTCTGGAGGGGCAAGGACGCGGGCGGCGGCGTCCTGAACGACATGCTCTGCCACGCCCTCGAATGCGCCCGTTACCTCCTCACCGATCCGAAGAAGAACCGCGCGAGCCTGACGCCCCGCACCATCAGCGCCGAAATCGCGACGCTCAAGTGGGCCCGGCCCGACTACGCGAAGAAGCTGCAGGCGTCGATGGGCGTGGACTGGGCCAGGCGCCCCTCCGAGGATTTCGCCCGCGCCACCGTCGCCTGGGAAGACGACGCCGGCAATCCCGTCATCACGGAAGTGACCACGTCGTGGAGCTACAGCGGCCCCGGCCTGCGCCTGTCGCTCGAGGTCATGGGGCCCGAGTATTCGCTGACGGGGACGTCGCTGAACAACCACCTGAACGTGTTCTTCTCGCGCGAGGTGAAGGGCGCGCCCGGCGAGGACATCCTCGAGAAGCAGACGGCCGAGCAGGGGCTGATGCCGCTGGTCGCCGATGAGCCCAACGAGTACGGCTACCAGGACGAGAACCGCCATATGGCCGAACGCTTCCTGGCGAAGAAGGCGCCGGAGCTCACCTTCGACGACGGTCTCGAGGTGACCCGGCTCCTGATGGCGTGCTACATGAGCGCGGAGCGCGGCGAACGGCTGGCATGGCCGGTCGCCGGATTGGACGACTACGTCCCGCCGGTCGCCCGGGAGACGTATACCGCGAAGGACGTCTTCAAGGGGAAGAAATAGCATGGACAGTTCGACGCCGGCGATCCCGTACATCCGCGCGCGGCTCTTCCTGATGATGCTGCTGGAGTTCTTCATCTGGGGCGCATGGCTGCCGCTCATCTTCGGCTACCTGCCGAGCCTGGGCTTCTCGGCGGGGCAGCAGTCGCTGATCCTGAACGCGTTTCCCGTGGCCGCCATCGTGGGCATGTTCTTCAGCAACCAGTTCGCCGACCGCAACTTCTCGGGCGAGCGCTTCCTCGCGTTCAGCCACCTGGTGGGCGGGCTGGCGCTGATCGGCTGCGGCTATACGAAGTCGTTCGGCGGCTTCTTCGGCCTCATGCTCGTCCACTGCCTGCTGTATGTGCCGACGATCTCCATCACGAACTCGATCGCGTTCGCGAACCTGAAGGACCCGCAGAAGGATTTCGGCCCCGTCCGCATGGGCGGCACGATCGGCTGGATCCTGGCCGCGTGGCCGTTCACGTTCATCTTCGTCGACTGGGCCAAGGTCGATGCCGCTCATCCCCACGGGCTCGTCGACTGGCTGAAAACCGCGCTGGGCACCGGCCTGAGCGGCCAGGCGGCGATCGACATGACCCGGTGGACCTATATCGTCGCGGGTGCCGGGTCGCTCGCGCTGGCCGCGTTCAGCCTGACGCTGCCGCACACGCCGCCGAAGAAGGCGGCCGAGGGCGCGAACGTCGAGAAATTCGCCTGGCTCGAGGCCACGAAGCTCCTCAAGCAGCCCTTCGTGCTTATCCTCTGGCTGATCGCCTTCGTCGACTCGTTCGTCCACAACTGTTACTTCAGCTGGACGGGGACGTTCCTCGGCACGACGGACGGCGGACCGGGCATCAAGCGGAACTGGATCATGCCCGTCATGAGTCTCAGTCAGATCTCGGAAATCGTGACGATGGCCATCCTCGGCGCCGTCCTGAAGAAGCTCGGGTGGCGGTGGACGATGGTCATCGGCATCCTGGGTCATGCGCTGCGTTTCGCCGTCTATGCGATCCTGCCGACGGAGACCTGGCTGATCGTCTTTGTCCAGGCCCTGCACGGCATCTGCTACGCGTTCTTCTTCGCGACGGTCTATATCTTCGTGGACGCCTACTTCCCGAAGGACGTCCGGACGAGCGCGCAGGGCCTCTTCAACGTCATGATCCTCGGCGTCGGAGCGCTGGTCGCATTCTCCGTCTGCCCCACGGTCTTCGAGCATTTCACGAAGGGCGGGAAAACCGACTTCCGCTCGCTGTTCCTGATTCCGTGCTCCATCGCGGCCTGCGCCGCGGTGGTGCTGGCGCTGTTCTTCAAACCCCCGAAAGTGGAGGCCGGCGCCGTCGGCCACTGAGATGGACCTCAAGAAGAAGAAGTGCAGACCCTGCGACGGCGGGATGAAGGCGCTGACGCCCGATGACGCCCGCGAGCTCGCGCCGCAGGTCCCGAAATGGAAGCTGCGGAAGGACGAACCGCGGCTTTGGCGCGAGTTCACGTTCAAGGACTTCGCCCGCGCCATCAAGTTCGTCAACAAGGTCGCGGAGGTCGCCGAAGCCGAGAATCATCACCCGGACGTCCATATCCACTACAACAAGGTCAAGCTCGTCCTCTGGACCCACGATCTGGGCGGACTCTCCGAGAACGACTTCATCCTCGCGGCCAAGATCGACGAGTTCAACGGATGAACACCCCGGTCTCGAGCTACGCGATCGACCTCCTCTACGACGAGCTTCCGCTGCTCACGCGCGACGAGATCCTCGGGATGCTGCGCGACCGCTGCGGGGCCGCGTCGGCGATGGACAACACCAAGGACGCCGGCCTCAACTTCTACTTTCCGGACCTGCGCGCCCCCTATAAGGAGAGCACGGTCCCGGTCCAGGTCGCCATGGCCGTCACCTCCGGCCAGCTGCCGGTGGACCAGGTCATGGCCTGCATGAAGCAAACCTGGGACTGGGGGGAGGCGAAGGGCGTGGTCGCGCGACACCAGGCTTCGGTGACGATGAGCGACCTGCTCGCGTCCGCGCTGCCGTACAAGACGCGCCTGGGCTTTTTCCAGAACGTGCTCGGCGGCATTCTCGAACTCCTGATGCCCATCGCGATCCGCTGGCGGCCCTCCGGTAAGTTCGTGAATCCGAAGGCGCTGCTCCTGGCGCTGAAGCCGGGGGACAAGCGGGACCTGATCAAAGGCGCGGTCAACGTGCGGCGAACGCTGGTGAAGTCGGTGGGCGGCGTCGTGCTCGACACGGTCGGCCTCGGCGCGCTAGGCTTGCCCGACTTCCAGGTCTCGCTCGGGGACCGGCTGCCGGCGCTCTTCGAGGCGGCGCTGCGATCGCTGGCGCGCTACGAGTTCGACCTGGGCGACGTCTTCGCGGACGGGCGAACGGTGAAGTGCGGGCCGGAGTCGTACACGCTGGCGCGGGGGATATCACTGGTCGAGCCCAAGCGCGAGGTGTTCGTGCTCAACCCGGCGTAAGACCAAACATAAAGTCACCCAGGCAGAAAGAACCCCTGCTTCCCAACAGAGTCACTTCGTCTGTTGCTTTGGCGCCCTCTGATGGGGAGTAGCGCCGGGGGGAGGACAGCGTCCCTCCGATCTTCAAAAAGAATCGTACTGAGGTCTTGGCGTCTTTTGGGTCTTTGTGTGGAGTCTTAAATCAGGACGGCGTAGGAGTGGGCCTGCGCCACGCGCGTGAAGCCGGTGCCCGCGAGCTCCTGCGTGGTAAGATGATAGCCGCAGAGCATGCGGCAGTCGTGGCTGCCGACGAAATCCTTCCAGCAGTCTTCCAGCATGATGGCGGATTCGGGCTCCTCGGACTGCCAGAGCAGGTCGGCCATCTCCCCGTAGACGGCCCACGATTTCCGCGAGGGACCGCCTTTGAAGATCTGATCGGCGAATTCCTGGAACCTCGACAGGTCGACGGAGCCGCCCCGCATGATGCCTTTCAGCCCGGCCCGGGCGTCCACCACCTGGAGGCGCCCCTGACGCTGGAGGATCGCCGGGTCCGTGCCGGAACTGTCGAACGCGCGGGAGATCCAGCCCCAGTGCTCGGGCCTCGCGATCACGGCGACGGCCGTGTCGTCCGCCATCCCGGGGAGGAGATGCGCCGCGACGCTGCGCGCGAGCTCCGGGGTCTCGCCGTAGATCGTCGCGCAATGCGGATGCGTCGCCACGTCCGCGGGCGCCCGCCGCCCGGCTTCCGAGAACGCCGCGCCGTGGCCGGCCTCCAGCAGCTCCTTCACCCGGCGCAGCAGTTCGCTCAGGGTATAAGGCTTCGTGAGGAACGCCTCGAGCGGATCCAGCGCGAGGCTCGGGTCCGGCCACGCGGACGTGTAGAGCGTCGGCAGCCGCCGGCCCTGCGTCAGCGTCCAGTCGGAGAGCTCCTTGCCGCCCATGTCGCGCAGTTCGAGCTCGGTGAGGAGCAGGTGGATGGGAACCCTGCCGGATCTCAGGTGAAGCAGGGCGCGGGCGGGATGCTTCGCGTCCAGGACCTGGTAGCCTTCGCGTTCCAGCACCCCCCGGAGGAGCGCCCGCACCGAGGCGTCCGGTTCGACGATGAGGATGGTCGGACGCGGGGGCAGCGGGGCGGGGGCGGAGGATTCCGGCTGCTGTTCCAAGGCGGCTCCACGCAATCGCCTCCAGATTCTAGTAGCCCGGATCGGGGTTGGAAAGGGATAAGGCGCGGAGGAACGAGTAAAGACCTTGTTTCCCCCATAACATATTTCATGCCTCAGGCTCAGAACTTTGTCCATTCGAACTTGAATGTTGGCCGGTTTTGGAATACAGATGTTATGGGACAAATCCCGCGGAGCGTGTCGATGAGCGATGAACTGCGGATCCTCTTCGTCGAGGACTCCCCGGCGGACATGGAGCTCGAGGAGCGCGCCCTCCAGAAGGCGGGCGTCGCCTTCAGGAGCCTGCGCGTCGAGACGAAGGAGTCCCTCGTCGCCGCGCTGCACGAGTTCAAGCCCACGCTGATCCTCTCGGACTTCAGCCTTCCCACGATGGACGGCCTCTCGGCCCTCCGCACCGCCCGGGAGCATTCCCCGGGAGTGCCGTTCATCTTCGTCTCCGGGACGATCGGCGAAGAGCGCGCGATCGAAAGCCTGAAGAACGGCGCGACCGACTATATCGTCAAGGACCGCCTGGGCGGCTTCGTGGTCAAGGTCCAGCGCGCCCTCCGGGAGGCGGAGGACCGCGCCGTCAAAGTCCGGGTCGAGGAGCAGCTCCGCCAGTCGCAGAAGATGGAAGCCGTCGGCCGCCTGGCCGGGGGAGTCGCGCACGATTTCAACAACCTCCTCACCGTCATCAACGGCTACAGCCAGCTCATGCTCACGCAGCTGACGCCGGACAATCCCCTCCACGCGCAGGCGGAGGAGATCCTCCGGGCCGGGGAACGCGCGGCCTCACTCACGCGGCAGCTGCTGATGTTCAGCCGCCGCCAGATCCTTTCGCCGGCCACCCTCAACCTGAACGACCTCGCCAAGCAGACGCAGAACATGCTCCGCCGCCTGATCGGCGAGGATATCGAGCTGCGGACGGCCCTCGACCCCGCCCTCGGCAGCGTCAAGGCCGACCCCGGCCAGATCGAGCAGGTCATCATGAACCTCGCCGTGAATGCGCGCGATGCGATGCCGAACGGCGGGAGGATCACGATCGAGACCGGCAACGTGGTCCTGGACGAGGATTATGCGTCCCAGCATCCGGGGACGAAGGCCGGCCCCCACGTCATGCTCGCCGTGAGCGACACGGGAACCGGGATGGACGAGGAGACCCAGTCGCACCTCTTCGAGCCCTTCTTCACGACGAAGGAGCCGGGGAAGGGAACGGGGCTCGGTCTCTCCACGGTGTACGGCATCGCGAAGCAGAACGGCGGAAGCATCTGGGTCTACAGCGAGCTGGGGAAGGGCAGCGTCTTCAAGATCTACTTCCCTCGCACCGACGAGGCCGCGGCCGTCGCGCCCCCGAAGCCGGAGGTCGCGTCGGGCGGACGCGGGACGGAGACGATCCTGCTCGTGGAGGATTCCGAGTCGGTCCGCAAGCTGGCATCCGCGGTGCTCGCCAGCCGCGGCTATAAGGTGCTGACCGCGGAAGACGGAGACGCGGCCCTGCGGGTCCTGGGAGCGCACAGCGGCCCGCTCGACCTGCTCCTGACCGACGTGGTCCTTCCCCGTCTCTCCGGCCCGGAGATCGCGTTCCTGGTGAACAGGGCGAGGCCCGGCACCCGGGTGCTGTTCATGTCCGGCTACACCGACCGCGGCATCGTCGAGAACGGCATCCTGGAGTCCGGCATCTCGTTCCTGCAGAAGCCGTTCGGCCCCGACGCGCTGGTGAAGAAAGTCCGGGAAGTGCTGAGCGCCAAAGTCTGAGCGTCAGCGGTCGAGAGCCTCGAGCCGTTGTTCGACCCACGCGCGCAACTCGCTCCCCAGGTCGTCCGGCAGTTCCGCTCCCTGCTTCGCGATCCGGGAGAAGAGGCGGGACCCCGACGTGCGGATGCCCGCCGGCAGCCCGCGGACGACCGCGTCCTGGTCCGTCACCGCCAGTTCGCCCTGGGCGCTGTGCGCCCGGGTCGACACCGCACGGAAGTAGATCAGGGCCCGGTCGAGGAGGATCCACGGGAGGTTGTCGCGGCCGAGCGGCCCGTATCGGACGACGCGCTCGCCGTCGATCAGGTGCTTCACGACCCGCCACTCGGAGCCGAGCGTCCTGCCGCTGCGGACCAGGGCGGACCCGAACCCGATCGCGCCCCCGAGTAGCGCGGCCAGGCCGAACGTATGGCCGACGGTCGCCGCGTCGATCGCGAGCCCCAGGCCCGCGCCCATCGCCGCGCCGCCGGCCAGCAGCTGCCCATGGGTGAGACCGAGCACCTTCCAGGTCTTCTCGGCGAAGAGGTCCTCGGTCAGGCCGGCGACCGGCAGCTCGCTCGGCCGCAGCCGCCTGAAGCGGTATAAGGCGAAGATTTCCGCGTGCGCCTTTCGCTCGCGTTCGGCCAGGTCCTTCCGCAGCTTCTCGCGCGCCTCCTCGAGCCGGTCCTCGGCCCGCTCGTGCTTCTCGAGCTTCAGCTCGTGCCGCTGCGTCAGCGCGCCGGCCAGGAGGCCCGCGATGCTGCGCGAAGCCTCGCGGCGTCGTCGACGATGCTCCGTTTTGAGGACCTCGATCGCGCGGTCGAGCGCCTCGCGCGCGCCGTCGTCGAGCTCCCGGAAGCTCTCCAGCAGGCGGATGCGGTCCGCGAAGCCGGCCTTGTTGGCGTCGAAGTCCCGCACGATCCCGAAGAACTGGCCGAGGGCCCTGCGCCATTCCGCGGCATGGTCGGCCGCGCCGATGCGGTTGATCAGGGCCATGCGCGGACGCCCGGTCCAGCGGAGGATCTCCATCTCCGCCTCGTAATCGCCGGAATAGGGGACGGTGCCGTCGACGACGTAGAGGATGCGGCCGCCGTCCAGGATCGGCGCGAGCAGCCGCGTCTCCTCCTGGAATTCGCGGGAGTTCCGGTAGGTGTCGACGAAGGACTTCACGGCGGCGTCGCTGACGGAGGCGTCGCGGCGCTGCTTGCGGATCTCCTCGAGCGCCGCGGGCGCATCCTGGAAGCCCGGCGTGTCCTTCAGGGTGAAGAGCACGTTGCCCTCCACCTCGACGGAATACGCGCGCGTCTCCCGGGTCGTCCCGGGCTCGTCGCTGATCGGGATCGATTCCTCCTCGGCCAGCGTCGCGACGATGCTCGACTTGCCCTTGTTGACGCGGCCCACGACGACGAACCCGGGAGCGCTCATAGCGTCTCCACCCGCGCCCGGCCGGCGACCTTGGGGAGTTCGCGCTTCCAGCGGTCGCGGATCTTCGCGCGGCGGGCGTCGTCGGTCCCGGACGGATCGTGGAGGGCGACGATGAGGAGCCGGTCGCCCAGCGCGGCAAAGCGGCGCAGCTGGCCCTTCGTCGGCTCTTCCCAGGCGGAGACGACGGCGACCAGCGGGTTCTGCGGTCCCGGGGCGAGAGTCCAGCCGAAGCGGTCGCGGAGCAGCTGCTGCGCGGCGGGCGGGGCGCCGTCGAGCAGTTCGCAGGCGCTGCCCGCGGGAGGCCGCTCGGGTTCGGGTCGGCCCGACGCTGCCGGCGACGTCATCGGAGCGGGGTCGGGTCCCTCGGGGCGCGTGCTGAGGACGGGCGACCGCATCCACTCGCAAAGCCGGGCGAGCTCCTCGTTGCTCGTCGGCGTCCCGCCCAGGATGCGCCGCACGCGGTAGCCGCCAACCGCGAGGGCGGCGAGGCGTGGGAGCAGGCCGTAGCAGGCGAGGGAGTAGAGGATATAGACCCACCAGCCTCCGACGAGGGCCGGGCCCAGGGAGCGGCTGTCGGCGCCGTGGAGCAGATAGCGGCCCTCGAGGTGGGAGTATTGCGTCAGGCGGATCAGCGGGGCCGACGGGACGCCGTGGGGGGCGAACCACGACCACGGGGCCGCGAGGGCAGCCGTCAGCCGGCGCACCGCGTCGGCGTCGAGCGGCAGCGTCGTGGACCAGCCGAAGGCGATGTCGGAGACGGCGATGCGGTAGAAGCAGCCGGCGAGGGCGGCGAGATTGAAGGAGACGCCGAAGATCTGGGCGACGCGGACCAGGATCCAGCGGAGGAGGCCGCGGTGCGCGTCGAGCCGGTCGGCCAGCGCCTGGACGCGGTCGGCGACGCCGGCGCGGGCGAGGATCCAGCGGAGGCCGGCCCGGAGGAGATGGAGGACGGGGCCGGTCGTCCGGGGCTCCTGACGGGGCAGCAGGGCGATGATCAGGATGGCCAGGAGGAGCAGCTGGGTGCCGACCAGGGCGGTCAGGACGGTGAGGACGTTGACCGGGTGCGGGCCGCCGGGCTGGAGCAGGCTGAGGGACAGGGAGACGCCGACGAGCAGGCCCAGCAGGGAGACGAGCGCGTGGAGGAGGGCGAGGGCGCCCTCGAAACGCTTCCCGGGGGCGTCCGGTCGGGGGTCGAGGCGGAGCAGCGCTTTGAGGAGGGACGCGTTGTCTTCCGGAAGAGGGCCGGGATCGGCCAGTCGGCGGCCGAGTTGGCGGTAGCGGGTCCTCCGGACCTCTTCGGGCTCGCCCTGTTCCTCGAGGGCCCGAGCCTCCAGGTCGACGAGATCGCCGAGACTAAGGGGGCTCATCGGGAATGCTTCCTGAAGAATTCAGCGATAGCGCTCTTGCTCGTCTTTCCTTCCGCCACCCCAAGGG
>DASQOM010000165.1:0-20362 GCA_035644495.1 Planctomycetota bacterium | reverse complement strand
CAAACCCGTTCATCCAGGATTAGGGGAGATGCCATGAGGGACGCCGGAACGATCCGCCGCACCACGGGGGCCCTGCTGGTCGGCGCCGCCCTGCTGTTCAGCGGCCGCGCGACGCTCGACGCCGCCCCGCAGGACGGTCCGAACCTTGTCGCGCATTGGAAATTCGACGAGGGCAGCGGGATCAGCACCGCCGACGCCTCCGGAAGCGCCAACCATGGCACCCTGATGGGCGGAACGGGCTGGGTTCAGGGCTTCGACGGTCAGGGGCTCTCCTTCGACGGCGCCAAGAATTACGTCCTCTGCGGTTCCGCCGGGCTCGTCGCCGCGAACCAGCCCCAGTCGATCGCCCTCTGGTTCAACGTGTCGGAGATCCCCAGGAACATCCAGCAGTTCGTCCATCTGGACATCCCCAACGGTTCGTCGGGGCTCTACCTGGGTTTCAAGGAGTCTAAGATCGGCGCCTGGAGGTTGGGTGGGCACTGGCTCGCGAACGCCAGCGCCCCTCCGGTGAACGAGTGGCATCACCTGGCCTACACCTATGACGGAAAGACCCATCAGCTCTTCATCGACGGCGTCCTCTCCGGCGCGTCGACGAATCCCTCCGACTCGGGCAAGCCGTCGATAGTGGAGCTGGGCCGCTACGAGCGCGGCGCGACGAAGGAGTATTTCAAGGGCTACCTCGACGAGGTCCGCCTTTATACCGGCGTGCTGACCGCCGGGGATCTCAAGAAGATCATCCCCGCCGACAAGCTCGCCAAGGGGCCGTCCGGGGGCGCAGTGCTGCCCCCGCCCCCCGCCGGGCCCGATCCGGCCGTGGGCAAAGGCCCGGCCCGGCCCGTGTCGTCCGACCCCAAGATCCAGGAGCGCGAAAAGAAGGCGCAGGATCTCTGGGATGCGGCGGTCGGCTTCGAAAAGGACGGCAAGTTCCTCGAAGCCCAGGGGAAGCTGCGCGAACTCCGCACCCGGTATCGCGGGACCTCGGTTTGCTTCGATCACATGATCGAGATCTCCGACAAGATCAGCGCGCTGGGCCTGAAGGTCGCGGTCGCGGCGCTCGGCAAGACCACGCTCTACAAGCGGCCCCACCAGGATTCCTGGTACGGGTTCGAGTTCGCGCCCCCCGAGGGCTGGAAGGGCGTCCCGCCCGCGGCGGCCTGGTTCAACGACTACGACAACAGCGAGGTCGACTACAAGGGCGAGACCATCCGCGTGGCCCGCTATACGGCGCCCTATCTGGACCGGCTCCATCTCCAGGTCTTCAAGGTGTACTCCTGCTCGGACATCGGCTTCCTCGAGCAGAAGGTCACGGGGTATCTCGAGCAGCGCTACAAGAAGCTCACCGAGGAGAGCAAGTCGCCGCTGCAGGGGAGGATGCAGTCGCTCCGCAAGGTGTACAGCACCAGCGGGGGCGACCGGCTCGTGGTCTACTACTACGTCGGGGAGCGCCGCGGCCTGGCGCTGGTCGGCATGTGGCGCGCCGGCTCCGAGGAGATGGGCTTCATCCGGATCACGACGACCGTCAACGGGAAGACGACCGTTCAACAGACGACCAACCCGCCGATCACCCAGGAAGACTTCGGCTATGCGCTGAAGGTCTTCGACGCGACGGCGAAGACGTTCTGGATCCTCGATCCCGGCACGCGCTCGGGCCTGTCGATCAAGCTGGAGAAGAGCGCCCTGTGCAGCGACTGGCAGCTGCTCCGGTCGTCGAAGGGCAACTACCTGATCGAATACGCGACGAGCACGGAGTACGCGAAAAAATGCGGCGAGGAGCTGGAACAGATCCAGGCCCTGTACCGCCAGGTGATCCCCTCGGCCAAGGGCATCCCGCAGTGCCGGGTGAAGGTCTTCGACCGCGAAGACGACTTCATGTACTACGGCCAGATGTCCGGCGCGGCGGCCTACTGGAGCCCCGGCCAGGAGGAGGTCGTCTGCTACAAGTTCGAAGGCGACAAGGTGACCCTCGACTCGCGCGAGGAATTCACCGTGGCCGAGGAGCGCCCCGCCGAGGAGACGACGTTCAAGGTCCTCTACCACGAGGCCTTCCACCAGTACATGTTCTACATGATGGGCAAGGGGCGCCGGATCTACGTGCCCTCGTGGCTCAACGAAGGCCTCGGCGACTACTTCTTCGGCGGCGAGTGGACGAAGAACCGCGGCAAGTTCACCATCGGCATCAACGACTGGCGCGTGAAGACCATTGTCACCGCGGTGAAGAAGAACGAGCACGTGGGGCTCGACAAGATCTTCCGCTACGACCAGATGCAATACTACTCGAACGCCCATCTGTGCTACGCGGAGGGCTGGTCCATCAACTACTTCTTCATGCAGTCGCCGGTCGCCAAGGCGAAGGGCTATCCGCAGATCCCCGTCAAGATGCTCGAGGCGCTCAAAACCGGGGCGGGGGGCGAAGACGGCTGGCAGAAGGCCACCGACAAGGCCTTCGCGGGCGTCGACCTCAAGAAGATGGAGGAGGAGTGGAAGGCCTTCGTGCTCACCCTCCCCATCCCCAAAAACCAGATGGACAAGCCGGAGGACGACGCCAACAAGTAGCCCGGGCGGCCGGAGCAGAAGACCCCGCGCGGGACGGCCCCACGGCCGCCCCGCTTTTTTTCCACCCTTATTAGTAAGTAAGTATTTGCTTACTTCAAGAGGATTCCAGGGAACCGCGCCCGGTCACGGTCGTCCAATCCTGCAGAGAGAATGAAAGGAGCTGACCATGAAAACCCTGGTGACCCTGGCGATCCTCGGAGTGACGGGCCTGGCGGGGGCGGCTGGAGCGGAGGCGAACGACGGCAGCCGGCACCGCGGGCCGGAGCCCCGGCACGAGCGGCGCATGCCGTACCGGAACCACGGGAACGACCGCGACGTCCGGCACGAGCGCAGTGAGCGCGTCTGGATCGCGCCCTGCTACGAGGCCCGGATCGTCGGCTACGAGTGCGGCCGGCCCATCACCCGGCAGATCTGCGTGAGCGCCGGGCACTGGACCCTGCGCCTCTGCGACTGACCCCTCCTCCCGACGCACTCCCGGCGCGCGCCGCGCCGGGAGTTTCCCCGCTTGCGCCCGCCCGCGGTATTGCATCTCAAAATCAATTGTGCTATCACACACGCGGTTCATAAGGAGACCGCGATCGAAGTGGACGAGCATGACGTCACGCTGCACGGCGTGACCCGGACGTTCGGCGGACGCCCCGCCGCCGACAACGTGACCCTCAGCATTCGCCGCGGCGAATTCTTCTCCCTCCTGGGGCCCTCCGGCTGCGGCAAGACCACGCTGATGCGCATCATCGCCGGATTTGAGACCGCCGACTCGGGAACCGTCACCCTCGGCGGGGTCGACATGGCCGGCGTCCCGCCCCACCGGCGCGACGTCAACATGGTCTTCCAGAACTACGCCCTTTTCCCCCATCTCAGCGTCGCGGGCAACATCGCGTTCGGACTCCGCATCGCGAAGGCCGATGATATCGACGGCCGCATCCGCCGCGCGCTCGAGAAGGTCAACCTCGCCGGCTACGAGACGCGCGCCGTCACGACGTTGTCCGGCGGCGAGCAGCAGCGCGTCGCGCTGGCCCGCGCCATCGTGACCGGACCCCGCGTCCTGCTGCTCGACGAGCCGCTGAGCGCCCTCGACCTCAAGCTGCGCAAGGGCCTCCAGGCCGAGCTCCGGCGCCTCCAGCGCGAGCTCGCCATGACCTTCGTCTTCGTCACGCACGACCAGGAGGAGGCGCTCGCCATGAGCGACCGCATCGCCGTCCTCAACGGCGGCCGCGTCGAGCAGGTGGGCACGCCGGAGGACATCTACGAGCGGCCCGCCACCCGCTTCACCGCGGAGTTCGTCGGCGCGGGAAATTTCTTCGAAGGCAGCGGCGACGGCCGGACCTTCCGCACGAAGGAGGGCCTCTCGTTCGACGCCCCGGCCTCGGGAGACGCCGTCATCCTCGTCCGGCCGGAGAAGATGAGGATCGCCGCCGCGGGCGGACTCCCCTGCCGCGTCGAGGAGATCCTGTATCAGGGCGCGTCCCGGTCGATCATCCTGCGGACCGGCGAGCGCAAGCTTCTCGTCGAGGACGCGAACGACGGCTCGTCGGCCCGCGTCAAGGTGGGCGAGACGGCGGCGGTCTCGTGGCGCCCCGAGGACGGGCTGGTGCTCCCCCGATGAAGGGCCGCTTCCTCGCGCTCCTCGTCCCCCCGACCGCGTGGCTGGTGGTCTTCCTCGTGATCCCGACCGCCGTGCTCGCGCTGGCCGGCTTCTCCGCCGAGGGCCTGAAGGCGCTCGGGGAGCCCGTCACCTGGCTGCTCTTCTGGCGGTCGTTCCGCATCGCCCTCGTGTCGACCGCGTTCTGCCTCGTCGTTTCGTACCCGGTCGCCTGCTTCATCGCGGGCTGCTCCCCGCGCTGGCGCAGCCTCCTGCTCTTCCTCATCGTCCTGCCGTTCTGGACGAACCTGCTGGTCCGCACCTACGCGCTGAAGTTCTGCCTGGACCCCCTCGGCTGGTCGAACTCCGAGGCCGCCGTCGTCGTCGCCCTCGTGCAGAGCTTCCTCCCGTTCATGATCCTCCCCCTGTATTCCTCCATCGAAAAACTCCCGGTCCGGCTGCTGGAGGCCTCGCAGGACCTGGGCGCCTCCCCGGCGAGGACGTTCTGGAGCGTGACCGTGCCGCTGACGATGCCCGGCATCGCCGCGGGCTGCATCCTCGTCTTCATCCCGATCCTGGGGATCTTCGCGCTGCCCGAGTTCATCGACGAGCGCACCCCGATGGTCGGCAGCCAGATCAACCTCTACTTCATGAAGAACCGCAACCCCGGCGCCGGGTCGGCGCTGACCCTGATTCTCATGGTGCTGACCATCACGCTCACCGGGATCTATTCCCGCTTCCGCAAGTCGGAGGGCCTGGTGTGAGGAAGGCCCTCGGCGGGTTCACGGCCCTCGTCCTCGCGGGGCTTTACACCCCCATCGCCGTCATGATGCTCTTCTCGTTCAACGAGTCGAAGTACTCCGTCCGCTGGACGGGGTTCACCCTCGACTGGTACCGCAAGCTCGGCCAGGACGCCAACCTCCACCGAGAGCTGGGCAATACCCTCCTCCTGGCGACGTCGGCCACCCTGCTCGCCACCGTCCTGGGCACGATCGCCGCGCTCGCCGCCCGCGACGCCTTCCGCGGCAAGCGGCTCTACGCGACGCTGATCGCGCTGCCGGTCATGGTCCCGGATATCGTCCTGGCCATCGCCCTCCGCGCGCTCTTCGACGCGGTCCATTTCCCCCTCTCGCTGGGCACCGCGATCCTCGCGCACACGACGTTCAACCTCTCCTACGTCGCCATCGTCGTCTCGGCCCGCCTCCAGGGCCTCGACCGGTCGATCGAGCTCGCGGCCCAGGATCTGGGAGCGACGCCGGTGCGCGCCTTCTGGAAGGTGACGCTACCCGCCATCCTGCCCGGCGTCGTGTCCGGCGCCGTGCTCGCCTTTACCTTGTCGTTCGACGACTTCGTGATAACGTATTTCACGACCAGCCCCGGGGATGGGACGCTGCCCATGCGCATCTATTCGATGGTGCGCTTCGCGGTGACGCCGGAGATCAACGCCCTGTCGACGGTGATTCTCCTGGCGTCGCTTGCGCTCATCGTGGCGGCGCTCAAGATCTCCCGGGTGCCGGTCGCAGGGGGAGGACGATGAACCGTCTTGCGCTGGCGTTCCTGCTGTGCTTCGCGGGCTGCTCCCCGGCGAAACCCGAGCTGCACGTGTTCAACTGGGCCGACTACTTCGCGCCCGACACGCTCAAGAACTTCGAGAAGGAGTTCGACTGCCGCGTCGTGCCGGATTACTTCGAGTCCGCCGAGACCCTCCGGGCAAGGCTCGACGGCGGCAAGTCCGGCTTTGACGTCGTCTTCCCAAGCGACGAGGTCATGCGCGTCTTCATCGCGAAGGGCCTGCTGGACAAGCTCGACCCCGCGAAGCTGCCGAATCTCAAGAACATCGCTGCAAAGTTCCGCGGGCTCGAGTACGATCCGAAGAACGAGTACTCCGTGCCCTATATGTGGGGAACCACCGGCCTGGCGTACAACAAGTCCAAGGTCAACCCCGCGCCCGACTCCTGGAGCACGCTCTGGGATCCGAAGTTCGCGGGCCACGTCACGATCCTCGACGACGCCCGCGAAGCCTTCGCCGCCGCGATGTGGGCGGAGGGCGGCTCGCCGTTCACGCTCACGCCCGACGGGGTGGAGAAGGCCCGGAAGAAGCTCGGGGCCGCGAAGGTCCTGGCGTTCGACGGGCAGCCGAAAACCCGGCTCGTCAAGGGCGAGGCATGGATCGCCCAGTGTTACAGCGGCGACGCCCTGCAGGCCGCCGGGGCCCCGGCCAAGGAGCGCTCGGGCGAGATCGGCTACGTCATCCCCAAGGAAGGCGGCACGATCTGGGTGGACAACATCTGCATTCCCAAGGGCGCGCCCAACCGGGAGCTCGCGCACAAGTTCATCGACTATCTCCTGCGCGCCGACGTCTCGGCCGCAATCTCGAACGAGGTGTCCTACGCGAACCCGAACGAGGCGGCGCAGAAGCTCATCAGCAAGGAGATCCTGGACAACCGCGCGGCCAATCCGACGGACGACGAGTTGAAGCGCTGCTCTCTCTTCATGGAGCTCGCGCCCGAACTCAAGAAGACGCTCGACGACGCCTGGGCCCAGGTCAAAGGCAAATAAGCCCGCTTGCGGGCGGCGGCGGCCCGCTGATATGATCCGGGCCGCCATGGAGCACGACACCTCCGCCATGGGGGACGACGTCCGGTTCCAGACCACGAGCTGGAACCTGGTCCGCTCGTCGAAGAGCCTCAAGGCCCTCGACGCCCTCATCTCGATCTATTGGAAACCGCTCTACTTCTTCGTCCGCCGGCGGGGCTTCGACAACGAGACGGCCAAGGACCTCGTCCAGGACTTCCTCTCGGTGCTGCTCGAGCGCCACTCGTTCTCCAAGGCTGACCCCGCCCGCGGCCGCTTCCGCACCTTTCTCCTCGCGTCGATGTCGAACTTCCTGAAGGACCACGCCAAGGCCGCCTCCCGGGTGAAGCGCGGCGGCGGGATGACGTTCCTGTCCCTCGACTTCGAACGCGGAGAGTCCGAGTACAAGCTCGTGGTCTCCGTCAACGAGACCCCCGAGACCGCCCTCAACCGCGGCTGGGCGCGCAGCCTCTGGGACCGCGCGATCTCCGAGCTCGTCGCCGACGCCGACCACCTGATGGCCTTCCAGCTCTACCTCGAGAACATCGACACGCGAACCATCGCCGCGCGCACGGGACTCACCGAGGCCGCCGTGAACTCGTGCGTGCACCGGCTCAAGCACCAGCTCCGCGAGATCATCCTGGGCCATATCCGCGAGACGGTGTCGAACGAGGAGGAGCTGCAGGCCGAGCTCGCCGAGTTCAAGTCCCTGCTCTCCTGAAGCGATCGACGCGGCCGAGTCCGTCTCCCTAA
Source organism: Planctomycetota bacterium (assembly GCA_035644495.1). Classification (GTDB taxonomy): domain Bacteria; phylum Planctomycetota; class MHYJ01; order MHYJ01; family JACPRB01; genus JACQFK01. The sequence continues at coordinate 12,900 of DASQOM010000165.1, read as the reverse complement.
TATGCCCCGGACGGTTCTCCTCCTGGCGATCCTGCTCGCCTCCTGCGGCGCGCCGCCGTCGGCGCCTGCGCCCGCGGAAGATCTCGCGCTGCTCCTCGGCCATCCCGACCCGGCCCGCCGCGAGGAGGGCGCGGCCCGGTTGTCGATCCGCGGCATCACCCTTCCCGAGGCGCTGGCCGGGCGCGACGCGGTCCTCTCGCGGACGGAGGCGGATACCGACTCCCTGCGGCAGGGCATCGAACGGGCCGCCGCCGAGACGACCGCCGAGCGTCTTGTCTGGAGGGCCTGGCACGAGCTGCGCCTCGGCTGCCTGGCCCGCGAGTGGAGGCGGATCTTCGCCGCTCTCCCCCGGCAGGGGTTCCGCCTGATCGAGGTTAATGAGCCCGACGAGCGGTCGAAGTTCGTCCGCTACGCCGCCTCTGCGGCTTACGTCAATCCCGCGGGGGACAGGCACTCGCTCTTCTTCTGGGTAAGGTCGTGCCGGCGGGACGATGGATCCTGGATCGTGCGCGAGGTCTACGCGGGTCTCCATGTCCCGTTCGACGGCGCCTTCAAGATGCTCGCGGCCAGGGAGCGATATCCCCGCGCGAGCCTGCTCGGCGGCTTCTTCGAGCTCCCCGATCTGCCGAAGGTTGCCGCCGTCTTCCCGATCCTCGAGGAGCTCGAGTTCACATACGGCCGGATCCGCGACAAGGCCGGGGACTCGGCGGCCGCGGGCTTCCACGTCAACGCCGGTTTCGCGATGGAGGGCAAGGCGGGCGGCCGCTCGCTCTACTACACGGCGGAAAGCGGCCTCGATCCGCGCGAGGGACGGGGCGGGGTGCTGGACTGGGAGTCGTTCACGCCGTCGGAGACGACCGGACCCTGGGTGCCGCGGGGCTCGGGCATCTGGGGGGCGGGGGGCCTGAAGCCGTCCTCGGATCAGTAGCCACTTCCCTGTATAGGGCGCGGCTTGGAGCCCGGTGATCCGGGCTCCAAGCGCGCTGACAGGGATGGGATCGGTCAGTGCGAAGCGTTCTCCCCCCCGGACCCCAGCTTGAGCTGCAGCGCCAGGATCTTCCGGTCCAGCGTCTTCAAGGCCGCCTCGTCGTCGCCGGCGATCGAATCGTACCCGTAGGCGCGCAGGGAGGTCAGCGAGTCGTGCAGCTCCCTCCGGCGCAGCCTCAGGACCCGGAGGAGCTCGCGGGAGTCCGTCGGGGGGGCCTCCGGCGACGGCCTAAACAGCCGCGACAGCCAGGTGATCATCCTTGGAGTCCTCCGTTTCCACGGATCGGGCGACCGGTTTCCGCATCAGCAGCTCCTCGACGGCGCGTGCGAACTCTTCGACGCCGCACGGATTGATGTCGACTTGCCCGGAGTCCGCGGAGGCGAGTTCCATCAGCAGGCACCACGGACCGTCGACGTCGACGAAAAGCACCCGGGTGTCGGGCGATGCGCTGCGCCAGCGCTCCAGGCACGGGGGCCCTTCGAGATAGAGCGTGCGGGCGTCCAGGAGCACCGCCGCCGGCCGGCTCTCGGCCACGAACTCGAGCGCCACCCCTTCGACCGGGCAGGTGGCCAGCCGGACGGGACCGGTGGAAAGGGAGATCGACAGGATCGCGAGGTCCCTGAATTCCTGCTCGACGACGAGGACCACGGGACGATCGTCCGTCACGGCATCTCTCCTCGACAAAACTGCGGAATGGGGAGAAGGAAGCGACGACCGTCCCCCTCTCCCACAGGGCGCGCCCCTTGGACGCGCGCGCCCAAGCTCATCTATCTACGACATCGGAGAGGGCTTCTTGCAGGGCGCGGGAGGGGGCAGGGTCAGGCGATGAGGTCCATGAAATCGCCGAGTTCGGCCTCGAACTCCAGCGGATCGGGGCAGAGCTCGCGCAGGCGCCGGCCCAGCAGCTCCCCGAAGGAGCGGCTGAGGCGGTGGACGGCGAGGTGGGCGGCGGCGTCGGACAGCCGGGTGTGCTCGCAGATCTGACGGTAGTCCGCCCCTTTGAGGCGCATCCTCAGGGCGGCGACGTGCGCGGGTTCGCCGGTCAGCTCGAGTAGGCATTGGTCGAGCAGCTCGTGGGCCCAGGCACGGCAGGCGAGTTTCTCGGGCGATTCGCCGCCCTCGGGCTCCAGCCCGTAGGAGCGCTCGCCGTCGTCGAAGTCCAGGGACAGCACCGGAGCCCCGCCCCCCCGCTTCTGCCGGCCTTCCCGCCGCTTTCGATCGGCCAGGAAATGGTCGAGCGCCGACAGGAGGAAGGTGCGGAAACGGCCGCGGGTGGGATCGGCCTTCGCCAGCGAGCGGCGCTCGATCAGCGTGGCGATGAATTCCTGGACGACGTCCTTGGCGGCCTCGTTGTCCAGCCCCTTGCGCCGGACGTAGAAGTAAAGGGGTTTCCAGTAGAGGCGGACAAGAGGATCCCAGCCCTCGCCGTTCCCCGCCGCGCGCACGAGGAACCACGAGGTTTTGACGAACTCCTTCGACCGGCCCAGGATCTCCGTGTCCCTACCCATAATGGGTAGCCGGAGTCTAGCGTCCGGCAGACCTGGGGACAATGGAAACCGGACGGTTCCGTCGATTAGTACTTCCGGCCCTTCCAGCGCAGGAACGCCTCGACGAAGGGGTCGATCGCGCCGTCGAGGACGGCCTGGATGTTGCCGCTCTGATGTCCCGTGCGCTCGTCCTTCACGAGCGTGTAGGGCTGCATCGTGTACGAACGGTCCTGGTTCGAGAAGGAGATCTCGCCCTTCTCGCCGTACATCTTCGCCACCGCGGCGTCCCGCTTCGCCTCCTCGAGCTGGTGCAGCTTCGACGCCAGCGCCTTCATCGCCTGTTTGCGGTTCATGATCTGCGAGCGCTGGCTCTGGCACTGCACCACGACCCCCGTGGGCAGGTGCGTGAGGCGCACCGCGCTCTGCGTTTTATTCACGTGCTGGCCGCCCGGACCGCCGGCGGAGTAGGTGTCGACGCGCAGGTCATCGTCCTTGATCTCGATGTCGATCTCTTCATACTGCGGGATCACGTCGACCGAGGCGAAGCTCGTCTGGCGCCGGTGAGCGGCGTCGAACGGCGAGATGCGGATGAGCCGGTGCACGCCGGATTCGCTTTTCAGGTTGCCGAAGGCATAGGGACCCTTCACATCGAGGACGACACGGCGGATCCCGGCCTCCTCGGCCTCTTCGCGGTCGACTACTTCGACCGTGTAGCCGTTCTTCGAAAGCCAGCGCGTGTACATGCGCTCGAGGATCTGGGCCCAGTCCTGCGCGTCGATGCCGCCGTTGCCGGGGTGGATGGAGACGAAGACGTCGCGCGCGTCGTTCGGTCCGGTGAAGAGGGCCTTCACCTCGGCAGCCTCGACGCGGCGGGTGAAATCGGGGATCTTGGCCTCGACGCTCTTGATGTGCTCGGCGTCCTTGACCTCGTCGCACATCTCGAGCAGCCCGATCTCGTCCTCAAGCTCCTGGTGAAGCTTGTTGTACGTCTCGACGATGGTCTTGACGGACTTGAGCTCGGTGACGAGCTTCTGCGCCGCCTCCTGGTTGTTCCAGAAGTCGACCCCGCCCATCAGGCCTTCGATCTCCTTGAAGCGCTTCTCCTTGTGATCGACGTCAAAGAGAATCCCGGAGGGAGGCGAGGCGGGTGAGCAGGCCGCGGAGCTGACCGGCGATTTCGTTCTTCATGGTCGACCTAACCCTTTCGGAGGATCTCGACCAGCAGGAGAACCAGCAGCACCGCGGTCACTCCTCCGGCGAGGATGGTGGGCATCGTAAGGAAAGCGGTCCCGGCTGTCTCCTTCTTTTTCACGAACGGGCGCGGCACGGACGCGTCCGACCGCCGCGGCGACCCTTCCTGGACGCGCTCGTCCGGGTCCTCGGGAGTCGCGCGCGAGAAGGTCGCGGGATGGGCGGAGCGCCGCAGCGCCTCGCTGAGACGGTCGTCCGCGGCGATCGAGGCCAGGAGCCCTCGGGCCTGGGGCGTATCCTGCGCGACGAGGAAGTCGACGACCTCCTGCTGTTGCGCGGGGGGAAGGTCAGCCAGCCCGTTCGCGATCGACCGGAGGATATCCGGCGTCTGCGGGTCTTCGGCTTCGTCCAGGACCTTGATCGCGCGCAGCCGGTCGCCGAGCCTCGATTTCGAATCCCCCGCGATGGCGAGGAGCCCCGCGCGCCAGGTCATCGCGTCGTCGAGCTGAAGGAGGGCCTCGGCAAGCTCGACGCGGCCCGCGGCGGACGTCGTCGCGTCCCGGAACGCGGCCTGCAGCGGGGCGAGGGCGTCGGGACGGCCGATGAGGGCGTCGATGAAGGCCGGGGCGGAGGCGGAGGCCACGCCGTCCCGGAGGTCGTCGGCGAGGCGGCGGGCGATGGGATTGGTGGCCTGGGCGCCGAGGGCGGCGAGCTGGGTGGAAAGGAGGGTGAGGGCCTGGTCGATCTCCCGGGCCACCTCGAACTGGCGGAGGGAGTCGTCGATCTGCTGCTGGAAGGGATCCTGAACCTGGAGGCAGAGAACGAAGGCCAGGATCCCGCTCATCACACTAGTCTAAACCCTGAAAATCGGGGAAAGCAACGCACAATTTCGGAACCTGCGGGGGACGGGCGGCGTCGAAGGTCCGTTTGGGCGGGAAGGGTTCCTTTTTTCATGGGGTGCTCGATGAAGCAAGCCCTGTTCGTGGTGTCGGGCGTGGCGATCGGTCTCCTGGCGGCCCTGGTGGCGGTGGCGTCGTCGAAGCCGGAGTTGATGCCGAAGGCGGAGGCCCAGGCCGCGGCAGCGGATGCCTCCCAGGCGGGCGGCAATATGATCATGGGGATCGGGGGTTCCAGCAACAACATCAACGACCTCTGCTGGGTGCTCATCAAGGACAAGGGAAAGACCCGGCAGGGGGAGTACGACCGTTATTCCCTGAGCCTGTACAAGGCCAACGGCCAGGGCGTCTTCGATCTGAGCGACATGCGGGAAATCAGCTTCGACGGCAAGCTGATCCAGCTGAATCATCCCCAACACAACAAGGATCTCACCCCCAAGGAGCTGAAGAAGAAGATCGACGAGCTGCACCGGCAGGAGGAGCAACAGAACCAGACTCTGCCCCCCCGCAATCCTTAGTCCCCTGATCGTTGTCCTCCCGGCCTTGTCCGACTAGGATGAGGCCGGGAGGAAACCGCCGTGCTGAAGGTCGCCGCCCTCGGCGTGATCGTCTTCTGCAGCCAGGAGCTTCCCGTCCTCGTCACGGAGGATTTCGAGAACGGGGCCGACCGCTGGGAGTTCAGCGATCCCGAGGCCTGGAAGATCGCCGACGGTCCCAAGGGCAAGATGCTCAGCCTCCTCGAAAAGACCACCCCGAAGACGCCCCATAAGAGCCCGGCCGCGATCGCGCTCCTGAAGGAGATCCGTGTCGGCGATTTCGTCCTCGAGGCCGACGTCCAGAGCACCGTCAAGCCGTACCCCCAGCAGGATCTCTGTCTGATCTTCGGGTACCAGGACAACGATCACTTCTACTATTCCCACCTGGCGAGGAAAACCGACAAGGCCAACAACCAGATCTTCATCGTGAACGGGGCGGACCGCGCCATGATCTCGCTGCGGACCACCGCCGGCACGGACCTGTCCGACGAGTGGACCCACGTCAAGGTCGTGCGGAAAACGGCCGATGGAACCATCGAGATCTACTGGGACGACATGACGATGCCGGCGCAGACGGCCCAGAGCAGGACGTTCCTCCGGGGTCGGGTCGGGGTCGGCTCCTACGATGACCTGGGAAACTTCCGGCATATCGTGCTGCGCGGGACGAAGGCGGCGGGCGATCCGAAGTAAGCGGCGGGATTCGTCGATTCTTGCCGGAATTTTCGCGGCCGCGTCGTCTAGGGTGAAAAGGGGCTGAATTCGCTTGACACCCTTTACAGAAGCGGTGTCAAATGAGGGTCTCGCAGAGACTCTCCACGGAGGCGCAACAACATGCAGAGTCGGTGGACCTACGTCGCTACTGGAGTGATGACCGGCATCATCGGCGTGCTCCTCACGGTGGTCCTCGCCCAGAATCGCGAGCCGCAGGCGTGGGCCGCACCCCAGTCCGTGGACAACGCCGGCAACGGCCTCGTGATGGGGACGGGCGGCGCGACGACCCAGACGCAGGACGTGCTGTGGATCCTTTACAAGCGCGCGGTTCCCGCCGCGGCCACCGGGCCGGCCAAGGATTCCATCCTGACGAAGCCGGAACGGATCACGCTCTGCTGCTACCAGGTGGCCAACGGGGCCCGGAACGTGAAGCTGGTGGCCGTGCGGGACATCTCGTTCGACATGGACGTCGTCGAGTACGGCAACGACAAGCCGCACGTGAAGGACATCATCGACGAGCTGAAGAAGACGGAGAAGAAGTAGGTCGGGGAAATCTTTGTAGTTGTTATTCGGAGGCAGCACGGTGGACTATTTCAGCTTCGAAGACGTGATGAAGGAGCTTGAGCTCGGCGAAGAAGAGCTCAAGCGGATGGTTTCGGAAGGAGAACTCCGCGCCTTCCGCGACGAAAACAAGATGAAGTTCAAGAAGGAGGACGTGGAGAGCCTCAAGAAGGGGCGCATCACGGAGCCCACGATCATCCTTCCGTCCACCCCGTCCTCCGAAACCACGGACGAGACGGTGCTCGACCTGGACATCGGCCAGGAGACGGCAGCCCTCTCCGACACGTCCGCCCAGCTCGCCGCGGTCGGCGGCAAGGGGCGGCGCGAGGAGGAGGATCTGGTCGTCCCGTCCGAGGAGGTCGGCACGGACCAGGAAGAGACCTTCATCGAGGAAGACACCGACACCGGCCTGTCGACCGAGCCCCTGAAGCTGGCCGACGAGGCCGCCGAGGAGACGGTCGCGGCCGAAGCGGTCGAGGAAGAGGCGCCGCCTCCCCCGCCGCCCCGCAAGCGTTCGGGCATGACCGGCCAGCAGCGCAAGGTGACGGCCCGGATCCCGGTCGCCGTCGAGCAAGAGATCGAGAAGAAGCGCGCGCATCCCGTGTGGACGCTCTTCATCTTCCTGGCGCTCCTCGCCTCGCTTTACAGCGGCTTCTTCTTCGTCGACATGGTCCGCCTCGAGTCGGGCCAGGCCTCGGCGCCGTCGGACGCCACGGCGGGCATGGCCGAGTGGGTCCTGAAGAAGTTCTGGGAAGATCCGAAGTGGAGGCACTTCCACGAGAGCAAGTTCGAGGGCAAGGCGCCGCCCTTCCAGGATGCGGATCCCCGGATCAAGCACCAGCCCTACACGAAGCCGACGTTCCGCACGGACAAGGACTGGGCCGACAACCAGGCGGCCGGCGCCGGCGCGTCGCGCGGCGAAGGCGCGGCTCCGACCCCGCCGCCGACCACCGACAAGAGCGAGATGAAGTAGGCTTCCCTCCACAGCAACCCGCAAGGCGGGGCGTCGACAGGCGCCCCGCCTTTTTCTTTCCCCCTCTCCCCACAAATCACACCGTGTCCTTTGGGGGGCATCCTCTTTGAAGCCCCCCGGTCCTTGACAATCATAAGTTACAGATTATAATTTACGTGTTGGGTCGCGGTACGTCGCTGCGCCCCCGGAGAGAGAGTCGGGTTCCATCCTGAGAGGGGGAAGATCATGTCCTCGAAGCTTACGCTCGCCTTCGTCGGCGCCGTCCTGTCGCTCACGTCCATCGGCTGCGCCGGCCGCTACGTGAACAAGGAAGAGTACGACCGCGACATCACCCAGACCCGCGAGCTCAACGACGCGCTCATGAAGGAGAACGCCGAGCTGCGACTCAAGGGCGACGCCTATGACCGCCTCAAGAACGAGATGGAGATCAACGGCGAGTCGGCCAAGTTCTACAACGAGCTCGCCGACAGCCTCAAGAAGGCTCTCGCCGGCATGGGCATCGCCGAGCACGAGGTCACCATCGAGAAGGACGGCCGCGTCGTCTTCGCGACCGACGTCCTCTTCGACCTGGGCAGCTGGACGCTGACCGCGAAGGGCCACCAGATCCTCAGCGCCTTCGCCCAGACCCAGAAGGGCAACGTGATGAAGATCGTCGGCCACACCGACCGGAAGCCCATCGTCTCCGCCAAGCTGACGAAGGCCCTCGAGACGGACACCAACAAGGAGCTCTCGGTGAAGCGCGCCGTCGCGGTCATGGGCGAGCTGCTGAAGAGCGGCATCCGCGAGAGCCAGATCGCCTCGGTGGAGGGCCACGGCTCCGACGAGCCGCGCGGCAACGACGCCAAGTCGCGGCGCGTGGAGATCTTCATCCTTCCGGGCGCCCACGTCGCCCCCACGAGCGCGGTGAAGCCCGCGAAAACCGTGAAGAAGTAGCGACCCGCGCGTAGACTGGGAGCGTGCTCTCGGACGAGGACCGGAAAACGCTCCTGGGTCTGGCGCGCGACGCGGTCGCGGCCGCCGCAAGCGGCAGCGGCCTCCCGACTCTGAGGAACCCCGACGGCCCCCTTCGCGAGAAGGGGGCCGTTTTTGTTACCCTGCGATCCGGCGGCGGGCTCCGCGGCTGCGTCGGCCACGTCGAAGCCCGCGAAGCCCTCTGGGAGTCGGTGCGCGACATGGCCTCAGCCGCCGCCGAGCGCGACAGCCGCTTCCCCCCCGTCCGGCCGGAGGAAGTCCCCGGCCTCCGGATCGAGCTCTCCGTTCTCACCCCGATGGTTCCGATCCGCCCGGAGCAGATCGTCGTCGGCGCCCACGGCCTCTATGTCCGGAAGGGGGACATCACCGGCCTCCTGCTGCCCCAGGTCGCCGTCGAATGGGGATGGGACCGCGTCGAGTTCCTGCGGCGGACTTTCGAGAAGGCGGGTCTGCCGTATCCCGACCCGGACGTCGAGATCCTGGCGTTCAGCGTCGAGCACTTCGGGGACTGAACGTCAGAACTTGATGATGCGGCTGAGCGGGTAATACATCAGCGCGGAGATGGCCGCGGAGATCGGAATCGTCAGGATCCACGCCCAGACCACCCGGCCGGCGACGCCCCACTTCACCGCGTGAAGACCGCGGGTTGAGCCGACCCCGAGGATCGCCCCCGTGATCGTATGGGTCGTGCTGACGGGAATCTTGAACTCGGTCGCCCCGAAGAGCGCGATGGCCCCGGCCGTTTCGGCGCAGAACCCGTGCACGGGCTGGAGCTTGCAGATCTTCTGGCCCATGGTTTTCACGATGCGCCACCCGCCCGCGAGCGTGCCGAGGCCCATGGCGGCATGGCAGGCGAGCACCACCCAGAAAGGGGGATCCTGCGTCTCCCTGGGCAGGAAACCGGCCGTCAGCAGGATGACGAAGATGATGCCCATCGTCTTCTGCGCATCGTTGCCGCCGTGGCCCAGGCTGTAAGCCGCCGCGGAGACGAGCTGGAGCTTCCGGAAGATGCTGCTGACCTTCGCAGGGGGAAACCGCCGGCAGACCCAGTAGGTGATGATCATGAGGATGAAGCCCAGCGTCAGCCCCACGAAGGGCGCGACGATGATGAAAACCCCGATCTTGATCAGGCCCGCCGGGAGCAGCACCTTGAGGGAACCCACTTTGGCGACGGCCGCTCCGGCGAAGCCGCCGACGAGGGCATGGGAGGAGCTCGACGGGATGCCGTAGAACCAGGTAATGAGATTCCAGGTGATGGCGCCCACGAGGCCCGCGGTCACGACCGCCACGTTCACTTGGGTATGGTCGACGGTTCCCTTGCCGATCGTCGTCGCCACCCCCAGCTTGAACACCATGAAGGCCACGAAGTTGAAGAATGCGGCCCAGACCACCGCCGCCTTCGGCGACAGCACCCGAGTCGAGACGACCGTCGCAATGGAGTTCGCTGCGTCGTGGAAGCCGTTGATGTAGTCGAACCCGAGGGCGAGCGCGATGATGCCGTAGACCGTCAGGTGCTGGGGATCAAGCATTCTTCAGCACGATGCTTTCGACGACGTTGGCCACGTCCTCGCAGCGATCGGTCGACGACTCGAGATCCTGGTAAATGTCCTTCCACTTGATGATGTAGATCGGGTCCTGGCCGTTCTCGAAGAGCGACGCCAGCGCGTGCTGCTCGATCCGGTCGCCCTCATTCTCCTGCGTATGGATCTCGATGCACTGCTGAAGCAGGGAGCTGGTCAGCTTGAGGTTCCGCATCTTGGGGAGCAGCTCGGTGATGATCTTCGTCGCGTTCACCAGGACCTGGGCCAGCGCCTTCGCGTCCTCGGTGGGCTTGTCGATCTTGTAGAGGTACACCCGGGCGGCGGCCGTGTCGATCAGGTCGATGACGTCGTCGATCCGCGAGATGAGCTCGTGGATGTCCTCCCGGTCGATCGGGGTGATGAACGTCTGGTTGAGCTTCTCAATCGTGGCGTGCGTGATCTTGTCGCCCGCATGCTCGATGTCCTTGATCTTCTTCACCTTCTCGGCGACGTTCTCGAAGCGGTCGAACAGATCCGCCAGCGCCAGGGCGCCCTGGTGCGCGTTCCGCCCGGCCTCCTCGAACAGATCGAAGAAGACCATCTCTTTGGGGACAAGGCTGAACATGAGGGCGTATTAAAACAGGAGCCCGGAGGAGTGTCAACGAAGTGTAAAGACCGTTTACGCCGGTTTGACGCTCCTTGGACCCGTGCCGCACGTTGACAGCGGCGGAATCGCGGGCGACAATTGCCCCATGAGAATCCTCGCCGCATCGCTTCTGGCCGTGTCGATCCTGGGCTGCGCCTCCGTCCGCCCCGAGGAGGAGGTCATCCAGGAGGCCAAGGACAAGGTCTTCCCCGCCGTCGTCTTCATCAAGCCGATCTCCATGGAATTCCGCGGCGGCAAGATGGAGAAGGTCCAGGTCTTCGGCTCCGGGGCCATCATCTCCGACGACGGCTATGTCGTGACCAACAACCACGTCGCCGACAAGGCCACCGAGATCCGCTGCGTCCTCTCCGACCGGGAGGAGGTGACGGCGAAGATCGTCGGACTGGACCCCGAGACGGACCTGGCGGTCATCAAGCTCAACCTCGGCGAGCGCAAGTCGAAGGAGCCCCTGCCGGTGGCCGAGTTCGGCGACTCGAACCAGCTCAAGGTCGGGGAACTCGTCATGGCCATGGGCGCGCCCCATGGCTTCGAGCGGTCGGTGTCCCGCGGCATCGTCTCCTCCGTCGAGCGCTACCTCGACTTCGCCCCCTATAACCTCTGGATCCAGACCGACGCGGCCATCAACCCGGGCAACTCCGGCGGCCCGCTCGTGGACATTCATGGCCGCATCATCGGGATCAATGCCCGCGGCATGCGCGGCGCGGACAACCTCGGGTTCGCCATCCCCTCGGCCGTGGTGAAGGACGTGGTCGCGCGCATCCTCAAGGACGGGAAGGTCCAGCGGGCCTGGACGGGGCTGCGCTTCCAGGCGCTCAAGGATTTCCGGAAGAGCTCCTATATCGACTCCAAGCAGGGCGTCCTGATCGCCAGCGTCGACGAGGGTTCCCCCGCGGAGAAGGCGAAGCTCCGCGCGGGCGACATCGCGGTGTCGGTGAACGGCGACCCCATCCGCGGCATGTACGAGACCGATCTGCCGGCCGTCGAGCGCCGCTTCGCCGCGCTGCCGGTCGACGCCCCCGCGGCCCTCGAGGTGCAGCGCGGGGTCGAGACCCTCCCGATCACCCTGGCGCCCACGACGAAGGGGAAGCAGGAGGGCGAGGACTTCGAGTGCAAGAAGTGGGACATGACGGTCAAGGAGATCACGAAGTTCTCCGACCCGTTCCTCTTCTTCCAGCGGCCGCACGGCATCTACGTCCAGGGCGTCAAGTTCTCCGGCAACGCCCGCGCCAGCGGTATGGCCAATTTCGACATCATCACCCAGATCGGCGACCGACCCGTCGGCACGCTGAAGGACGTCCGCGAGTCCTACGAGGCCTCCCTCAAGCTCCCCCGCAGCAAGCGCAAGCTCCTCTTCGGCGTCATCCGCACCGGATACCGCCGGCTGATCGTGCTCGACTTCGAGAAGGATATGGAGAAGATCGAAGATGACTAGGTCCGCCGCCGCCCTCGTCTGCGCCGCCCTCCTGGCGGCGGCCTCCCCGCTCGGAGCCCAGGAGAACCGCGAGGCGATCCGCAAGGTCGACGACACCGTTCACAAGTCCTTCGTCGGCATCGAGGTCACCCTCAAGAGAAAGACGCGCCTGGAAAGGGCCGAGCTCGAAGAGGAGTCGCTCGACGCGGAGGCGCAGCGTCTCGTCCAGCTCTCGGAAAACGAGCAGTTCCTCGAGGCCTGGGGCGTCGCGGTCGACAAGAACCTCATCCTGATGGCGGACAAGACCCTGAAGGACGCGGACATCGAGAAGATCGAGGCGACCGACTCGACCGGGACGAAGTTCCTGCTGAAGCTCCAGGCCGTCGGGCGCAACCACGACTTCGTCCTGCTCCAGCCCGCCTCGCCTCGCGAGCTGACGCCCCTCGAGTTCTCCGACTGGGCCAACCCGGGGCTGGGGGAATCGTTCCACGTCACCCACGCGGATCTCGTCGACAACGCGTGGCACCTCAACGTCAGCCCCTACATCATGACGAACGCACCGCTGGCCGCCGCGAAGACCTGGTTCTGCATCGACCTGATGCGCCCCGGCTCGGTCGTGTCCGACAAGAACGGCGCCACCGTCGGCGTGGCCCTCGACGCCTACCTCTGGGTGCAGCCGGACGGGCGCAGCTCCTTCCTCGGGAAATCCATCCTCGCGGACGACCGGATCACGGACCTGGACAAGCGCACCGAGGCCCTGCGCAAGTCGTTGCCGTCGGGCGTCAAGCGCGTCGAGCTCACGTTCCGCGCCGAGAAGACCCAGGATCGCTACGCGCCGCCGGACGAGGCCCAGCAGGGCAAGGCCGCGGTGTTCGGAGTGGTGATCGACGATCAGGGCACGCTCTTCATCCCCCAGGATCTCTCGCGCGACATGGTCCGAAAAGTCGAGGACATCGCCGTCGTCGACGAAGGGAAGTCGCTCCCGGC
>DASQOM010000164.1:0-14338 GCA_035644495.1 Planctomycetota bacterium | reverse complement strand
CCAAGCGCGCTCCTCGAGCTGATGCCGGAACTCGATCCCCAGGGCGCGGCCGGTGATCAGCCACAGCAGCATCATCAGCGGCAGGTAGAAGCCGCTGAACGAGGTTGCGAAGAGCGTCGGGAAGCCGGCGAAGATCGCGCCTCCGCTTGCCAGCAGCCAGACTTCGTTGCCGTCCCAGACCTGGCCGACCGCGCGGATGACCGTCGCCCGTTCCTTGGGCGTGCGCGCGATCCACAGGTGGAGGATCCCGGCGCCGAGATCGAAGCCGTCGAGGACGACGTAGGTCGTCAGCATCGCGGCGAGGAGGCAGAACCAGAGCGTTTCCATGTCAGGCCGGATGCGGTTCCGGATCCGGAACCGGTCCTTTCACGATCTTGCGGAGGACGAGGATCAGGAAGAGGGCGCTCAGCGCGGCGTAGAGGCCCATGAATCCGAGCAGCGTGAAGAGGGCGTTGCCCGAGGAGACGTGAGCCGAGGCGCCGTCCCGCGTGCGGAGGATCCCGTGGATCAGCCAGGGCTGGCGGCCCAGTTCGGCGGTCACCCAGCCCGCGGTATTCGCAATATAGGGGAAGGGCAGCAGCAGCATCAGGATCCACAGCATCCAGGTCTGCGCGAACAGCTTGCGGCGCCGGAGCAGCAGCGCGGCTAGGCCGAGGACCGCGATGAAGATCGTCCCGAGCCCGACCATGATGTGGTACGCGAAGTAGAGGATCGGGATGTTCTGCGGCCACTCCTCCCGGGGGAAGGCCTCGAGGCCCTTGATCTCGGCCTGCCAGCGCCGATGCGTGAGGAAGCTCAGGATGTTGGGGACCTGAACCGGGTTGTCCAGCCGCATGCGCTCGACGTCCGGCTGCCCGATCAGGACTAGGTCGGCTCCCTGCTCGGTCCTGAACAGCCCCTCCATTGCGGCGAAGCCCGCGGGCTGGTGGATGGCGACGTTGCGGGCCTGCTGGTCGCCGGTCGGGAATCCGACGGCGAGCACCGACGGCAGCCCGACGCAGACGCCGAGCGTGACAAACATCCGCCCGTGGTCCTCGTGAACCTTGAGCACGAGATAAAGGGCGCCGATCGACGACATCACGATCGACGCGGTGACGAGCGAGCCCAGGATCGTATGGGGATACTGCCAGACCAGCCAGGGGTTCGTGAGCACGGCCCCGAGGCTCTCGAGCTGGATCCGGCCGTCGGGGAGGACCTTGTGGCCGACGGGATGCTGCATCCACGCGTTCGTCGCGGTGATGAAGTAGCCCGACAGCCAGGTGCCGGCCGCCAGCATGACCGTGGCGACGGCGTGCCCGCGCGGGCCCAGCTTCTTTTCTCCGAAGAGGACCAGGCCGAGGAACGAGGATTCGAGGAAAAACGCGAAGACGCCCTCCATCGCCAGCGTCTGGCCGACGACGCCGCCCGCCCTCCGCGAGAACTCCGACCAGTTCGTACCGAACTGGAACTCCATCGGGATGCCGGTGACGACGCCCATCGCGAAGTTGATCGCGAAGATGCGGGTCCAGAAGCGGGCGGCCACGTCGAAGCGCGGATCCTTCGTCCGCAGCCCCTGGATCTTGAAGAGGGCGATGAGGAACGCCAGCCCCATCGTGAGCTGCGGGAAGAGATAGTGATAGACGATCGTGAACGCGAAGTGGAAGCGATGGGCGCTCAGGGCGGTGTCCATCGCGGGCCACCCTAACAGCGGACACGGGGCAGCGTCAAGCGACCGGAGGATAAGCCCTTGCGAAGGGCTCAGTTCACATTGGTGCCACTGACGGCGATGGGATTGCCGGGGAAACTCAGGACCCCGCCGCACTCGAATTCCTCGTCGCCTTTCGGTCCGCAGCCGAATTTTGCGCCGCCGTTGGTCGCGAAGATCACCGGGCTGCAGCGATAATTGATGATCCGCCGGCCCTTGAAGTCGGCCACTGTGACGATCTGCGTCTCGATGCCGTGCGTATCGGCGACCTCGGCGTAGACGGGATCGATCATCCGCTCGTCGCGGAGCTCTCGGACGATGCTGCCCTGGTCCTTTGCGAACCGGACCCACTGGAGCGAGCGCTCGGCGCGGCTGACGACGATGAATCCCGTGTCGGGTCCGCCGTGGCTGCCCTTGCCGGCGATCCAGACGGGGTTTCGGCCGACCGTCATCCGGCCCGCCTCCTGGAGCCCGTCCGCGCCGACCTTATAGCTGATCAGCGTGCCGTCCTGGCAGCCAATGAACGCCCGGGCGTGCTCTCCTCCCGTCGTCCGGGCGAAAACGCTGACGGGTTTCGGGACGTCGATGTCGCCGACCACGACGGGCCGGAGCGACGACTCCGAATCGAAGGTCCAGGGCCACTGCGCGGGCTTCGGCCCGAGCTCGCGCGTCTTCGCCCAGCTCTGATCGCCGCCGAAGTAGGCCTGGCGGACGCCGGCAAAGAGGGGGCGCAGATCGACGAGCACCGCCTTCTGCTCGGTTTTCGAGAGCACGACGGCGAAGCCGCTCGAGCTCACCCAACTGTCGTTGCTGCCCTTGAGGAACGAGGCCCGGGTGCCGGCATCGCCGAGGTTGAGGTCCTTCGGGAGGGCGTTCTGGCCGTTGCTGGAATGCAGCCAGCCGCCTCCCGCATTGCCGCCGCCGCTGACGGCGGAGGGGAGCTTGATCGGAAGATCGACGTAGCCCAGCAGCTTCATGTCCGAGTAGCTCGCGACGCTGGGAAGCAGCGGCACGCGCTCGTGCCAGTCATGGGCGAAGTTCGGCGCGAAACTTTCCAGCGCGATCACCGCCAGCTGGCCTTTGCGCTGCCTCGTATCGAAGACCGTGATGAGCGCCATCTCGTTGCGCGGGGTGACGGCAACGGCGGTCGGGACCTTGTCGGCGGGGAACTGGAAGGTGGGATGGGTGCTCTGGGAGGTGGCGGTGCCGGCCGTCCCCACCAGGCCGTTCCGGAAGACGATGACGGCGTGGTTGGACCACGTCCCGGTTCCGCGGGAGATGCCGACGGGGCCGCCGGGGGTCGCCCCCCGCTTCTCGCGCCATTCCTGCACCGCGGGCTCGGGCCGGAAGCCTCCCCACCACGGAGGCTCGGGCTTCTCGCTGAAGCACTTGTTCCCCATGTCGAGGATGAGGACGCGGTCGAGCCCCGAGCCGCCGGACTCGGTGGCATAGAGCACCTGGGCCTGCGTGCTGCTGAAGTCGCCGGCCTCCTTGGCGGGGGGCCCGCCCACTTCGTACGTCATGCCCTTGGCGTTCCGCGCGGGAGGGCAGAACTGCGAGGGGGGCTGGTAGAGCTTCGGGATCTTCTTCCGCTCGCCGGAAGGGATCGACGAGGAGTAGTCGGGACCCAGGCGATGATTCCAGCCCGCCACGCTGACATCCGTCAGCTCGTGGAGGCCCGCGTCGAAGTTGGGGACGTCCTGCGCGCCCGGAAGGGCGAGCAGCAGGGGGAATATAGTCCAGCGGCGCATCGTTGATCTTACTATGTCGGCGGGGGTCGGTGGCGTTGCACTTTTCCGCGCCCCGTCCGGCGGGTTCCGCGTGTAAGGGTATATGCATTGAGGAGAAGAATCATGCGGTCTATCGCGTATATTGCTCTGGCGGTGTCGGTCGCCCTGGTGGCGCCGGCGTTCGCTCAGGAGAAGAAGAAAAAGGAGCTGCCCTTGCCTGCGGATTCGCTCTACAAGCTGCAGACCAAGTCGCTGGACGGCAAGCCGGCGGACCTCAAGGAGTACTCCGGCAAAGTGACGCTGGTGGTGAACGTCGCGAGCCAGTGCGGCTTCACGAAGCAGTACACCGGGCTGGAGAAGCTCTATGAGGAGCTGAAGGACAGGAACTTCGTGATCCTCGCCTTCCCGAGCAACGACTTCGGCGGCCAGGAGCCCGGCTCCCCCGAGGAGATCCAGAAATTCTGCTCCAGCAAGTACAGCGTGACCTTCCCGCTCTTCGAGAAGGTCGTGACGAAGGCCGGCAAGGAGCAGTCGCCGATCTATGCCAACCTCCAGGCCCAGGCGAAGGAGCTTCCGGCCTGGAACTTCTCCAAGTACCTCGTCGCGAAGAACGGCAAGGTCGTGAAGTTCTACAAGAGCGCCGTGGCCCCCGACGACGCCGGCCTGCGCGGCGACATCGAAGCGGCCTTGAAGCAGTAGGCAGGAATTCCGGAAGCCCCGCGCGGATCGACCGATCCGCGCGGGGTTTTTTCTTGGCCCGCGATTCGTCCCGTGGCATCATCAGCCCGGGAGGCGCCCATGGTTCAGAAAGTCCGTGCCGACCTGGGGAAACCGGTAGCCCCCTGGTTCAAGAAGCTCAACCCGGAGCCGCGCGCGATCGCGGAGAAGCTCCATAAGCTCGTGATGTCGGCCGACCCGGCGCTCCGCGCCGAGCTCAAGTGGGGCATGCCCTGCTATTCGAAGAACAAGATGCTTTGCGCCCTCATGGGCGCGAAGGGCCACGTCAGCATCTTCTTTCACCACGGCAGGCTGCTGAAGGATCCGAAGCGGCTGCTCGCCGGCACCGGCAAGACGGTGCGCAGTTTGAAATTGACGTCCGCGAAGGACATCCCTGCCGCGGCCATCAAGACGTTCGTCAAGGGAGCGGTCGCCATCGACGCGCAGTTCTGATCCGGCCCGGCGCCTTGCGCATCCGGCCTCAGGTCCGTATGAACTGTTCGGGAGGGACGGCAACCATGAAACGATTTGCGATTGCGGCATTGATGGTCGGCCTCGTCGAGGCGGGGTGCGCCGGTCAGGAATCGACGGGGGCGTTGCCGGAAGGGCGCTTCCCCGGCATGGGCGCGCATCATCGAGCGATCGGGACGAAGTCGACGGAAGCCCAGGCCTGGTTCGACCAGGGATTGAACTTCCTCTACGCGTTCAATCACGACGAGGCCATCCGCTCGTTCGAGAAGGCGGCCGACATCGATCCGACGTGCGCGATGGCGGCCTGGGGCGTCTCGCTCGCGAACGGGCCGCACATCAATAATCCGATGGTCGACGAGGCGCATGCGAAGGCGGCGTGGAAATGGCTTGCCAGGGCGCGCGAGCTGTCCGGCGGGGCGTCGGCGGTCGAGAAGGCCCTGATCGACGCGCTCGGGAAACGCTACGCGGATCCGCAGCCCGAGGACCGCAGCGGCCTCGACAAAGCCTACGCCGCCGCGATGCGCGAGGTCCGGAAGTCGCATCCGAAGGACGCCGACGGCGGCGCGCTCTTCGCGGAGGCGCTCATGGACACCCGGCCCTGGGACTTGTGGACCGTCGATGGGAAGCCGCAGCCGGAGACGCCGGAAATCGTCGCGGTCCTCGAGGAGACGATCCGGCTGGATCCCAAGCATCCTCTCGCGCTGCACCTGTATATCCACGCCGTGGAGGCGTCGCCCGACCCGGGCCGGGCGGACGCCGCGGCCGACACGCTCCGCACGCTGACGCCGGGCCTGGGCCACCTGGTCCACATGCCGTCGCACATCGACGTGCGCCGCGGCCGCTGGGAAGCAGCGGTGACAGCCAACAAGATCGCGATGGCGAGCGACGCGGCCTACATCAATCGGGCAAAGCCGCCGGGCTTCTACCGCCTCTATATGGCGCACAACCATCACATGCTCGCGTTCGCGTCGATGATGCGCGGCGAGAGCCGGCAGGCCACGGAGTCGCTGAAGTCGATGATCGCCGGGATGCCGGAGGAGTTCCTGGCCGCGTTCGCGCCCCTGGTCGACGGATTCCTGGCGTCGCCGTTCGAAGTCCATCTGCGTTTCGGACGATGGGAGGAGATGCTGAAGGAGCCGGAACCGAAGGAGCTCTTCCCGCTGTCGCGCGCGCTGTGGCGCTTCGCCCGGGCCGTGTCCTATGCCGCCCTCGGAAAGACCGCGGAGGCTCGGGACGAGCAGAAGAAATTCGGGGAGGCGAGGGGGAAGGTCGCGAAGGAGGCGACGTTCGGCAACAACGCCGCCGCGGATCTGATGGCCGTCGCGGAGAAGATGATGGACGGGGAAATCCTGTACCGCGAAGGGAAGGAGACGGAGGCATTCGCGATGCTGCGCGACGCCGTCGTGCGTGAGGACGCGCTGCGCTACGACGAGCCGCCCGACTGGATTCAGCCCGTGCGGCACACGCTGGGCGCGGCGCTTCTGCGCTCCGGCAAGCCCGCGGAGGCGGAGGAAGTCTATAAGGAGGACCTGAAGCACTGGCCGAACAACGGCTGGTCGCTGTTCGGCCTGTCCCGCAGCCTCGGCGCCCAGGGCAGGAAGCCCGAGGCCGCCGAGGTCGAGGCGCAGTTCAAGGAGGTCTGGAAGAACGCCGACCTCCCGATCACGTCGTCCTGCCTCTGCCTCCCGGAATCGAAGTAGAAAGACCCTCGACGCGGCCATGCTCCCGAGTAAGATCGGGGGCATGGCCCGCGACCCGCAGCTCTGGATCATGGTCGATATCGAAACCAGCGGTCCGATCATCGGCACCCATTCGATGACGGAGCTGGGCGCCGTGGCCGGGTCGATCCAGGACGGCATGGTCGACCGCTTCGAGGCGCTGATCCGGCCGATCGGAACCGCCGTCGTCGCGAGCCGCGATTCCTTCGAGAAGGCGAAGAAGTCGGGCGAGGCGCCCGCCGAGGCGATGAAGCGCTTCGCGGCCTGGAGCGCGCCTCTGCTGGAGAAGAAGGCGCTCTTCATCGCGCGGCCGGCCGCGTTCGACTGGCCCTGGATCGTCTGGTACTCCTGGACCCATCTCGGCGAGAATCCCTTCGGCTTCAAGTCGGTTTGCGCGTCCTCCTGGTTCCAGGCGAAGGGGAAGATCTTCAAGGTCGATCTGCCGCACGTCGCCGTCCAGGATGCGGAGATCCAGCTGAAGCACTTCTTCGCGGAAGGGTAAGGGCGGTGGACGGATGGGCATGTTCAGCCATCTCCGAGCCAGGCTTCCATGACCTCGATGCCGGGCGGCGGCGGAGATGGTCGTCGACGTCTGAGTACAAGATCGGCGATCGATGCGAGGGGGTCCCTCGCAAGACGCCTCCCCAGGGAGGGGGTCCGGAGGGAGGGAATGCCGACGGCCAGGGATACGGCAGTCTGCCGACGGGTCGACCTGAGGGGAAGGAGTCGTCGACTCCGCTGCGCGCTTTCCTGTTGTCCCGGGTCCCTCTCCCGGTGGTGATCGGAACCTGGACGCTGATGGGACTCCTGTCGCACCGTGCCGTCCAAAGAGATTTCGACTTGCCGTCGATTCCGGTAACCTAGGCCATGCCCGTCTCCACCCAGTCGCTGAGCGTTTGCGCGCCCCGGAAGGGGCTCCTGGACATCACCGATCAGGTCGCGCGACTCGTCGCGAAGGCCGGACTGTCGACCGGAATGTGCACGCTGTTCATCCGCCACACGTCCGCCAGCCTGATCATCCAGGAGAATTATGATCCGAGCGCGCGGCACGACCTCGAGACGTTCATGGAGCGGCTCGTGCCGGAAAACGCGCCGTGGATCACCCACACGCTCGAGGGCGACGACGACATGCCGTCGCACATCAAGTCCGTGCTGACGCAGGTCAGCCTGTCGGTTCCGATCCTCGACGGGAAACTCGCCCTGGGCACGTGGCAGGGCATCTATCTCTGGGAGCACCGCGACCGTCCGACGCCCCGCGAAATTCTGGTGTCGCTCCATGAATGACCCCCTGAAGGAACTGCCGGACAATCTGCCCGTGCCGCAGGACGACGGCGCCTGCGATCACCTGATGGGGATGACGCTGCCGGCGCTCGCGTTGCCGTCGACCGCCGGCCGCGAGGTCGGTCTGGTCGAGGCGTCGCAGGGCACGACCGTCTTCTTTTTCTATCCGCGCACCGGGCGGCCGGGGGTCGAGATTCCCGAGAGCTGGAATGCGATCCCGGGCGCACGCGGCTGCACGCCGCACTCCTGCGGCTACCGCGATCGCTTCGACGATTTCCGGCAGCGCAGGATCGCGGTCTATGGCGTGAGCAGCCAGGAACCGGAGTACCAGCGCGAACTCGTGCAGCGGACGACGCTGCCGTATGAGATCCTGAGCGACGCGCAGTTCCGACTGACGGACGCGCTGCGCCTGCCGACGTTCGTCTTCGAGGGCGTGCGGCTCATCACGAGGCTCGCCTTTGTCGCCCGTCAGGGGAAGATCGTCAAAGTCTTCTACCCCGTCTTCCCGCCGGACCGGAATGCCGAGGTCGTCCTCAAATGGCTCCGCCAGGCGTAGGGTATTCATGAAAAACGCTGCCATGCTGGTGTCGCTGCTCCTCGTCGCGGGCTGCGCTGGAACGGCGCCGAAGGGGGACGGCTGGGTCGATCTGATGCCGTCGAAGGACCTGAAAGGGTGGAAGCGGCTTCCGCTGGATCCCGCGCTGCCCCTCGCCTCGAAGGAGGTCTATAAGGTCGTCGACGGGCTGCTCGTCGTCGACGCGGTCGGCGGCATCAAAGAGGTCCTGATCAACGACGAAGAGCGCGGCGACGGGGTCTTCCACGTCGAGTGGCGCTGGGGCAGGAACCAGGGGGAGAAGCCGAACTACAACGGGGGCATCTACCTGCGCAGCGCGGTGGACGGGAAGACCTGGATACAGGCTCAGGTGGCCCGGGCTCAGCCGAAGCCGCCGGTCGTGGGCGACTTCATCGGGATGCTGATGGTCGACGGCAAGCCGACGCGGATCGACAAGCTGCAGACGGGTCCGAGCCGGGAGGCGCCGGTGGGGGACTGGAACACCACCGAGATCACCTGCAAGGGGAGCCGGATTTCGCTCTCGGTCAACGGGGGCGAGACCCTGGTGTGGGAGGATTTTCCGATCGCGCGGGGTCATTTGGGGATCCAGGCCGAGTTCGCCAACTACGAGATCCGCGCCCTGAAGTGGAAAGAAGGGAAGTAAGGGTCACTCCGGTTCCGGCAACAGAATGGACGGTCTTACCTGTTCCACCCGGTCGTGCCTCGGCGTCAGGGCCGAGGACGCGAGCAGGCCGACGATGATGGCCAGATGACCCAGGGCCAGGACGAGGGTCACCCAGGCCTTCGGCCGTCTCAGGAGGGTCGAGTCGTTTCTCATACCCCCTGATTTTCGGCGCCTTCCGCCCGTTTGGCAAAAAACCGCTCCCGCGCCTTTTCTCCAAACGCCTCGGGTCCGGCCGCAAATCAGGATCCTGGAGCGGGAGAAAGATTTCGCCGGCGGGCGACGCACGCGACGGGAGACGTGATCGCGTGCACGGGCGGGGTCCCGGCCCGTGGTCGGGTCCCTGCCCGCCGGCGCTTTTCCCTCCGCGGGGTAGAATAGGGGCGCCATGAGCGACGTGCAGACCGACCTCGGCGGCGTCCGCAAGGACTTTCCCCTCACCACGGCCAACTTCCAGGCCCGCCTCCGCGACCCCGACAGCGTCGCACGCATGGAGGTGATGGAGACGCTCGCCACGCGCTACTGGAAGCCGGTCTACCACTTCCTTCGCATGAGCTATTCGAAGTCCAACGAGGACGCGAAGGACCTCACCCAGGCCTTCTTCGCCTGGCTGATGGAGCGCGACCTGCTTCTGCGCTACGACTCCGAGCGATCCAGCTTCCGCACCTTCCTCAAGGGCATCCTTCGCAACTTCGCCGGAAACGAGCACCAGGCCCTCCAGCGGCTCAAGCGAGGCGGCGGGCCGAAAGCAGTCCCGGTCGACCTCGCCCAAGTCGGCCTCGCCGCCCCGGCCGTCGATCCCGACCAGGCCTTCGACCGAAGCTGGCTGAAGGAATTGCTCGACCGGGCCATCGACCGCGTCCGCGCCCGCTACCAGGCCAACCGCCGCGCCGTGCCGTTCCTCGTCTTCCAGCAGTACGACCTCGCGCCGGAAGGCGAGACGCCGACCTACGCGATGCTGGCGGGACGCTGCGGCATCAAAGAAAGCGACGTGCGGAACTACCTGCACGAAGTACGCGAGGCGATCCGCTCGGAGATGAAGGTGGAGGTCAGCGCGACCGGCGACGGCGTCGCCTTCCTCGACGAACTGGGCCCGCTCTTCCGCAGCTGATCAGCGGCGCGGCACCAGGACGACCTTCGTGATGCGGTAGGTGCTCCGCACCGTCGCGATCGACAGGCAACCCCCGGCCCGTCCCGGAGGCGCCATCGTCGCGGGGATCGAGTTCTGACTGTAGTCCCGGATCTCGAGGAGCGGGGTGGCCGAATCGTCCACCCGGAGCGTCGCGCCCGCTCGCCGCACCTCGAAGCGGAGCAGGTGGACTTTGCCGTCCGCGAAGACGCGACCCGGCCCGCTGCGGTGCCAGGTGAACTGGCCGCCGGGGCCGTTCAGGCCCGCCGACTCCCCGGCCCAGCCGTCGATGCCCATCCCGAACTCGTTGCGTCCGCTCGAAAGCGCGAAGACGAGGTCTTCGTTCCCGCCCGTCCGCTGCGCCTCGACATAGAGGTCGTACTCCTCCTGCAGCTGGCAGGGCAGGTGGATCAGCGTCGGCGTCATATTGACGCCGTCGGGCGGCGAGACCAGCGCGCCGTCGCTCAGGCGCCAGTTGCCCCGCGCGTGCTCGAAGACGGCCTGGTTGACGCGCGCCAGCAGGTCCGCGCCGGGCGGGATCGTGCCCGGCTTCGGCGTCTTCTTCACCGCCGGCGCCCTGGCCGTCATGGATTTCTCGAGCGTCTCGAGCCGCTTCGAGATCCGGGCGCGGTCTGCCGGCAGCAGCTTCTCGTCCACCGCGATGAACCAGAGCCGCGCCCGCTCGGTCAGGTTGTCGCGACGCGGCCCCTTGGGCTCCTTCTCGGCCAGCGCCAGCCAGCCCTCGCAGAGGTCCTTCTGCACCGCGGAGTCCCCGGACCGGGACAGCTCCTTCCCCGCAAGCCCCCGGAGGGTCGCGTCCGAGCCTTTCGCCAGCATCGCGAGCCCCCGGTCCCAGTCGTCCTTCACGAGGCAATAAAAGCGGCCGATCTGGGCGTTCGCGGCCGGGTCCTCGGGCTTCTCCGCCAGCGTCTTCGCATAGACCGCGACCGACGTGAACTCCTTCTGCAGCAGGGCGACAGATTTTTCACGCGCCGCCGCCGTCGCCCGGAGCTCGTCGTTCTTCAGCGGCTCGGCGACCGACTTGGCCTTCGCCGCCAGCTTCACGGCGAGATCGTACCGGTCGACCTGGACCGCGTCGTCGATCAGCGCCAGCGCAGCGGCGACGATGGCCGCGCCGCCGTCGGCGGTCCGCGTCACGCACGCGACGATGCCGTCGGTCTTGAGCGGGAGGGGGTCGACGGCGAAAGTGTCGGCGATGCGGTCGACGGAGGCGAGGGCGGTCGCGGCGTCGCCGCCCTGCGCGGCGAAGTCGCGCGCGGCCAGGAGACGCTGGTAGTTCGCGGCGGCGTCCTCGGGCGCGTCGAGCGCGAGCAGTTTCTTTGCCGTTGCGATGTTGTCGGACGCGGCCTTATTCGCGTAGTCGTCCTTATAGCGCTCTTTGAGCGCCGACTCGGCCTCGCGCAGCTTCGGCGCGGCGGGGACGGCCGCCTTCGACGGCTTGACCGGCTCGGGCGCCGGCGGGGGAAGCTCCGGCTTCGGCTCCGGTCGGGGTTCGACCTTGGCGGGCTCGGGTTCGACGGACGCCGGCTTGGGCGGCTCCGGCTTCGCGCGCTCGGGTTTCGGCTCCTCCTTCGGCGGCTCCGGTCTCGGGTCCTCCCGCGGAGCCTCGACTTTCGGCGCGACCTTGGCGGGGTCCTTCTTCGCGACGACGACCCCGTCATTCTTCTTCGGTGAGGCAGGGGGCGGCGTCGACGGCCAGGCCAAGTAGCCGATGATTCCGACGAGGACGGCGGCCGCGGCGGCGAGGGCCCACACGACGGGCTTCGGCTGCTTCGAGGGCGGCGCCGCGGACCTCTTCGGCAGGGCGAGCGAGGAGAGCGACGGATCCAGAGGCGCGCTGAGCGGCTTCTGCTTCGCGAGCAGCTGGTCGAGGTCCTTCAGCAGGTCGCCGCAGTTCCGGTAGCGGTCCTCGACGTTTTTCGCGAGCATCTTCCGGAGCACCAGCACGACGCTCTCGGGGATGTCCGCTTTCACGTCGCGCGGATCGGGCAGCTGCTCCATGAGGTGCTTCTGGATGATCTCGAAGATCGAGCTGCCCTGGAACGGGACCTGGCCCGTGACGAGGTGATAGTAGGTCGCACCGAGCGAGTAGATGTCGGAGCGGCCGTCCACGTTCTTGTCGCCGCGCGCCTGCTCCGGCGAGATGTAGTGCGGCGTGCCCATCGCGGAGCCCGTGACGGTGCGGAAGGTCGCGTTGGTGTCGTCGAGGTTCTTCGCGAGGCCGAGGTCGAGGATCTTGACGACGCCCGCGGGGGTCACCATCAGGTTCTCGGGTTTGACGTCGCGGTGGATGAAGCTCCTGTCGTGCGCGTGCTGCAGGCCCTGGGCGACCTGGATCACGAGGCGGCAGGCGTCGTCGGGGGGCAGGCCCTTGAGGTGGTCGATTCGCTTCCGCAACGACTCGCCCTCGCAGTACTCCATGATGTAGTAGTGGTGGCCCTTGTCCTCGCCCGCACGCCAGGCCCGGACGATGTTCGGGTGGTCGAGCTGGGTGACGGCCTCGATCTCGCGCCGGAAGCGCTTGAGGAACTCCCGGTCGGCGGCGTGCTTCTTGGGCAGGACCTTGATCGCGACCCTGGCCTTCCGGTCGGGGTCTTCTGCGAGGTAGACGGCGCCCATGCCGCCCTCGCCGATCTTCTTCAGCAGGCGGCAGCCGCCCAGTTCGCCCACGCCTTCGCGCTGGGCTTCGAGCTTCTTCTCGACGGTGTCGCGCTGCTGCGCGGTGATGACGCCCTGCTGGACGAGGGCTTCGGCGAGAGGGATGGAGCTGTCCTTGCGCGCGGCGTCGATCTGCTCCGGGGTCGCCATCCCCGTCTGCTTCACGTAGCGGGCGAAGGCGTCGTCGGAAACACTGTCCAACATGAGGCCAAAGACTCCTGGGAGACGTGCATTCGAAGTATTCCCCCTCCCCCGGGCGCTGTCAAGTCGCCTCCCAAATATGGGTGCAAGAATAATACAGACGGTCTGTTTTGTTCCCGGATAGACTGGGCCCCGTGGATGCCCCCCTCGACCGGCGGCCCATCGCCGCCCGGGACCTCAAGGTGATGCAGGCCACGGCCGCGTGGATGGCCGCCCGCGGATTCTCGGCCAACGGGATCTCCGTCGCGGGCATGGTCTTCGGGCTCCTGGGCGGGGTCGCGCTGTTCTTCAGCGCGCGGACGCCCGACCTCGCCTCGCGCGGGCTGTGGATTGCCGGCGCGGCCTGCGTCCAGCTGCGCCTCCTCGCCAACCTGTTCGACGGGATGGTCGCCATCGCGCGCGGGACGGCGTCGAAAGTCGGCGAGCTCTTCAACGAGGTGCCGGACCGCGTCTCCGACAGCGCCATCCTGATCGGCCTGGGCTATGCGCCGGGCGGCCACGTCATCCTCGGGTACGGCGCCGCGCTCGCGGCGATGATGACCGCGTATGTCCGCGCGGTCGGGAAGGGCGCCGGGACGCCGAACGAGTTCTGCGGCCCGATGGCCAAGCAGCAGAGGATGTTCCTCGTGACGATGACCTGCCTCTTCTGCGCCTTCACGCCCGTGCTCTGGCAGCGCTTCGGCTGCGATCACTGCCGGATGGGCGTCCCTTCCGCGACCCTGTCGATCATCATCATCGGCGCCTTGGTCACGACCGTGCGGCGCCTATTGAGGATCGCGGTGAAGCTGCGGGGGCCCGCATGATCGGGGATCGCTTCCTGGGCGCCTCGCACGCCTTCGATCATCCCGTGGCGAAATGGATCGCGATCGGCGTGGGCGCGGCCCTCGTTGTCGCGCTCCTCATCATCGGCATCCTTTCGGCGGCCGGCGTCGTGAAGAACCCCTTCCGCAAGGAACTCTGGAAGCGGACCCTGGCCTGGGCGGTGATGGCGCCGCTGATGATCGCTCCGGTGCTCCTGGGCCCGGGCTGGACGGTCCTGGCCGTCACCCTGCTGAGCCTGGCGTGCTACAGCGAGTTCGCGCGGGCGACGGGCCTCTTCCGGGAGAAGCTGGTAAGTGCGGTGGTCGGGGTCGGCATCCTCGTCATCAATTTCGCGGCCTTCGACCACTGGTACGGGTTCTTCGTCGCGCTCTTCCCGCTCACCGTCATCATCATCGCGGCCGCGTCGATCCTGCCGGACAACCCCAAGGGCTATCTCCAGCGCGTCGCCCTGGGGGTCCTCGCCTACATGCTGTTCGGTTCCTCGCTCGCGCATCTGTCCTACATGACCAACGACAAGGACTACCGGCCGATCGTCCTGATGCTGCTCCTGGGCGTGCAGCTGAACGACGTCTTCGCGTTCTGCACGGGGAAGACGTTCGGGCATCGCAAGATCGTGCCGCACACGAGCCCCGGCAAGACGCTGGGCGGACACCTGGGCGCGCTGGCGCTGA
>DASQOM010000163.1:0-8091 GCA_035644495.1 Planctomycetota bacterium | reverse complement strand
CGAGCTTCTGAGGTCCCGTCAGGCGCCGCAGCGCCGCCACGTACTCCGGCGTCAGGTCGGGGTCCCGGCTCTCCATGCGGGTATTCTAGCCCGGGCGAGCCGGACTTTCCAGCGCGGGCCGGCCGCTTCTAAATAAAACTCGATTTCAAATATATTTTTCCTCTTGACTCCAGCCGTCCGGTTCGATACAAGCATATTTGAAAATGGTTTTCAAAATGTGCCGGACGAAAGGAGGTCGACGCGGCGCCGCGCCGCGATAGCATCCGTCCGTCTCCACCGCAGTGAGCCAGCCTTCCAGGCCAGCCAGCCACGCCGCGCGCCTCCCGCCCGTCGCGCCGTGCGCCGGGCGACCTCGTGCCCGATAGACCTGGAAGGAAACGCCATGAACCGTTCCCCCAAACGCGCCCGCCTCTCGGGCTTCACCCTGATCGAGCTCATCGTCGTGCTGGGCATCCTCTCGATCTTCGTCGCCATGGTGCTTCCCAAGCTCGACGGCCTGCAGAGCAACGCGAACCACGCGGTCGGGGCCGCCAGCGCGAACGACCTGGGCCGCTACATCCAGATCTACAAAGCGACCAAGAACCGGCTCCCGGACGGCTACGACTCGCTCATCGATCCGGACACCGACGACCTCTGGGCGCCCTTCAACCCGGGCACGACGCCTCCGACGCCCGGCCTCCACACGGCCTTGAGCGGCGCGACGCACAAGCTGGTGAAGACGACGCTCGCGGCGGGCGAAGTCGCCGCGCTCAACAGCGCGGGCATTTACACGCTCTACGATCTCTCCCCGGGCACGGTGCGTCCCGGCGACCGCTTCAACACGCCGGTCGTGATCGCCGTCGACACGCCCGTGGCGACGCTGGATCCGGTCAACGGCAAGAAGATCATCAACCACATCTATCGCGACAACCTGAAGCTCGACGCGGACGGCAACGCCATTCCCGGCAACGACGGCAAGATTCCCACGGG
Organism: Planctomycetota bacterium; assembly: GCA_035644495.1. GTDB lineage: Bacteria > Planctomycetota > MHYJ01 > MHYJ01 > JACPRB01 > JACQFK01. The sequence continues at coordinate 7,122 of DASQOM010000163.1, read as the reverse complement.
GAAGCGGCTGATTGCCTTCGGCTTCGGTCCGCACAACGCGATGGTCGGCAAGACGATGGTGGAGACGCCGGCATATCCGAACGTCGATCCCACGCTGACCTACAACCGGAACATCGTGATCTTCGAAGTGGGCACGACGGGCCGTGCGGTCATCAAGGCGGTCGTGGGCACGGACGGCGACCTGCTCGACGACATGGCGACGGACTTGTTCAAGGACGTGCAGTAAGAGACCCAACCCAATCCTCCGACTCCCTCCTCTCCTTCCCCTGGAGAGGGGGGATCGGGGGACCCCAGTCATGGCTACTGTGTGCGCAGCGCTGCATCAAAAGTGCTCAGCCTCCAAAAGGGAAGGGAGGCATGGGCGCGATTCAGAGCCAGGAGAGGGTGGCATGCGGATTGCTGTCTTAAGTGCTTCCCGGACGGGCTTCAAGTCCGTCCGGTGGGGGGCGACCCGGGAGAATATGCAGGATCGACCGACAGTCCGAGTCCCGTTGCGCTCCGGTTTCACGCTGGTGGAGATGCTGATCGTCATCGGGATTCTGGTCGCGATCACGGGGATCGTGGTCGTCGTGGTAGGGGACACGCTCTCCACCGCACAGGACGTTACTACCAAGACCACCTTGGAGGCCGTAAGGGCAGCGATCGTCGGCACAACGACGGTCCCTGGATTCATTTCGGATGTCGGCCGCAATCCGAGCTCGATCACCGATCTCCTTGTTTGTCCCTCGTATACGAGCGAAGGAAATCCACCTCTTCATTGGCGAGGTCCCTATTTGACCTCATCCGGAGGGCGATTCCCGAATCCGACCCTGGCTGATAGCATTACCCGCCGATTCTCTACATTCAATACGATCTGGTTCGTAGTTCCCGACGGCAAAGCTCTTTACGGAGGTAACGACACGACCCCCGGAACTCTCGATCCGGCGATTCTGGACGCCTGGGGGAATCCAGTGGTGCTCCAGGTCCCCAACTGGGGACTTTATAAGGCGGTGGAACCCGATCCGCTGGACTGGAAGTATGCGCGGATAGTTTCCGCGGGACCGGATGGGATTATCCAAATTCCCTCTCTGGATGCGGCTTCTACTGCGCCCGACCATGCCCGACTGCCTTATGTCTCGGAATGCGGCGATGACATCGTTCTCTACTTGAAAGTTGCCGACATCCGGCCTGCGCATCCATGATCACCTGGAAGAGCACGTCCGGACTCACACTGGTAGAACTGCTTGTCGTTCTGACAATCATGGCGGCAGTTACAACTGCTGCGGTCGTATCCACGAACGGGATCTTCGATCAATCCAAGTTTGAGGCGAGTCAGCGGACACTTGAGGAGATCCACTTTTCTGTCTTGGGTGATGCATCGGCTCGAGATGAGAGAGGAAGCCTCCGGCTGAGCGGATTTCTTGCAGACGTAGGAAGATTGCCAAAAGCCAAAGGGAACGATCCGCTACTTCAGCTCGGTGAATTGTGGGATCCTGCAGGTTTGCCGGCGTACTCCTCCCACACAGCTGCAGGGGATGCCGATGTCACGATGATGACGGGCTGGAACGGTCCCTATGTTCGAATCACAGTTGCTTCGTTTCAGCAGGCTGACGGATGGGGCCGGCCCTTCCTGTTTTTCAAAGCAGACGGAGTCACCTCAGTCGCGGATACCGATGAAATTGCCGTTATCAAGAATCTCGGAGCAGATGGAGCAGTGGGGGGGGTGGGATTCGACGCGGACTTTCCCCCGTTGGCTCTTTCTACTTTGCAGTCGGCCGACCTTTCCGGCTACGTGTATTACAGAACCTCGGGAACCACTCCCGTCTTGATGCACGGGAATCGAATCATCGTCCGGGTATACGGACCGGATCCGGCGGACAGTTCCCTCAAGACGCTAAAAGAGTCGTCTCCTATTCCGGTTACCGGATCACCGATATTCTTCTCCTTACCCGCGGTCTCAAAGGGTCCTCGGATCATTCGTGCTTATCAAGTTGATTCCACCTCCGTGCCGGCCACGATGGAATCTGTGATTTCCGTGGCAGGAGGGGAAGCAGTGAGCGGCCCTCTGCGAATCGCCCATGACGGCAGACCCCAGGATCTGATCCTCAATGACAAGTAAGGGTTGATCGTATGAGCACCATCATCCTCGCGTCGCGGAGTATCTTGGCCCGGGCGGATGGAATTGAAGGCAACGTTTCCATACTTCGCCAGGCGCGGGCGGCTGGATCGCTCGTCGATGCCGTTGAGGCCTCTGTAGCCCTCGGCGGCAAACTCCGCGGGCCCGTCTGGGTTCTCACCGACGAGGTCTTCACCCAGGCCATCTCCGTCGCTGCGGGCGCGGTCCGCGGACTGCCCGAAGCTGAAGTCGCCAAAGCCCTCGCCTTCGAAGCGTCCACCCTGTCCGGCGTCGCCGCCGAACACTCCCTCATCGCCTGGAAAGCCCTGCCCGGCGAGAGCCGCGAGTCCGAGTTCTGGGTCACCCAGATCGGTCGCCCCGAAATGGAGCAGGTGCGCTTGGCCGTCGCGAAACTCGGCGGGAAACTCGCCGGCATCGCCCACCCTGCGGGCGTCCCCGCTCCCCTCCGCGCCCGCGAAGGCCCCTGGCGCCGCGTCGAAATCTGGCAGGATCTGTCCGCCACCGTCGAGGGCGTCGGCGACGGGGCGATCGTCGTCCGGGCCGGTCGCGGCGACCTCTCGCGCCGCACGCCGACCGACCTCGCCCCCAGCGAAATCCTCATCGCCGGCACGCGCCCGCCGCCGATGCGCATCGACGCCGATATCGTCCGTCTCGACGATGAGGCGACCTTGCAGGCCTGGCTCGGTCTCTGGGCCAATGCCCTCTCCCAGAAAACTCCCGCCGTCCCCCTCGTGCGGCCGCCCGACCGCGTCCTCGGCCAGTCGATCCGCATCGGGGTCGCCGCCGGCGGGTTTGCCGCGATCGTCGCGCTGGCCGTGCTTCACTACTTTCCGTTGAGAGCCGAACGCGCACAGCTGGAGGCCGATCTCGCCAGGGTCCAGGAGCCGGCCAAGAAACTGGCGGAGATCAAGAAACAGGTCGACGCCGCCGAGGCCGAAGCGACGAAGTTGCGCGCGGCCGGCGGGCCCGTCGGCACGGCGTGGAGCCGCCTGCCGGCACGCATCATGGACGTCCTTACCAGCCGCGTTCCCCAGGGGCTGGTGGTCGACGACTTCGACGCGGGCTGGGATCGCGCGACGATCCGGGGTCTCTGCAAGGATCCCGTCACGGCCGATCGCCTCGCCGAAGCTCTCGAGCAGGATCTGGCGAAGGACAATTGCCGCGTGACCCCGGCGTTGAAGGCCCTTCACAGCCAGGCCACCGGACAGTACGAGTTCGAGATCGAAATCGTCTCGTCCTTCGCTCCGGCCTCGAGCGCGGCGGCCGCCCGGCCCCGTTCCAGGAGGGGCGACTAAGCCATGAGCCTGAATCAACGACAGACCATCCTCAAGCTGCTGCTTCCGGCCCTGGCCCTCGGCATCGTGTATGTCTACCTCCTCGCCCGGCCGCTCAATCAGAAGATTCAGGAGTTGAAGGACGCCGTCGCTGCCGCGGAGAAGGCGGCCCCGAAGCCCCTCGCCGAAGCCCAACTCCTCTCGAAGCTGAAGCAGACGAAACAGGAAGTCGAGCGGCTCAAGGCTTCCCGGAAGATCGTGATCGATCCGGCGAAGGGCGCGGTGGAGGTGGACCGCGCCGAATACGGCAAGCGCCTCACGGCCGCGCTCGACAAGTACCAGCTCCATCTGATCGCGGAAACGGCGGAATCGGCCCCCGGTCCGCTGCCGCCGGGGCTGGCCCCGCCCGCCGGGAAGACGCCGGCCGCGACGGACCCCGCCCGCCTCGAGGGCGGCGCGCGGTCGATCCGCTTCACGGGCCGCTATAGGGACGTCCTCTCCGCGCTCAAGGAGCTGGACGGGCCCGAGCACCATGCGCTGCCGCTGCGCATCAGCATGAATCGCGCCGAGGAAGGGTCGAAGGCCCTCGTCTGGACCCTCGTGATATGGCTCTGAACGAGCCGAAGAGTCCCGGACCGGCCGAAGCCCTCGAGGCGCTGCTGCAGGAGTGCGTGCGCCTGGACGCGTCCGACCTCCACCTCGCGCCGGGCATGGCGCCGTTCTACCGGATCCACGGCGACCTGCTGCCCCACGAGACGTATGCCCCCCTCGATCGGGAGGAGGTCGACGCCCTCTGCGGCGAACTGCTCCGCTGGAGCGGCGACGAGGGCCTGAAGAAGACCGGTTCCCAGGACGGCGCCCTCACCGCCGTCGGCGCCACGCGCTTCCGCTTCAACGTCTACCGCCGCCTCGGCGGCATGTCCGCCGCCATCCGCCGCCTCGAGGAGAAGTTCCGCACCCTCGGCGAGCTCGGCCTCCCGGAATCGATCTACCAGTTCTGCGATCTGCCCGACGGGATCGTCGTCGTCGCCGGTCCGACCGGCGCCGGCAAAAGCACCACCCTCGCCGCGCTCATCGACCGCATCAACCGCTCGCGCCGCACCCACATCGTCACCATCGAGGACCCGATCGAGTACATCCACGTGCCGGATCTCAGCCTGGTCGACCAGCGCCAGGTCGGCTCCGACACGTCCAGCTTCAACGACGCCCTCGTCGCCAGCCTCCGCGAAGACCCCGACGTCATCCTGGTCGGCGAAGTGCGCGACCTGAATACGATCCGTACCGCGATCCGGGCGGCGGAGACGGGACACCTGGTCTTCACGACCGTCCACGCGGGCGACTGCGTCGGGACCATCGAGCGCCTGGTCTCCGTCTTCCCGGCCGACGAGCAGGCGGGCATCCGTCAGCAGCTCTCGCTCGTCCTGCGCGCGATCGTGACCCAGCATCTTCTGCCGCGCGACGGCGCTGTGGCGGCCGAAGAGGGGCTCAAGGCCGGTTCGCGCGGGCGCGTGGTCGCCAGCGAACTCCTGATCGCCAATCCGGCGATCGCGCACCTGGTCTCCAGCGGACGGTCGACGCACATCTATACCGCGATGGAGGGCGGCGGCCGCGCGGGCATGCGCACCCTCGAGCAGGACCTGGCCCGCCTCTGGGTCGAGGGCCATGTCTCGGAAGCGACCGCCGTGTCCGCGTCCCGGAACCCCCAGATCGTCCGCGACCGGGCCTCGATGATGGCGCGCCGCGGCGCGGGAGCCCGTTCGTGAGCCCGCCCGCTCCGCCCCGGACCGAGGGCGCGCTGCCCGAGAAGGGCCGCGAGGAGGAGCGCCGGCGCCTGCCCAGGACGGCGCCGTCGGTTCAGCTCCGCGCGACGATCATCGACGTGGCCGGCCAGCACCGCTCGGCCGTCGTGCAGGATGTTTCGGGCAGCGGGACGAGGCTGAAGCTGGTCGACGCGGACGCCGGCTGCGCCCTGCTCCCGGGCCAGGAGATCGAGATCCACCTCAGTTCGAGCGGCGCGCTGATCAAGCACAAGGCGCGCGTCGCGTGGGCGAAGCGGGGCTCCGACGGCCGCTGGGAGATGGCGCTCGACTACCGCGAGCAGGCCCTGCCGGAGCAGCCCCAACCCCAGGCCCTGGACCTCGCGCTGGTCAAGATCGATCCCGCCTGGGCCCTGCGCATCCCCGCCGGCCTCGCGCTGCGCCGCCAGGTGCTGCCCCTCTGCGAGGTCGACGGGGAGGTGCACGTCGCCTGCGCGGATCCGCAGGACGAGCCCGCCCTGCGCGCCGTGGCCCGGCACATCGACCGTCCGCTGCGGCCGCTCGCGGCGGAGCCCGACTCCCTGAGACGCGTCCTCAAGCGGCTCTTCGGCGAAGCCCCCGCGGCCGCGGAAGCCGACGATCCGGTCGCGATCTGCGACGAGCTCCTGTATGCCGCGTGGCTGCGTCAGGCGTCGGACATCCATCTCGACCCCGACCGCGACGGCGTCCGGGTCCGCCTGCGCGTCGACGGTCAGCTGGAGGACTATAAGAGGCTGCCGACGTCGATCCATACGGAGCTGATCAGCCGCATCAAGATCCTCGGCGGGATGGACATCGCGGAGAAGCGGGCGCCGCAGGACGGCCGCTTCACGCAGCCGTTCGGCTCCGAGCTGCCGGTGGACATCCGGGTCGCCACACTGCCGACGAAGCACGGGGAGCGGGCGACCCTGCGCCTCCTGGGCATGCAGGTGGAGTCGCTGGTCCTGGACCGCATCGGCCTGTCCGAACGCGACCACGCGATCTGCGAGGCGACCATCCGGCGCCCGCAGGGGATGATTCTCGCGACGGGGCCGACGGGCTGCGGCAAGACGACGACCCTCTATGCCGCCCTGCGGCGCGTCATTGCGCACCGCCCGGTGAACGCGATCACCGTGCAGGATCCGGTCGAGTACGACATTCCCGGAGCGGCCCAGGTTGAAGTGGACTCGGCCCAGAAGGTGACCTTCGCCAGCGCGCTCCGGTCCATCCTTCGCCACGACCCCGACGTCCTGATGATCGGCGAAATCCGCGATCACGAGACGGCGGACATCGCGATCAAGTCGGCGCTTACGGGGCACCTGGTCCTGGCGACGCTGCATACGAACTCCGCGTCGAGCGCGATCACGCGCCTGACGGACATAGGCGTGGACCGCTACCTGACCTCCGCGACGCTGCGGCTCGTTCTGTCGCAGCGGCTGGTCCGGAAGCTCTGCTCCAAGTGCCGCGCGGAATCCGCGCTGACCGCGGCGCAGGCCCGCGCGCTGGGCCGGCCCCAGGCCGAGGGGATGACGGTCTTCGAGTCCCGCGGCTGCGTCTACTGCGCGGGCCGCGGCTATACGGGCCGTCTGGGAGTCTTCGAGCTGCTCTCGCTGGACGACGACGAGTGGACCCGGGCGGTCGCGCGTGGGGTGGACGAGCCGGGGCTGAACGAGATGATGCGGTCCCGGAACATCCCGACGATGGTCGACGACGCGATCTCGAAGCTGGCCGCCGGGACGACCTCGCTGCACGACGTGCTCGCCGCGGTGGCGGTCTAGGAACGATCATGCCCACCTTTGCCTATGTTGCGCGGGACTCGTCGGGACAGACCCGGCGGGGAACGCGGGACGCCGCGACCGAGGCCGCCGTGGTGGAGGGTCTGCGCGCGGGCGGTCTTCTCACCCTGGAGGTCCGCCCGGCGGTGGGGACCTCCTCGGCGGACGACCTTCCCGGCGCC
>DASQOM010000162.1:0-10101 GCA_035644495.1 Planctomycetota bacterium | reverse complement strand
GTGGGCTCCCTTGCCCACTGTAAGGGTTATCGGCAATTTTGGTCGGCTACTGAGATAGATTCTAAGGCGCGCGCCGGAAGTACGGCTCCCCCACACAGCGGCCCCCGCGGCCGGACCGTCGCGACGGACGGACCTCTGAATCCCAATCTACAGACCGACCGGCGGCTCCTCGCCCGGATTCCGGTCCTCGATCACCCTCGGGAGGCCCAAAAATCCCGCCAGGCTGGACGCAGCCCGCTTCTGATCGAGGGCCGCGATGTCGGACAGCGCCAGGCTGCCCCGCGGCCCGCGCAGTTGCAGGGCGTACCAGCGGAAACGGTTCCCCGCGCGACCCGTCCCCGTCGATGTCTTCACGACGAACGTCGTATACGCGTTCAGCGGAAAGCGCCGCTCGCGGCGGCGTCCGAACAGCGCCGTCCACAGGATGACCACGCCCTTCCGCCGGTCGAAGACCATGCCCTTCCGGCGATTGACGACGACAGCGCCGGCCGAGGCGAACCCGGCGGCGATGAGCCAGGCGACGGAGCACGCGCCCCAGGGGTAAGGGTCGCGGCGTTCGGCCAGCAGCGGCAGGGTCGTGAGCAGGCAGATCAGTCCCGCGACGATGAACCAGAGCCCTCCCTCGAAGATGCGATTGCAGCCGCTGGCGGCCTCAAAGCGCAGTTCCGCGGTCGCGTCGCCTTCGCCCACGGATCCAGTATATCCCGTGTCGAATCCCCCTCCCCCGCAGGCGCGCGTCCGTCTAGAATGCTTCAGACCCGAGCGGGGCCGTTAGCTCAGTTGGTAGAGCATCTGCTTTACACGCAGAGGGTCAGGGGTTCGAGTCCCTTACGGCCCACCAATCCGCCCACGACGCGAACCTGGACTCGCCGAGCTCCCCACCCTCGCGGGTGGTGTCGAGCAAGGGGGACTTGTTCCAGAACCGCCACACCAACTCCTTGGGTGTGATGCTCAGGAACTCGAAGAGGTAGCCGAGCAGCTCCTTCTGCTCGATCCGAGACAGGACGAACCACCGGTCCATCGTGCCCGACGCGCCGAAAAACATGACCGTGAAATTCGCGGACATCGTCGGCGCGCTGATGGAGCGCACATGACCTGCAACCACCATGACGCGAAGCATGGCCGCTGGGCCTGTGATCCTTGCCGAGCAAAGTGCCCCGAGCGGAATCGCGCCGCCATCGCAAAGCACAAGGCCAACGGGATCTGCATCTGATGCTACAAGAATCCCGCGATCCCGGCGCGGACCGCCTGCGAGCCGTGTGCCGAGAAGCATCGAACTACCCAGTCCGTGTACAACAAGGGCAACGTCGGCCGCCAGTTCGCGACGACCTCGCCCGCCGTCCAGAAGCCCGTCGAGACCGAGGACGCCGAGCGCCGCATGCAGTGCGCGAAATGCGACAAGGACATCCGTCCCGGCGATCCCGCGCACAAGCTCTGGGGAAGGTGGCGGCACGCCGACTACGCCCGGACCAAGGCCGAGATTGTGATGCTGAACGGGAAGTTGGGACCGGCGGCCCGGAGGATGGCGGAGGCAAACCAGTACTGGGAATCCCTCTACTCTCGCGTCGGCCTCCGGAATTGAACGGCTACAGAGCGCGTTTGAAATTCGCGGCACAAACCAGCCAAGGATAGTATCATTGCTCACGTCCGGAAAGGAGACATCCCTGAAGGCTATCCTGATTCTCTCCGACGCAGCCTCATCCCATCCTGATGGGACCTTCAGCCTATTGCGGGGTGGAATATCCGAGATCAACGTCCCCAAGAACCGGCCCGCAGCGTTTAAGGGCGCGCTGGTCGCTCGCATCACCGCGAGTGCAGCGGAGGCGGGGGTCCACGAGGTCAAGGTACGATGCATCAATCAGGACGGCGGGAGCATCATTCCTGACGTAACGGCCCAATTCAACGTACCTGACAACGGCGGGGTCGTACATATTGTGATGGAAATGGCGATCTTGTTCCCCTCATTAGGGAAGTACGAGTTTTCGATTGCGGTCGACAAGCACGAGATGGATACTTGGCCGATTGAGGCGAAGCTCGCCAAGGAAGTGAAGGCAAAATGAGCAATGACGCACTGCTTGCCGAAAACATCAATGCTGAGGTTACCTCGGCTGGTTATCAGGTCGTCCTTACCGTCCAGTCCTCCACCTTCTTCGGAATCACAATTTCCGAATTGAAATCTGAAAGCGCGGCAAAGGTCCTCAAGCTCGCCCCCGAAGTCGACTTCAGCGACGACGTCTTCGCGATGCTAAAGGCACACCCCGGCAAGCTGCTCCGGTCCCGCGAGGCCGGACCCGGCGGCGGCTAGTGACGGCGTCCCCCGTATACCGCCAGTGGCAGGTCTGGGTAGTCGACTGGACCTACAAGAACAAGACACTTGAGGACGAGGTTCGATACGGGCTCATCCTCTCCCCGTCATGGTACTGGGAGAAGAACCAAACCCTCGTCGTCGCGAAAATCTCGAAGGTATTTCATCCCAGCGTCTTGCCCTGCCTAGAGGTCGGGCCGGACGATCCCGAGTGGAAGCAGACCAACCTGCCGCTGCGCTCGTACATATACCTCGCGGACGTCGAGAAACTCACCCGCAAGCACATGGTCGAGAAACTGGGAGACCTTGGCCCGGTGGATGCCAAGGAAGCTGAGCGCCTCATCCGCGAGGCGACCAAGTAGACCATAGTGACGGCGCGCCCGGTTGACAGCACCCTCCCGCCCGGCGATGATCGGGCCATGCCGACGCGCGCGAAGTGTACCCACTGCGGTAAGGCGTTCACCCCCGCCACGTACTGGCAGAGGTACTGCTCGAAGAAGTGTCGGACCTATGTGTCCGTGAGCGCGTTCCGGGAGCGGCAGGGCACGTTTAAGACCCGCCGCCCTCGCATTAAAGCCAAGTACCACGTCGTTCGGATGCTCGTCTGGGTATTTGAGGGAGGATGGTATGAATATGGAATCCCGCATTGCAGCTCTTGAGAATAAGCTCGCTGTTAGTGAAAGGCGGCGCAGGCTTCTCATAGTTGCCGTCGCAGCCCTTGTCGTTTCAGGCATCGTACTCTGGAAAGCGAGTCCTGCAGGGGCTGGAGCGCAAGATCAGATCCCTGCCCAGTTAAAGGCGCGACGACTTGTCCTGTGCGACAAGGAAGGGAAGGAGCGCGCTGCCCTTGAGATGTGGGATGCTACTGGTTCCGTTGCATTCACAATGTCAGACAAAAATGGGAAGCAGCATTTCTCAGTCTTGGCCGACGACCTTGGAGCTGTCATATCCTTGACTGACAAGGGCGAAAAGGCGTCCGTCACAATTTAGTTGTGGATACGCGGACGGGTCAGCATTTGCGTTGAGGGATAAGAAGGGGATCGAGAGGGCAAGGTTAGGGGTCATGGAGGGTCCCTTACTGATGCTGTCCGATGAAAAAGGCACCGCGAGATCAATGATGGTGGGTTCAGAGTGGGGATTCGGCCTCTCAGACGAAACGGGCATGGTTCGGGTGCAACTCTCGATGCCCAAAACCGGACCTCAAATTGACCTGAGAGACCAAGCGCGGAAAATTACCTGGAAGACTCCCTAAAGGTCAGGCCGCCCAGCCCCCCGCCGACAGGACGTAGGCCCCGCAGGTCGTTCGCTTGATGGACAGCTTCAGGCGAGCCGTGGGCAATGTTCTAGCAGCGGTGCGAGTGGGCCACCCCCCCCACGAAGAGGTGGAAAGGAATTCTACTAGGTCTCCACCAAGACGCTGAAGAGGGACTTCCCCAAGGGAACTGCGCTATATGTTCACCAGAAGGACCTGACCCACGAGTGGGTGCAGAGGTTCCTCAATTCGGTGAAGTGACGGACTGCACGGCATTGAAAACGTCGGACCGCCCCGCTTAGAAACGATAGCTCAGGCCGAAGTGCAGCCCGAAATCAGGGCTGTTCGAGAAGTTGATCAGGTTCTCGATCAGACCGAACTCGAAGACCACCAGGGGGGCGATCTCCCATTTCCAGCCGAGCGTGATCTCGTGCGAGTTCGTCGAGAAGGGGCCGAGGGAGTCCACGGCCCCCTGGCTCACCAGATACTGGAGGATGAGCGACATCGCGGAATCGAAGCGCCACTCGAGGGCGCCCAGCCCGGACAGCTGCGTGGTCCGGTACCGGATGCCGCCCTGATGCTGCGTCCCGAACCACGCGAACGCCACCGATCCGTACAGGTAGAAATCGCCGATCGCTTTCGAGGCGGAGACCGACAACTGGGGCTCCACCCAGAGGCCCCCGCTCAGGCCGACCGTGGTGTCCAGGTCCGCCCGCAGGGTCAGGGCGTAGGCGAAGGCCGGCAGGTACTCCGTCCCGCAGCTGACGTTGTGCTGCACCGTGAGCAGGAGCGAGTTGGAGAACGACCCCCGATCGCTGTTGTCGAAGTCGACCGTGGGAGTGCCCTTCGAATCGGGGATCTGGATCTGAAACTGGTTCCTCGGGAAGTTGTGCCGGCCCGCGTCGGTCAGTCCGAAGGTCCGGTGGAAGGCGTTGATGAAACGGTCCAGGACCCCTCCGAAGGCGGAGCGGTTTTCGTACTCGAGTTCGAGCTCCAGCTCGTCGATGACGCCGAACGCGACGGCGACCCGGGTGTCCAGCATCTCATAGTCCACCAGCAGCCCGTTGTCGGCATCGTAGATGAAGGCGTTGCTCCACGATTCGGTGACGCGCGCCTCCCACTGCCCTTCCGCCAGGGTCGACGGCGTCCGCGGATCCATGCCGAAGCGGATCGCCTGGAACGGGGACTGGGAGCCGAGCCGGAGCGGACCATATCCGACGTTGGAAAAGCAGATGGACAAGCCCCGGTAGCCGGCGGGCGTGTCCGACAGCGTCGTGTACGAGGAACCGTCGATCTCCCGCAGGCCCGGCGCGGTGTTGGCCTGCAGCAGGGTCAGGAAGCCGTCCAGCTGCTCCCGGAACTCCGTCGACGGCAGGGCTCCGGAGATGCGGACCCGGGTGTGTCCGCCCGCGTCGAGGAAATCGATGCGGGGCGTGGCGCGGACCTGATAGGTGCGCACGAGCGAGACGCTCCGCTCCACGTCGATCTTGACCCAGACGAAGCGGTCCGCGAGGGCGTTCACCTGCGGCGATTTCAGCGCCCCGCTTTCGAAGCCGGCGCAGACGGAACACCAGCCGGCCACGAAGCAGACGACGAGGGGTTTCCCTTCCCGGGCTCCGCGGGCCATCGCCTCCGGCAGATCATCGGTCCACTCGATCCGAGGCTTTCCGGGATCGGCCTGGTCCTGGGCGTCGGCGCTGCGGAAGGCCGAGGCCAGGAAGACGAGGAGCGCCGGGAGCCGCCTCATGGTTTGCGCTCCTTCGGAGTCGTGGTCACTTCGTATCCTGCGAGGATCCACGCCAGGAGTCCGCCGTTGATCACCTCGACGTGATTGAAGCCGGCCTCCTGCAGATCCGCCGCGCGGGCCGCGGCGGTGGCTTCCCTCGGACAGCCGCAGTACAGGATGATGTCCTGGTTCCTGGGAAGCCCGGACCTGCGGGCCGTGAACTCCTCGAAGCTGATCGTTCCGACAACGTGCGTGCCGGGACATTCGACCTGGTCGTAAGGACAGACGAGAAGGGCCTGATGCGCCTCGGCCCGGTCGTGCGCCTCTTTGGGCGAAATCCGCGGGATCTCCCTTCCCGCTTCAGGGGAAGCGCAGCCGGCGGCCAGCAGCAATCCGGACAGCGCGATCAGGCGTCCCGCGGAGTCGAGCAGCATCGCCCGAACATACCCGCGGAGGCGGCGCGCGGCAAGAAATGTCCCGGGTGCTTTCACCAACGTCGAACCTCCCCTGAACCTGACGGAGGGTCCCGCCGGATGGACCCGTCACATCCTGGGTCGCGCCGGTTCAATATTTCAGCGGGCAGGTTCGTCTGGTCGCGGAGGTGCGCGGACATGAAGAAACTGGGCGAGATCATGAACCGGGAGGTCCACAGCATCCATCCCGGCATCTCCGTCAAGGAAGCCGCGAATCTCATGAGATCGCTGGATCTCAGCGTCCTGCCGGTCTGCCGCGACGGGGAGATCCTCGGAATGCTCACCGACCGGGACATGACCGTTCACATCGCGGCCGTCGCACGCGATCCCGCGACGACGTTCGTGAAGGACATCATGAATCCCCATCCCGCCATTCTTTGGGAGCAGGACCCGATCCAGGCCGCCGAACGGATCATGGAAGACCGGGGAACGCACTGGGTCTTCGTCGTCGATGCGGACCGGACCCTGGTCGGCATCCTGTCCCTCGGCAGGATCGCCCGGGGCGACACTGAGAAGGCGGCGGGAAAGGTCGTGAACGGGATCTCGCGAAGGCGGGAACGGGTCGGCTAGCGCCCGGCCGTTCCTGAGCAGCCTGTCGCCGCAGCGCGGACAGAGGGACTCGACGGCGTCAGGAAAGAAGCAGCGCCAGCCGGGCCAGCTGGCCGAGTCCCTTCTCGAGCGACTCGGGCGACAGCGCCTGGCCTGCCGCGGCCAGATCGCGCAGCAACGCCGGCCGGTCCCGCGTGCCGTCGAGCCGGCGGACCAGCTCCCGAGCCGCGTCGCCGTCCACCTTCACGTCGGCATGGAGCCGGTTGGTCACCAGCGGGCCCTGCTCGATCTGGACGCGAACGAGCGCGCTGACCGACGGCGTCGCGCCCGCCCGAAGGACGAAGCGCGGCGCGGACGGATGCAGATCGACCATGGCCGAGCCATAGAGACGGATCAGCATCTGTGCCGCCTCCGCGGCGCCCGCGAAGAGCCCTGAAAGTTCCGCGAAGGGAAGCGACCCCGGCCAGGCGGACTCGAGCCGGCCCATCAGCGTGCGCAACACCGGGGAATCCGTCGCCATCGACGCGCCCCGCGCGGTCCGGTATTCGACGGACCCCGTCGGCGTCGTCACGGGATGCGCCCGCGTCGCGACGTGGATGCGTCCCAGGTCCTCCGAGGCGGGCGCGCGGCGGAGCGCGATCGAGTCCCGGCAGAGCAGCGTCTGGCGGAACACCCTCAGCTTGAGGAAGTCCATGAGCTGTTCTTTTTCGACGATGCGGTCCGGACCGAACGCGCGCAGCCGGTCCACCGCCTCGGGCGGCAGGTTCTCCTCGTCCATCTCGAGGAAGTCGGCCTCGCCCAGATATTGCAGCGCGTGGGCGCCGGCGTGCGCCATGAACTCGTGGAAATAGGCGGGGCTGTAGATCCCGCCGAGGAGGTCGTGAAACATCGTGCCCGGACTCTGCCGCACGAGCCTCTCCATCTCCGCCGTCAGCCGCGCGCCATAGTCCGCATCCTCGGGCGCGCCGCGGCGCACGAAGTCGATGAACGCCTTCGCCTGCGCGACGCGGTTGGCCGGATCGTCGACGCCCCGGAGCTGGAACATCATCATGTCGCGGAGCATCTCGCGGAGCCGGCACCCGGGGTAGGCGTTGTAGCTGACGTACGCGATACCGCCGGGCGCCAGCACCTCGCGGCAGAGCGCGAGCAGCCGGTCCTGCACGGGACGCGGCACCCACGCGTAGAAGCCGTGGGCGATGACGTAGTCGAAAGTCCCGATCTCCGCGCCGACCGTCATCAGGTCGCGCCGGGTGAGCGAGACGTTCTTCAGGCCGAGGCGCGCGACGACGTCGCTACCCGCGGCGATGGGCTGGGCCGCGAGGTCGAAGCCGGCGAACGTGCTGGCCGGCAGCGCGGACGCCATCGCGATCAGGTTGCGGCCGTCGCCGCAGCCGACCTCGAGCACGCGGCAGCGTTCGGACGGGGCTGCCGCGAGGCCGAAGAGCGCGGCGATCGTCGAGAGGCGGTCGGGATGGGTCTGGGCCTGCGCGAAGCCGGGGTACGCGACGGCGTCGTAGAGGTTCGGCGCGCTCATGCGGCCCCCAGACTACGACCGTCCCCCGCGCGGCGTCGACTTATTTCGGCTTCGTGGCGCCCGCGCGGCGCTGCACGTCCCCGGGCTCGAAGACGCCGCCCTGATCGTGCGTCTCCCCGATCCACTTCTCCAGCACCCCGCTCAGCCGGCGGAGCGTCTCCTGATGTTCGGGAGCGGCCGCGAGATTGCGGATCTCGTGCGGGTCCTGGTCGAGGTCGTAAAGCTCCTCGGCCGGCATCGTCGGCGCGCAGAGGAACTCCTGCTCCGGCGTCAATCGGCCCTGCGCGTGCAGTTCCTTGAGGAGATTCCACACGGGATAATCCTTCTCCTTGTACTGGTTGGCCTGCAGGAAGGGCCGCTCGGGCGTGAAGTTGCGGATATATCGGTGGCGCGCGTCCCGCACGGTGCGGAAGCGGAACACGGTTTCATCGCAGCGGTCGCGGGCGCCGAAGACGTAGTCGCGGTCGGGGCCCGCCGCCGGGCCCAGGAAGACG
The DNA here is from genome assembly GCA_035644495.1 of Planctomycetota bacterium. Lineage (GTDB taxonomy): Bacteria > Planctomycetota > MHYJ01 > MHYJ01 > JACPRB01 > JACQFK01. Next base: position 1,768 of record DASQOM010000162.1, on the reverse strand, counting down.
CGGCCCTGCAGGGTCTCCGGGGGCGCGACGCCGGCCATCGACAGGAACGTCGGCGCGAGGTCGATCGCCATCAGGAGGCGCGCGTCGACCTTTCCCTTCGCGACCTGCGTGAGAGGCGACGCCGACCCGGGCCAGCGGACGATCAGGAGCGTGATCAGGCCCGTGTCGTAGCAGAACTGCTTCGCGCGGACATGCGACGCGCCATGGTCGCCGTGGAACACGACGACCGTGCTGTCCGCGAGGCCGTCGTCCTCCAGGCGCTTCAGGAGGAGGCCGACCTTGCGGTCCAGCTCCGAGGTCGCGTCGAGGTAGCGCGCCCAGTCCTTTCGCGTGACCGGATGGTCCGGGTAATAGGGCGGGATCTCGACCTTGGCCGGGTCCGCCTTCTCGGGTCCGTTGTACTTGCGATGCGTCTCGTGGAAGTTGATCTGCGCGAAGAACGGCTGGCGGTCCTTCAGCTCGCTCCAGCGTTTCCCGTCAAACGGATCCTTCGGCTCGCTGAAGTTCCAGTCGTTCTTGCCGGTGCCCTTGAAGCCGAGTTCGGCGGGCAGCTCGACGAGGTTCGCGGTGAAATAGCCGACGTCGTGCATCCGCTGCGAGACGAGGCGGACTCCGTCGGGCAGCTGATAGTCGTCGTCGCGGTGGGAGCGGTGGTTGTGCGCGCCGATGGTCGTCTGGTACATCCCGGTCATGAAGGCCGAGCGCGAGGCCGAGCAGACGGGCGCGGTCGTGAAGAAGCGGGTGTAGCGGACGCCCTCCGCCGCCAGGCGGTCGAGGTTCGGCGTCCACACCTCCTTTGTGCCGCAGCAGCCGAGGTGCGGCCCGAAGTCCTCGGCGATCAGCCAGAGGATGTTGGGCTTCGCAGCCGGGGCGGCCGCGGGGACGAGCAACAGCAGCAGGATCGCGAGTCTTTTCAGCATCACAGGAATCAACCCGGGCCGCGCCCCGCGGTTGCGCTGCGCGACCGGATCTCGCGGACGACCGACGTCGCGATCGCAACGAGGGTCAGCGGCGCGACGAACCACAGCACCGCATTCTTCAGCGTCATGAGCCGCTCGTGCTTCAGCTCCTCGAGCACCAGATAGCCGACATACAGCGCGAAGTAGAGGAGGAAGAGGACGCCCTCCCATCTCTGGATCTCGCTTCCGGAGAAGAACACCGGGAGGCAGGAGATGCAGACCGCCGCCATCACCGGCATGCCGAAGTGCAGCATCCGCTCGCTGACCTCGATCCCGTGGGGCGCGATGCAGGCCCCGACGCCCAGCACCGCCAGGATGTTGAAGATGTTGCTCCCCACGATATTGCCGACCGCGATATCCCGCTCCCCCTTGAACGAAGCGACGAGGGAGGCCGTCAACTCCGGCGCCGTGGTGCCGATCGTGACGACGGTCATGCCGATGATCGCCTCGGACACCTGCAGGGCCCGCGCGATCGCCACGGCCCCTTTCACGATCAGGTCGGAGCCGAATTCCAGGAGCAGCAGGCCGGCCGCCATGAAGAGGCCATGCAGCCAGAAGCGGCGGTCCTGCCGCGAGGCCGCCGTCGGGCCGCCCCGGCGAGCGTGCCGGAGCGAGAAGGCGATATAGACGGCGAGCGCCCCGAGCAGGATCGCGCCGTCCATCCGGCCCAGGGAGCCGTCGAGCGACAGCAGCGGAAGCGCCGCGGCGCAGGCGATCATGACCGGGACGTCGAGCCGGATCAGTTGCGGCGCGACGGCGAGAGGCATGATGGTCGCGCAGGCGCCGAGGATGAAGAGGACGTTGTAGAT
>DASQOM010000161.1:0-4235 GCA_035644495.1 Planctomycetota bacterium | reverse complement strand
GGGCGAGACCGAGGCCGCCCGCACGATCCTCGTCGCGGAGAAGAGCGCGCTCCCCGAACGCTTCTGGCTCTACGCGGCGGAGATCTCGCACGGCCCGACGGAGCCCTCGCGCGAACAGTACCTGGAAGCCCTGGCGTCGCTTTCAAAGCCCGCGACGAGCGCGGACGGCGTCGCACGGCTTCAGCTCCTGCTCAAGGACCGTGCCGGCGACCTCTTTGTCCGCCGCAACCGCGCGGCGATCACGACGCGCAGTCAGGGAGGACGCGACTTCGTCTGGTTCGCCGAGGACCTGAAATCCTCAGGGGTCTTCCACCTGGCGAAGGGCAGCAAACTGGAGAGTTGCTGGACGAACGAAAGCGACGTCGAAGGCCCCAAGGCGAAGGAGAACTTCCTCGAGGTCGAGTTTTCTACGCTCCCCGACATCCCCTATAAGGCGTGGGCCCTGATCGGCGGCTGCTGCCAGGAGGTCCTGGAGTTCTCCTGCCAGGGCACGGAGATGGAGGCCGGCAAGGGGGCGAAGGAGTCCGCGGAGCCGGGCAGCGCCGCGGCGGTGCCCGTGAAGCCCTGGATGTCGAGCCTCAAGAAGACCCATTCGCAGCATAACGGGCCGAAGGCGCCCGCCCGCTGGGACTGGACGCCGCTCCCCCTGCCCCGCTACACCAGGACCGGCCTGCAGCGGCTGCGCCTCCTGAGCGACCAGAAGGGATTTTCAGTCGCCGCGGTCGTCGTCAGCGCGGCGCGGACCGCTCCTCCGTCGGACGCGGAACTCAGGGACCTCCTCCGCCTGCGAGGGGACCGGCCGAAGGCGCCGCCGCCGCCGAAGGCCGTGGTGCTCGCCGCCTGCAAGTTCGACGGCAGCGACCGCTTCCTCGTCGGCGAACTGAAGGACAAGGCCCTCCACGGCGTCCCCCTCTTCGGCCAGCTCTTCACGGGCTACGAGGGACTCCAACTCGTCACGATGACGGAGAACGGGGAGATCCGCTTCACCTATTTCGTGAAGTCGCCGACGAAGTTGACCGTGCGCATCCGCGTGGAGCGGGACGGCGGCACCATCCCCTGCGACCTCCCGGTGCCGAACGTCGTCGTGGGCACGCCGACGGAGGTCCGCATCCGCTTCACCGACTTCAAGCCGGCGTACACCCCCGGCCCGAACATCGCCCCCGGCGAAACCGCCCACATGTTCCACATCTTCGCCGCCGCCACCGACAGCGCCCTCCGCATCGACGCCTTCTCCCTGGTCGAGATCAGGAAGTAGCCTTCTTCCCCCTCATTCTCTATTCTTCATTCTCTATTCTTTCTCCGACTGTATCTTAGTCGTCTCTCACAACAGGAGCCCGACCATGCTCGCTCTTCTCGCCCTGCTGATGCAGCAGCTTCCCAACTTCAAGGAACAGGTCGTCGACCCGGACGTCGGCGTCTGCTACGCCACGACGATCGCGGACGTGAACGGCGACGGCAAGCCGGACATCGTCGTCGTCACCGAGATCCCCGACCAGGTCGTCTGGTACGAGAATCCGTCGTGGAAGCGCCGCGTCCTGCTCGAGAAGGAGCCCGCCCTGCCCGTCTGCATCCAGGCGCTCGACGTGGACGGCGACGGCAAGCTGGAGTTCATCCTCGGGGCCGACTGGCCGATCAACCCGAAGACCAAGATCTCGGGCACCGTGTGGCTCCTCAAGCGTCCGGACGACCTGGACAAGCCCTGGACGCCGATCAAGATCGAGGAAGAGGCGACGATGCACCGCATGCGGGTGATCGACGTCGAGGGCAAGGGCCGCAAGGAACTGGTGTGCGCGCCGCTGCACGGCAAAGGCACCAAGGACCAGAACGGCCCCGGTGCCTCGCTGTTCATCCTCAAGCGCCCCGCGGACCCGTTCACCGGCAAGTGGGAGCGCGAGATCATCGCCGACGACATCCACATCAACCACAACGTGTGGCCCCTGGACTGGGACGGCGACGGCAAGGAGGAGATCGTTTCGGCCGGCTATGAAGGGATCTTCGTCCTGAAGCGCGTCGCCGACGGAAAGTGGGGCCGCGTCAAGATCGGCGAGGGCGACCCCGTCAAGCACGGCGCGGGCGAGGTCAAGATCGGCCGCCTGCCGGGCGGCAGGCGCTACGTCGTGACGGCCGAGCCCTGGCACGGCCACTCCGCGGCGGTCTATATCGAGCCCGAGAAGGCCGGCGAGCCCTGGCGCCGCCAGGTCCTCGTCGAAGGCCTCAAGGGCTGCCATGCGATCTGGACCGCCGACCTGACCGGCACCCAGGTCGACTCCGCGGTCGTCGGCTTCCGCGGCGTCCCCGAGGGCAAGAAGGAGGAGTGCATCGTCTTCGTCTTCCATCCGCTCGACCCCGCCGGCGAGAAGTGGGAAAAGAAGGTGCTCGACGACAAGGGCGTCGGCAGCGAGGACGCCATCTGCGCGGACCTCAACGGCGACGGCAAGATCGACATCGTCGCGGTGGGCCGCAGCACCAGGAACGTCAAGATCTACTGGAACGAGGGAAGATAAGACACCGGGACACAAGGACTCCAAGACTCCAGAGAAGAGGTTTTCCGGGGTCTCGGTGGCTCCGGTGTCTCCGTGTTGTTCTTCAGGCTTGGGGGGCGCTGGGGGGCTGCTGCTCGATCGCCTGCTTGCCGTATTCCCGGGCCCGGCTGAGGAAGCCGTCGAGGGACATCTCCTGGTTTTGCGACGCGGCCGTGAGGAACTCGTGCATCATCGCCTGCTGCACGACGTGGAAGGCCTGGCCCGCCTCGAAACCGCCCGCGACGAGCGCGGCGAAGACGGCCTGGATCCCCGCGGGCTCGTTCTTCTCCAGCGACCGCTCCGCGGCGGCATCCATCGCGATATGGACGAGAAGGTTTTCGCCCTCGACCTCGAGCGGCGTCGCCGGATCCACGAGCAGCTTGTCCCAGATCGCATGAAAGTCCTCGTGGAGCATCATGAACTTCTGGAAGGAGGCGAGCGCCTCGTCGGTCGCGACCCTTTCCGCCTTGAGGTCGCGCCAGAGGTCCGCCAGAAGTGCGGGAGTCAGGGCGTGTTCTTCGGCCACGTCGACATCCTATGTAATTCTCCGGGCACATCCTCGAAAAAACACGATAGGATCAGGGGATCATGAATCTCACCCGGACACTGACCGAGGCTCTCCCCAAACTCGTTTCCGCGACGCTGAGCGATCCGTCGCGCGGCAACGTCGACCGCATCCGCGTCCGCCCCGTGCTCCTCAAGGGCCGGCGCCAGTACCAGTTCGAGGAGCTCAAGGGGCCCAAGGCGTTCCACCGCAACCTCAGCGAGGACGCGGCCGTCCACGAACTCGTCGAACGGCTGGCCGTGTTCCGCCGCGGCGTGTTCAAGACCGAGGACGCGGACCTGCAGGTGGAGCGCGGCCGCATCGTGACCCGTCCGGCCGAGCGGCCGGCGGCCGATCCCGCGCACGACCGCGGCAAGTCCTATCTGCTGGCCGCCGGAACGCCGGTGCCCTTCCTCGTCGGCCTGGACATCATGGCGAAGGACGGAAAGGTGTTCGCCGCGAAGCAGGACAAGTTCCGGCAGATCAATCGTTTCCTCGAGTTCGTGGACGACATCGCCGGCGAGCTCCCCGCGGGGAAGGTCCGCGTCGTCGACTTCGGCTGCGGCAAGTCCTATCTCACCTTCGCGCTTCACCACCTGCTCAAGGTCCATAAGGGGCTGGACGTCGACATTGTCGGGGTCGACCTGAAGGACGACGTCATCGCGGACTGCTCCGCGCTCGCGCGCGACCTGGGGCTCCAGGGCCTCCGATTCGTCGTCGCCGACATCGCCGGCTTCCGCGAGCTCGACCGGGCGGACCTCGTCGTCTCGCTCCACGCGTGCGACACCGCGACGGATGAGGCGCTCGCGAAGGCGGTTGCGTGGGGCGCGACGGCGATCCTCGCGGCGCCCTGCTGCCAGCACGAGGTCGCGGGCTCGATCGCGAGCGAGGTCCAGGCCCCGCTGCTGCGACACGGCATCCTCAAGGAGCGGGTCGCCTCGCTCGTGACCGACGCGATGCGCGCCGAACTGCTCGGGATGGCGGGCTACGCGGTCCAGGTCCTGGAGTTCATCGACACGGAGCATACGCCGAAGAACCTGATGATCCGGGCGCTGAAGCGGGGGACGCCGCGGGACGATGCCGACTACCGCCGCTTCCGCGATGCCTGGGGCGCCGTTCCGAGCCTGGAGCGGCTGCTGAAGGAGCTGCCAGGAAAAACAGGACCGGTA
>DASQOM010000160.1:0-13818 GCA_035644495.1 Planctomycetota bacterium | reverse complement strand
TCGCCCAGCAGCTTCTCCATCTGGGCCGCTTCGGGGTTGTAGGCCTTCTGGATGGCCTTGCGAATCGAACGCTCGCTGGAAACCACGGGACGGAGGTCGCAGGTGGTCAGCGTGCGCACGTCGTCGAGCTTCAGGATGTCGAAGGGGTTCCCCACCGCGAGCGTGAGGACGTTTCCGATCTTGGAGAGCGGCAGGACGCAATAATAGGTGGCGAGTTCCTGGTTGATGACCTGCAGCGCGTCCTCGTCCACGACGGCCTTCTCCACGTCCACCGGCGGGATGTTGGTCTCGAGGGAGATGGCGGAGAGGTAGCCCATCTCGTCGACCATGTCGCGCTCGAGGAGCACGTCGGCGTAGGAGCGGTTCTCGCGGTCGGCGATGCTGGCGGCCTCCTCGGCCTTGGCCTCGTCCAGCACGCCGTGCTTCACGAGGACCTTGCGGATGCGCTGGTAGAATTTGTCCTTGATGGCCATCGCCTACTTCCTCACCTGGGTCGAGGGGCGGGTGCCGGGGGCCGGCATCACGCCCGACGGGGGGGTGGACGCGGGCCTCGCCGGAGGCGGAGGCGGTCCGGCCGGCGGGGCTGCAGGCCTGGCGGCGGGCATGCCCGGCCGCGCGGGCGCGGCGGACCTGGCGTCCGCCTTGCCGTTCATCGGGACGTTCTTCTCGAGAGCAGTCTGGATCTGGCTCCAGGTCGAGACGTACACGAAGATCTGCGAGCCGGAGACCCGCTCGAGCTTGTCGAAGATCTCGGAACTGATCACGTTGGAGATGGCGACCAGGAGCGTCTTGCCGATCTTGTCGAGCACGACGAACTGGTTCTGCCACATCAGGTCGGCCGGGACCGCCTGGATGCCGTCCTTGTTGATGCGGTACTTGGAGGCGTCGAGATAGGGAAGCCCGGACTGCTTGACGAGCGTGCGGGCGATGTCCGTTTCCGTCACGAAGCCCAGGGAGACCAGGACTTCGCCGAAGCCCTCGCCCGTCGCCCGCTGGCGGCGCAGGGCCTCCTGGACCTGGTCGTCCTTGACGAGGCCCTCATCGACGAGGACCTCCCCCATCTTCTTCCGGATGAGCTTCGCGATCTGAACCATGCAATTCTATTTCGGCCTGCCCCTACCCGCGCTGGAAGGTTTTCTTCAGATCCTCGACGTCGCCCGAGTACTGGATGGCGTCCTCGAACGTCAGGTGCCCCGCCTTGTAGACCTCGTACAGGGACTGGTTCATCGTTTTCATGCCGATCTTTCCCGACACCTGAATGATGGAGTATACCTGATGGGCCTTGTTTTCGCGGATCAAAGAGCGAACCGCCGGGTTCGCGAGCATGATCTCCGAGGTCAGGACCCGCCCCTTCCCGTTCGACTTGGGCACCAGCTGCTGGCAGAACACCGAATTCAATACGAACGACAGCTGCGTCCGGATCTGCTGCTGCTGGCCCATCGGGAACACGTCCACGATGCGGTTGATCGTCTGGACGGCGTCCGACGTGTGCAGCGTGGCGAACGTCAGGTGGCCCGTCTCGGCGATCGTCAGCGCGGCTTCGATCGTCTCCATGTCCCGCATCTCGCCGATCAGCACCACATCCGGGTCCTGCCGCAGCACGCGGCGCAGCGACTCCTTGAACCCGTGCGAGTCCGTGCCGATCTCGCGCTGGTTGATGAGACAGTTCTTGTTCTTGTGCACGAACTCGATGGGGTCCTCGATCGTGATGATGTGGTAGTTGCCGGTGCTGTTGACGTAGTCGATCATCGCCGCGAGCGTGGTCGACTTGCCCGAGCCCGTGGCGCCCGTCACCAGGGTCAGGCCGCGGGGCTGGTCGCAGAGGGCCTGGCAGGTCGCGCGCGGGAGGCCCAGGTCGTCGAAGCTGCGCACCGCGTGCGGCACGAGCCGGAACACGGCCCCGACGGAGCCGCGCTGCAGGAACACGTTCGTCCGGAAGCGGCCGAGGTTGTCGACGCCGAACGAGAAGTCCAGCTCGAGGTCCTTCTCGAACTTCGCGATCTGGTCCTCCGAGAGCACGCCGTAGACGAGCTTCTGCGACTCCTCCTTCGTCAGGGTGTCGAATTCGGTGGGCATCAGCTTGCCGTCGATGCGGACGCGCGGCGGCGATCCCGACGCGATATGGAGGTCGGACCCTCCGCGCTGCACGAGCAACTGCAGGAGTTCTTCGAGGCTGACCATGCTATTCCTCTTCCTCCACGGGTTTCTTGGCCTTGGCGATCACCGCCTCGGCGAGCTTATGGGGCATCACGTCGTAATGGGACGGCTCGGTTGAATAGGATCCCTCGCCGCCGGTCACCGACCGCAGCTGGGTCTCGTAGTCCATGATCTCCATCATGGGAATGTGGGCGCGCACCACCTGCATCTGGCCCTGCGAATCCATCCCCTCGATCCGGCCCCGGCGCGAGTTCAGGTCGCCGGTGATGTCGCCCATGAACTTCGACGGGACCGTGATCTCGATGTGCACGACCGGCTCCAGAATCACCGGCTTGGACTTCGCGAAGGCGTCCTTGAACGCCTTCGACCCCGCCAGCTCGAAGGACGCGGGCCCCGAATCCACGTCGTGGTACGACCCGTCGTAGACCTCGACCTCCACGTCCACGACGGGGTATCCCGCGATGACGCCCTTTTCGATCGTCTTCCGGATGCCCTTCTCGATCGCCGGCACGTACTGCTGGGGGATGCGCCCCTGCGAGATGTTGTCCGTGAACTTGAAGCCTTCGCCGCGCGGCGTCGGCTTGAGCCGCAGGTAGACCTCGCCGTACTGGCCGTGGCCGCCCGACTGTTTCTTGTGCTTGTGGTGGCCCTCCGCCGCCGTCAGGATCGCCTCCTTCAGCGCCAGCCTCGGCGGATGCGTGATCACCTCGACGTGGAACTTCCGCTTCAGGCGGTGCAGGATGACCTCCACGTGCAGCTTCGAACGTCCCGTGATCACCAGCTCGCCCGTCCCCGCGTCCCGCGAGAAGTGGAACGTGGGATCCGAGTCCGCCATCTTGTGCATCGACTCCGACATCCGGGCCAGGTCCTGCTTCGTCTTCGGCTCCACCGCCTGCGAGACCATCGACAGCGGGAACTCAATCCTCGGATACTGGATCAGCGCGTGCGGGTCGCAGACGGTGTCGCACGTATTGAGCTCGTCGACCTTGGCGACGCAGACGATGTCCCCCGCCACGGCGACGCTGCAGGTGTGATGGTCCTTGCCGAAGGGCTTGTAGAGGGCCCCGATGCGCGCCGCCTTCGCCGTCCGCTGGTTGAACAGGGGCTGGTCGGCCGCGAGCGAGCCCGAATAGATGCGCACGTACGACAGCCGATGCACGACCGGATCGGCGATCGACTTGAACACCTGGCCCGAGAACGGGCTCCCGGGCGGGCGCGAGATCTCGGCCTTCTTCTCCGGATCGATCCCTTTCTTCGGCGGAACGTCCAGGGGAGACGGGGCGAACTTCGCGATGAAGTCCATGAACTCGGCCACGCCGATGTCCTTCTTCGCGGAGGCGCAGAGGATGGGGACGAGCTTGTTCTGGGCGAAGGCCTTGGGGAGCGCCGCGGCCAGCTCCTCCGTCGTCACCGGCTTGCCCTCGAGGTACTCCTCGATCATCTTGTCGTCGGCTTCCATAAGCTTCTCGCGCGACTCGTCGGCGAGCGTCTTCAGCTCGTTCGGCGCGCCCGCGTAGTTCGTGATCACGCTGACGACGCCCTTCAGGGAGTCGCCCGATCCCTGCGGCAGCAGCACCGGGACGCACTCCTTGCCGAACGTTTCGCGGATCGACGTGATGAGATCGAGGAACTTGATGTTGTCGAGGTCCATCTTGTTCACGAGGATGACCCTCGCGACGCCGGCCTTCTGCGCCAGGTCCCACATCTTCCGGGTGTTGACGCGGATGCCGTCGACGGCATTGATGCAGACGACCGCGGTCTCGACGGCGTTGAGGCCGCAGATCGCCTCGCCGACGAAGTCCGGATAGCCCGGGGCATCGAGGATGTTGATCTCCCGGCCGTGCACGTTCACGGAGGCGGCCGCGAGGTCGATGGAGTTCTTGCGCTCCTTCTCCTCGGGCTCGAAATCGAGGACGCTGGTGCCGTCGTCCACCGATCCCATGCGCGCGGAGGCCTTCCCCTTGAACAGCATCGCCTCCCCGAGCGTCGTCTTGCCCGACGAGTTGTGGCCCACCAGGACGATGTTCCGAATGTCCTTCGTCTCGTACTTAGGCATTCTGGAGCCTCCGGCGGGACGGGAAACCGGCGAGAGCCCGTCCTAAGCCCGACGCGGCCCGGCTCCTGCCGGGGCGCGCGCAGACTCCCTGAATTGTATCCACGTCTCCGGCCGGGTGTCAAATGAAGGACCGGCGGTCATTTCGGCGGCGTCTGCGTCCCCTGGATGGCGCCGATCTGGTTGTCGAGGTCGGCGGAATACTCCCAGTTCGGCGAGGCCTGCCGCCGGCAGCGCAGCAGGTCCGCCAGCGCGTTCTCCAGGTCGCCCTGCAGGCGCAGCGCCCTCCCGCGCAGCAGCAGCGCGGACGACGACGAGGGCGCAAGGCGCACGACGTGGCGATAGTCGGCCACCGCGCCCGGCAGGTCGCCCGACTCCTGGCGGCGCTGCGCTCGCACGAGGAAGACGAGGAAGCCGTGGGGGCGCAGCTCCACGCCCCGGTCGAGGTCCTGCAGCGGCTCGATCTCCGTCGAGGTCCAGGCCAGGATCGCGCGGAATTCCTCGCCCCCATTCCCCTTGGCGTTCCGCTCGACGCCCTGCTCCGCCAGCAGCCGCGCGCCCTCCCGGTCCGCCCGGGCCAGGGCACGGTAGACGTCGATCAACTCTTCGTCCATCGGCGTCCTGCCCAGGAGCACGGGTCGCCCGAGGGCGTCCGTCATCCGGGTCCGGATCTCGTTGATGAGGACGTTCTTGTCGGACTTCTCCAGCGAGTTGCCGCGGCCCAGGGCGTGGGCGACGACCAGGCGGAGGAAGAGGGCGCGCACCAGGGAGATCGACAGCTTGGGGTCCGCCGGACCCGTCCCCATCGCCTTCAGCAGCAGCGGCTCCGCCCCCTCGGGATCCCCCAGCGCCAGCAGCGCGCGGCCGGAGAGCCCGAACAGCCGGAGCTGGGCCGCGTCCCGCGACTCCGCCGAGACCGCCGCGAGCTCCGTCAGCCGGTGCTCCACCGCGGCCCGGCGGGTTTCGTAGGCGGCGGGATCGGAGGCCGGTCCGTAGGAGGCCGTCTCCAGGTCCGACAGCTTCTTCTGGACGTCGGTCTCGATCAGGCGCACCCGGCAGTCGATGACCATGCGCTGGAGGTCGGCGTCCGGCCGGACCAGCATGGCGCGATTGGCCGCGTCGATGGCGTCGCGGTACTTGCCGTCGCGCTGCATCTGGTAGGCGAGGACATAGTTGCGGGAGAACTCCTGCTCCTTGAGCCGGTTCTGGTACCACTGCCAGCCCGCCGCGCCGAGCCCCGCCCCCATCAGGAGGAAGAGCAGGATGCCGAGCTTCAGCTTCGTGCGGTGCATCACGAGCCAGATCTGCATCCGCATCTTCACGGTCGTCGGGAGGCGCTTCCGCGTCGTCTTGCCCGTCGACGCGGGCTCCCGCTTCAGATGCTTCCGGAGCGCCGCGACCAGCTCCGTCGCCGTCTGGTACCGGAGCTCCTTCGGGCGGTTGACGCACTTGAGGAGGATCCCGTCCAGCTCGGGCTCGACGCCGCGGTTGATCGTCGACGGCGCGGCGACGTTCTCCTCGTAAATCTTCCGGTGCAGCTCCGGCACGGACGCCGCCCCGAACACGGGACGCCCGGTCAGGCACTCGTAAATGAGCACGCCCAGGCGGTAGATGTCCGTGCGCTCGTCCACCGTCTCCTCGGCGTCCGGCACCTGTTCGGGCGCGAGGTAGGCCGCGGCCTGGTGGGCGCGCTTATCCCTCGTCTTATCGTCGACGGGCGTCGTCAGCGCCAGGTCGTGGTACGAGATCACGATGCGGGACGGCACCTCCACCTGGATGTCCCACGGCAGCAGCCGTGCGTGCACGACGTGCTTCTTATGGGCGCACTCCAGGGCCTCTGCGCCGCCCAGGAACATCTCCGCCGCGAGCTTGGGATTCATCGGCTTGCCGGCGATCAGCTGGTCGAGCGTGCCGCCGGGCACCAGCTCGGTGGCCATGAAGTGGATGACCCGGCCCTTCGCGTCGATGTCGTTGCCGGTCTCGTAGACCCGGAGGATGTTCGCATGCTGCAGATTCGAGGCGTCCGCCGCCAGCTTGTAGAAGCGGCGGATCGCGTCGCCGTCGCTTTCCCGCAGGATACGGACGCAGGCGGGCTTGTTGGTCCGGAGGTCGGTGGCCTCCCAGATCTCCAGTCCTGCCTTCGCCGATCGCAGCTCCCGGTTCAGGGAGTATTTTCCGATGACCCTCTTGCCCTCGGCCTTGGCCTTCGCCTCGACCGTGGTATTGTCCTTGATCTCGAACCCCTCGGCCGTTTTCACCATCTTCCGGTCCGTGGGCTTGCCTGCCGCCGCGGGGGGCGGCACGGGGACCGCGCGCGGCACGGAGCCGCGACCCAGGTCGAGCATCGTGCCCTCGCCCATCGCGAGCAGCGGATCGTCCGCCGCGGGGGCCGTCTTCGGCCGCGCGGCGGGGCGGCCCATGTCGAGCATGGTGCCCTCGCCCAGGTCCAGGATGCCCGGCCCGCCCGAGGGCGCCGCGCGCCCCGACATCAGGACGTCCAGCGCCTGGACCACGGCCTCGCCCGTCGGATACCGGTCGTCGGGCTCCTTCGCCAGCATCGTGAGCACCACCCGGCTGACGGCCGGCGGGAGGTCGGGACAGATCGCGTGCGGAGGCACGGGAGCCTCGTTCAGGTGCTTCATCAGGATCGCCAGCGCCGTCTCGCCCTCGAAGACGCGCGTTCCGGTGATCAGGTGGTAGAACGTCGCGCCGAGCGAGTAGAGGTCGGAGCGCACGTCCAGGGTCACCCCCTGGGCCTGCTCTGGAGACATATAGAACGGCGTCCCGACGATGGTGCCCGGGATGGAAAGTCCTTCGTTGGACTGGTCGCCGCGCGCCAGGCCGAAGTCGACGACCTTCACCGCGCCGTCCTTGGTCAGCAGCACGTTCGCCGGCTTGATGTCGCGATGCACCACGCCCTTCAGGCGGGCGGCGTCCAGCGCCCGGGCCACCCCCTTGACGATGGAGACCGCCTCGGCGAGCGGAAGGCGGCCCCGCTCCTCGAGCACCTTGTCCAGGCTGGACCCGACCACGTACTGCATGGCCAGGTAGTAGAGACCCCCGGACTCCCCGACGTCGAACACCTGCACGACGTTCGGATGCTCCAGCGACGCGGCCAGCTGCGCCTCGCGCACGAAGCGCTGGACGTGGGCCGGCGTGCCGATGAGGGCGGCGGCCATGACCTTGATGGCGACGGGCTTGTTCAGGCCGACGTGGTGGGCCAGGTAGACGGCGCCCATGCCGCCCTTCCCGATCTCGCGCTGGAGGATGCAGTTTCCGAGGCGCGTTCCGATGAGCGGGTCGGGCCCCCCTTCGGCGGCCCTGGCGGCGGGCGGGGAGCCCGACGCGGTCCGGGTGCTGTCGGCGGAGGAGCCGAACAGGGCATTCAAATCATCATTGGGCATAGTCGGTAACGGCGCGGACGTCCGGACGCGTGTCTCCTCATCGTTCGGATGTGAGCCCCCGGTTCAATGCAAAGTATAGCCCATGGGTCCGGGAAAGGCAGGGCAAGAAAAAAGCCCGGAAGGCGAGCGCCTTCCGGGCCTGGAGTTGCGGCGGGAATCAGCGGGCGAGGACGATCTCCACCCGGCGGTTCTTGGACTTGTCGCCCGGATTCTGGGGCTGATATTCCCCATAGGCCTCGCAGACCAGCTGGTGCGGGTCGACCTGGCCCTTGTCGACCAGGAAGTGCATCACCGCGTGGGCGCGCTGGAAGGACAGGTCCCAGTTGCAGTGGAATTTCCCCTTGGTCCGGCGGATGGGATCGCTGTCGGAGTGGCCTTCGACGCGGATCATCCCGCCGTTCTGGTTCTTGCGGATGTAGTCGGCGATCTTGCCCATGGACTTCTCCCCGCCCGGGCTCAGCGTCGCGGATCCGCTGGCGAAGAAGACGTCGCTGGGGATGTTGATGACCGTGTCGTTGCCGCGCTTGCGGATGTCCAGCCCGACCGGGTCGGCAGGGATGGGGCTGACGGCGGGCGCGGGCTCCGGATCGCGGCGGGATTTCCGTTCCAGGGCCTCGCACTTCGTCCGGTAGGCGAGGGCGTCGGATTCCGCCGCCTCCTTCTGCCGCTGCAGTTCCTCCTGCTCGCGGGTGAGTTCATCGACGCGGGCCTGGAGATCGGCGCCCGAGGAGCAGCCGACGGCGGCGGCGGCACAGAGCGTCACGACGAAGAGAGCGGCGGCTTTCTTGAGCATGGTTCCTCCCCAACGAATCGGGGAGCCCCAGCGGACTCCCCCCCGCCGTATATATCGGCAGGGATTCCCCGTCTCCGTTGCGAAATCTTTACGAACCGCGGCAAACAAGCCCGGCTGTCGGGAGGGCGGGGCTCAGTGGATGAAGCGGTCGAGCAGGTGGTGGGTGCCCCGCAGGTAGGCCGCGAGGGCGGCGTCCACGAGCGGCGCCCAGAACAGCATGGCCAGGGCGCCGACCGACAGGAAGGGGCCGAACGGGACGTAGCCCATCCGGCGCACGGCGGCGTACTTGCCGATGCCGAAGATCGACCCGGCCAGGCAGGCCAGCACGAACGTGAGGAGGACGCCGCGCCACCCCAGGACGGAGCCGACCATCGCCATATACTTCACATCCCCGAAGCCCATCGCGTCCTTGCGGAAGATCAGCTTTCCCAGGACGCCGACCAGCCAGATCGAGCCTCCGCCGGCGAGAGCCCCGGCCAGGGACGCCAGCAGCGAGGCGAGGTGCGGCTCGCGGACGGCCCAGGGCAGTCCGTGCCCCGGCAGCCAGTGCCAGCCGTGATGCAGCGGCAGGGCGTCGGCCTCGAGATCGAGGAGCGACCCGCCATGGAGAAACGGGAACGCGGCCGAGGCCGCCAGGCCGATCACGATCCCCGAAAGCGTGATCTCGTCGGGCAGGATGCGGAACTCCAGGTCGATGAACGTGCACACGATCATGGCCGCGACGAGCCAGGCCTCGAGGGCGAAGCCGACCGCCTGCGGCAGCCCGGGGGCGGGAACCCCGTGGAGCGCCCGCCATCCCGCGACGAGGAACAGGACGCCGGTCAGCAGCTCGACGAGCGTATAGCGCACCGAGATGGGGTTCCTGCAGTGCCGGCACTTCCCGCCCAGAACGCCCCAGCTGAGGACCGGGATGTTGTCGAACCAGGCGATCCAGTTCAGGCACTTCGGGCAGCGCGACCGCGGCCCGACGATCGACATGCAGTTGCGGGGAAGGCGGAAGATGCAGACGTTGAGAAAGGAGCCGATGACGAGGCCGAAAAGGCCGGAAAAGACGAAAAGTACGAGCCGCTGACTGTCGGCCATGGCCCCATTCTAACGCCTGCGCGGCGCGCGCGGCGTTATTCGGGCTTCATCGAAACGCCGAGCTGGCCGAGCTTCTTCCGGATCTCCTTGATCGAGGTGACGCCCAGGTTCTTGCTCTTCAGGAGGTCCTTCTCGGTCCGCTTCAGCAGGTCGCCGATGGTCACGACGCCCATCTTCTCGTACACCTTGCGGATGCGGCCCGACCACTCGAGGTCGCTCAGGTTCTTCTTGAGCGTCTCCTCGCTGACGGGGCCCTCGGCGACGATCGGGACCTCTTCCGTGGCGGGCTCGACGACGCCGCCGGGGCCGCTCGCCGAGGCGAGGCTGAGGCCCTTGGAGCTCAGGAACTCCTTCAGCTCGCGGAGAGACGTGCGGCCGAAGTTCGGGATCTGGAGCAGGTCCTCCTCGCTCTTGGCGACGAGGTCGGCGAGCGAGTTCACACCGAGCTTCTGAAGCGCCGTCCGGACGCGCGGCGAGAAGGAGATCTCCGCGACGGGCTGCGCCAGGATCTGCGCCACCTTCGCCTCGCGGCGGGCCGCGTCTTCGTCGTAGAACATCGTCAGCGACGCCTGGGCGTCCTTCAGGTACAGCTGCGCGCGGGCGTGGCCCGGGAAATAGTCGAGCACGGTCTGGTAGCACTGGATGGCGCGCTCGTATTCGCCGCGATCCTCGTAGAGCACGCCGAGATTCATCACCGTGTTGACGTGCATGGGACGGAGCTTGCGGAGCTGCTCGTAAAGCTCCAGGGCCCTCGAGTCGTCGCCGGTGAGGTCCATGATGTACGCGAGACGGAACAGCGAGGAGGCGTGGCCGGGCTCCACCTCGAGCGCCTTCTCGTACGCCTTCAACGCCTCGTCGCGATAGCCCTGGAAGTCGGCCAGCAGGCCCTTCAGGTAGAGTCCCGTGGCGCCTTCCTTCTTCAGAAGCTTGTCGACGTGCGTCTCGGCCTCGTCGTACTTGCCCGCACGGATCTTGGCCTCGCAGTACGCGGCCGAGATGTGAGGATCGGACGCGTCCGCGTCGCTGGCCTCCTTGAGGGCCACGAGGGCGTCCTGGGGGCGGCCGGCCTCGAGGTAGCTCACGCCCAGCACGTAGGACCGCTCCTTGCTGGGACGCGCGGCCGCGAGCAGCTGGATGGCCTCCTCGGACCGGCCCAGCAGCCACTTCGCCGTGCCCTTGCGGATCTCGACCTTGTTGTCGCTGGAGAGGGACTTGGCCACCTTCGTGCCGAAGTCGGCGACGAGCTCCTCGAGCTGGCCGCGGAGATCCACGTGCGAGTGGACTTCGCGCCGGATGTCGTGAAGCCGGTCGGTCGTCAGTTCTTCGGTGCTCAGAACTTCCTTGAGGTCGGGGGCGGCCGTTTCAGCCATGAAATCTCCAGAGAAAAATGGGCCCCCTCTTATATAGAAAGGAGGGGGCCGCGTCAACTCCGATCTAGCCCTTCGGCTTCACCAGCTTGACCGACGCCGCCCGCAGCACCTTGCCGTCGATGAGCCAGCCGCGGCGGACCTCCTCGAGCTCCGTCCCGCCCGGGTCCATCGCCACCGCCTCGTGGTACAGCGGATCGAAGGACTTCCCCGCCGTCTCGATGGGCGTCACGCCCGCCTTCGAGAGCACCCGGAGGAACTCCTTCTCGAGGATGCGGACCGCCTCGAGCAGCTTCGGATCCTCGAACTTCGCCATCGAGAATCCGTCCATCGCGGGCAGCATCTCGCGGAGGAAGCCCTCCAGCGCCTGGCGGTTCCAGTCCGCCTTGTCGCGCCGGACGCGGTCCTGGTAGTTGATGAAGTCCGCCTTGGCCCGGCGCGCCATTTCCAGGTATTCGTCGGCCTTCGCCTTCCACCGGGCCGACTCGGCCTGGACCTGCTCCAACGTGGGAGCCCCGGCCTCGGGCGCCTTTTCCGTTTCCGATTCAGGATTCACCGACTTCTCCTCGTTCATCACCCGAAGAATTTCTCCCACAGGTTCTTCCTGCCCGACTGCTCCTGCTCGATCTTCGAGAACTCCGACAGGAGCTCCTCCTGGCGCTTCGTCAGCCGGGTCGGGACGCTGACCACCACGCGCACGATCTGGTCGCCGCGACCGCGTCCGTTGACGCCCGTGACGCCCAGGCCGCGCATCCGCAGCAGGGCCCCGCTGGCGGTCCCCTTCGGGACCTTGAGCAGGCTTTTCCCCTGCAGCGTGGGCACCTCGATCTCGGCCCCCAGGGCCGCCTGCGAGAAGTTCAGCGGGATCTCGCAAAGGATGTCGTTTTCGTGCCGCTGGAAGAACTCGTGCGCGCGCACGTAGATGTCGCAATACAGATCCCCGGCCGGGCCGCCGTCGCGGGACTGCTCGCCCTGGCCCGAGACGCGCATCCTCGTGCCGTTCTCGATCCCCGCGGGGATCGACACTTCAATCTCTCTTTTAACGCGGGTGAGGCCCTCGCCCTTGCAGGTTGCGCACGGCGACGTGATTTTCTGCCCCTCGCCGCCGCAGGACGGGCAGGCCGACTGCAGCATGAAAAAGCCGGCGTTGCGCGCCACCGAGCCGCGGCCGCCGCAGGTCGTGCAGGTCGACTTCGACGTCCCGGGCTTCGCGCCCGACCCGCTGCAGGTGCCGCAGCGCTCGTGCCGCTGCAGTTCGATCGTCCGCTTCGTGCCGAGCGCCGCCTCCTTGAAGTCGATCTCCATCTCGACGCGGAGGCTCGCGCCGCGCGACGGCCCCCGCCGCCCGCCGCGGCTCACCCCGAAGAAGTCGCCGAACGGGGAGTCGGAGCCGCCGAAGATGTCCCCGAAGGCCTCGAAGATGTCCTGGACGCTGGCGCTCTGGTAGTCCCGCTGGGCCTGGCCCCGCAGCCCCTCGTGGCCGTACTGGTCGTAGAGCGGCCTCTTCTTGTCGTCCGAGAGGACGTCGTAGGCCTCGGAGATCGCTTTGAACTTCGTCTCCGCTTCCTTGTCGTTCGGATTCCGGTCCGGGTGGTACTTCAGCGCCAGCTTGCGGTAGGCCGAGCGGATGTCCTCGGACGAGGCCTTTCGATCGACGCCCAGCAGATCGTAGTAGTCGCGTTTGTCATCCACGCCGGAACCCTACTTGACCGCGCCGACGACCTTCTTCTTGTTGTCCTTCAGCTCCACGATGACCGTCCTCGACGTGAGGAGCAGCGACGTCACGCTCGCCGCATTCTGCAGCGCCGAGCGCGTGACCTTGGCCGCGTCGATCACCCCGGCCTCGAACAGGTCGCCCCACTCGCCGGTCGCCGCGTTCAGGCCGATGTTGCCGCCCTTCTCGCGCGTCTCCGCGATCACCATCGACGGATCGAAGCCGGCGTTCAGGGCGATCGCCCCCATGGGCGCCTCGAGGGCCTTGGCGATCACCTTCGCGCCGAGGGCCTCGTCGTCCTCCAGCTTCAGCGCGACGATCGCGTCGGCCGCGCGCAGCGACGCCAGGCCGCCGCCGGGGACCACGCCCTCCTGGGCCGCCCCGCGGGCCGCGTGCACCGCGTCGTCGACGCGGAACTTGCGCTCCTTCATCTCCGCCTCGGTGGCGCCGCCGACCTTGAGGATCGCGACGCCGCCCGTGAGCTTCGACATCCGCTCCTCGAACTTCTCCTTGTCGTATTCGCTGGTGGTCTTCTTGATCGACGTGCGCAGCTCCTCGATGCGGAGCGCGATCTGCTTCTTGTCGCCGCCGCCGCCGATGATCGTGGTCTTCTCCTTCTCGACCTTGATCTTCGCCGCCGTGCCCAGGTCGCTCAGCTTGAGCGTGTCGAGGCGGACGCCCAGGTCCTCCGTCACCACGTTGCCGCCGGTGAGGATCGCCATGTCCTGCAGCATCGCCTTGCGGCGGTCGCCGAAGGCCGGCGCCTTGACCGCGACCGCCTGGATCACGCCGCGGAGTCGGTTGACGACGAGGGCCGCGAGGGCCTCGCCTTCCACGTCCTCGCAGATGATGACCAGCGGACGGCCCGCCTGCGCCACCTGCTCGAGGAGCGGGACGAATTCCTTCAGGTTCGAGATCTTGCGGTCGCTGTAGAGGATCAGCGGATCGTCGTACTCGGCCGACAGCGTCTGGGGCTTGTTCACGAAGTACGGCGAGATGTAGCCCTTCTCGAACTGCAGGCCTTCCACCAGTTCGATGGAGGTCTCGAAGCCCTTGGACTCCTCGACGGTGATGACGCCTTCCTTGCCCACCTTCTCCATCGCCTTGGCCACGAGGTCGGCCACCGTGCCGTCGCCGTGCGCGGCGATGAGCGCGATGTTGCGGTAGTCGTCGGTCGTCTTGATGGGCCGGGACATCTTCTTGATGGCCTCGACGGCGGCGTCGACGGCCTTCTCCATGCCCCGCTT
>DASQOM010000159.1:0-17988 GCA_035644495.1 Planctomycetota bacterium | reverse complement strand
TCGCGATCCTGGAGCGCGGCATGAAGCTGGCGGACCTGGGCGACCAGCTGGCGCAGATCCTGGTCGGCGTCCTGCTCCTGACGGCGCTGGGCGCGAACGCGCTGCTCGAGAAACTCTCGACGAGGAGGGCCGCATGACGATCACGCGCAGGGAATGGATGGCGGGGGCGGCGGGCGTCGCCCTGGCGGGCTGCGGGGGCGGATCCGGTCCGGCGCCCTTCACGCTCGCGATGATGCCCAAGAGCCTGGGCAACCAGTACTTCATCAGCTGCCGCTCCGGGGCGGAGAAGGCGGCCCGGGACCTCGGCATCAAGCTGCTCTGGGACGCGCCCGCCAAGCCGGACGCCTCCAAGCAGAACGAGTTCATCGAGGCGTGGATCACCCGCGGCGTCGATGCGATCGCCGTCGCCTGCGAGAACGGCGACGGCATCGCCGAGTCGCTCCGGAAGGCGCGGGCCAAGGGCATCAAGGTCGTCACCTGGGACGCCGACAGCGCCGCCGATGCGCGCGACTTCTTCGTCAATCAGGCGACGCCCGAGGGGATCGGGACCGCGCTGATGGATGAGGGCGCCCGCGTCCTGGGCGGGAAGGGCGAGTTCGCGATCATCACGGCGACGCTGACCGCGAGCAATCTCAACAAGTGGCGCGCGGTGATCGAGAAGCGCCTCGCGGATAAGTATCCGGACATCAAGCTGGCCGTGACGCGGCCCTGCGACGACCAGCCGGAGAAGGCGAGGGCGGAGGCCAAAACGATCATGAGCGCCCATCCCAACGTCAAACTGATCCTCGCGATCTGTTCGCCTTCGGTGCCGGAGGCCGCCGAGGCCGTCAAGCAGTCGGGCCGCTCCGACGTCAAGGTCGTCGGCCTCGGGCTGCCCAACGACAACAAGCGCTATCTCAAGGAGGGATACACCGACACGGTGATCCTGTGGAAGACCGAGGACCTCGGGTATCTGGCCGTCCAGGCGGCCCACGCCGTCGTCAAGGGGAAGCTGAAGGCGGGCGACAGGAAGTTCGAGGTCCGGGGAATGGGATCCTTCGAGATCCAGGGAAGTGATATCATCCTGGGCGACCCCTTCAAGTTCACGAAAGACAACGTCGATCAATTCAACTTCTAAAGGACCGCGGACATGCTTGAGAATCTCTGGAAGGACGAGGACGCGAAGAAGTTCGAGGGCTACAGCGAGCTCGTCTATCGCGCGAACATCCTCGGACAGGACCCCTCCGTCACCAACTGGAAGGGTGGCAACATCTCCGGAAAGTATACGGAGACCGACTTCGCCGGCCAGCCGATCCGCGTCCTGCGGGTCAAGGGCTCCGGCTCCGACCTGAAGACCGCCCTCAAGGACGACTTCGTGGGCGTCGGGCACGAGCCGGTGCTCAAGCTCTACGACCGCAAGGAGATGTCGGACGAGGACATGGTCGCGTACCTCGCCCACTGCCTGACGGACATCCCCTCGAAGCGGCCGTCGATCGAGACGCTGATGCACTCGTTCCTGCCCTTCGAACACGTCGACCATACGCACGCCGACTATGCGCTCTGGTTCGCGGCGCTGGACGGCGGGCGGAAGCCCGCCGAAGACCTGTTCCAGGAGGAGCTGGTCTGGGTCGACTATCACCGCCCCGGATTCCACCTGGCGAAGACCGTCTCCGAGGCGGTGAAGAAGAATCCGAAGGCGAAGTGCGTCGTGCTGGCGAAGCACGGGCTGCTGACCTGGGGCAAGACGTCCAAGGAAAGCTACCACAGCACCCTGGCGGTGCTTCAGAAGTTCGATGCCGCCGTGCAGAAGAGGCTGACGACGACCAAGGTCTTCGGCGGCCCGCGGTCGGAGACGCTTTCGCCGGAGAAGCGGCGGGAGCTGCTGTCGGCGGTCCTGCCGGCCGTGCGCGGCGCCGTCAGCGCCCTTCGCAACACCGTGCTGCATTATGACGACTCCGCTCCGGTCCTGGAATTCGTCAACGGCTCGACGAGCAAGGACCTCTCGGCGGTCGGCGCGGCCTGCCCCGACCACCTGGTGAGCACCAAGGTGGTGCCGTACTTCTCGTCGTGGGATCCGAAGACCGGGACCGCGGACGACCTGAAGAAGGAGCTGCTGCCGGCGATCGAGAAGTACCGCGGCGACTACGAGTCGTACTTCAAGAAGTACAACCGCAACGACAGGATGAAGATGGACGATCCGTATCCGCGGATCCTCCTCGTGCCCGGCGTGGGCATGCTGACGACCGGCAAGTCGAAGGAGGTCGCCATCGCGGCCTCGTGGCTGTACCACCGCGCCATCACCGTCATGAAGGGCGCGTCGAGCCAGGGCAAGTTCCTGTCGCTCAACGAGGAGGAGTCCTTCAACATCGAGTACTGGCCGCTGGAGCGCTACAAGCTGACCACGCTTCCGCCGGACAAGGAGATGACCGGCAGGGTCGTCCTCATCACGGGCGCCGCCAGCGGCATCGGCAAGACCTGCGCGATGCGCTTCGCCTCCGAGGGGGCGCACGTGGTCGTCGCCGACATGAACGCGCCGGGTGCCGAGGCCGTGGCGAAGGAGATCGGGAAGGGTGCCATCGCGGCGCCGATGAACGTCACGGACGAGAGCCAGGTCGCCGAGGGATTCCGCAAGGCGGTCCTCGAGTTCGGCGGCATCGATACGGTCGTCGTGAATGCCGGCATGGCCCGCGCGTTCCCGGTGGAGGATCACCCGCTCGACCAATGGAACATGCTCCAGGGCGTGCTGACCACCGGGTACTTCCTGACCTCGCGCGAGGCGTTCCGCATCTTCAAGAAGCAGGGGAGGGGCGGCACCCTCGTGTTCATCGTGTCGAAGAACGGTCTCGTGGCCGGCAAGAACAACCTGGCGTACAGCGCGGCCAAGGCGGCCGAACTCCATATGGCGCGCTGCCTGGCGGAAGAAGGCGGCGCCTCGGGCATCCGGGTCAACTCGGTGAACCCCGACGCGGTGCTCGACACGGGCATCTGGAACAAGGAATGGCGCGCCGAGCGCGCCCGCGACTACGGGATCAAGCCCGAGGAACTCGAGGACTTCTACAAGAAGCGGACCACGATGAAGGTCGGCGTCGTCAGCGCGGACATCGCCGAGGCCGTCTACTTCTTCGCGTCGAGCCGCTCGGCGAAGTCGACGGGCAACATCCTCAACGTCGACGGCGGCGTGCTCGCGGCCTACACCCGGTAAGGCGCCCCGATGAGCCTGCTCGGCATCGACGTGGGCACCACGGGGTGCAAGGCCGTCGTGTTCGACGAGGGCGGGAGGATCCTCTCGTCCGCCTACCGGGAGTACCCCCTCCATTTCCCCCAGACGGGATGGATCGAGCTCGACTCCAACCGCGTCGTGAAGTCCGTGCGGGACGTGGTCCGCGAGTCGGCGGGGAAGGCGAAGAAGGACCCGGTCCGCGCGCTGGCCGTGGCTTCCCAGGGCGAGGCGGTGACGCCGATCGGGGCGGACGGAAAATTCCTCCACAACGGCATCGTCACGTTCGACGCCCGCACGGCGCCGCTCGTCGACTGGTGGGAGCAGAAGCTGCCGCGGCAGCGCATCTTCGAAATCAGCGGCATGCCTCTCCACGGCATGTACACCGCGTCCAAGATCCTCTGGTGGCAGCAGAACCGCCCCGACGTGTTCTCGAAGGCGAAGCGGTTCCTCTGTTACCAGGACCTCATGATCCAGCAGCTCGGGCTGACGCCGACGATCGACCTCTCCCTCGCGGCGCGGACGATGCTGCTCGACATCGACAAGGGCGTATGGTCGAACGAGCTCTGCGGCTTCGCGGGGATCGATCCCGCGACGCTGGCCAAGCCGGTTCCCGCGGGATCCGTCATCGGCGAGGTGCCCGCGAAGGTCGCGAAGAGCTTCGGGCTGCCGGCGGGCGTCGTCGCGGTGGCCGGCGGCCACGACCAGCCCTGCGGCGCCCTCGGGGCGGGCGTCGTCGAGGACGGTGTCGGCACCTATGCGACGGGGACCGTCGAGTGCATCACGCCGGCGTTCGGGAAGCGGGTGGTCGATCCCCGCCTGCTCGCGAACAACATCGCCTGTTATCCGCACGTCGTGTCCGGGCTCTTCGTGGCGCTGACCTTCAATTTCACCGGCGGCTCGCTGCTCAAGTGGTACCGCGACACGTTCGCGGGGGGCGAGAAGGAGAAGGCGAAAAAAGCGAAGCGGGACGTCTACGACCTGATCCTCTCGGAGATCCCGAAGGATCCGACCTCGCTCTACATCCTTCCGCATTTCACGGCGACGGGCACGCCGCATTTCGACACGAACTCGAAGGGCGTGATCGCGGGGCTGAGGCTCTCGACGACGCGGGGCGAGATCGTCCGCGCGGTGCTGGAGGGCGTGACGTACGAGATGGCGCTGAACGCGAGCGTGCTGGGGGAATGCGGCGCGGAGATCGCGTCGTTCCGCGCGATCGGCGGCGGGGCGAAGTCTGCGACGTGGATGCAGCTGAAGGCGGACCTGCTGGGCAAGCCGGTGCAGGCCATGCGCGTCTCGGAAGCCGTGTGCCTGGGGGCGGCGATCCTGGCCGGGGCCGGGACCGGCGTCTACAAGTCCGCCCGCGACGCCTCGCTCAAGCTGTCGAAGGTCGAGCGGACCTACAAGCCGGACGCGAAGCGGGCGGAGATCTACCGCGACCGGTTCTCCCGCTACCGCGAGCTGTATCCCGCGCTGCGCGACTGGCTGCACACGATCTAGCGCTTCCGGCGGGAATCGGCTATGATCGAAAGCTAGCTCGAATTAGCAGAGGAGGCCGCGATGTCCCGCAAGACGCTGGAAGCCCACTACGCCGTCCTCCAGGAGGAATGGGGCGGGCGGGGGGTCGACCTCGACGGCGTCGCCCGCCAGGCCATGGGCCTCCGGATCGAAACGCCGAGCTGGGCCTACGCCAACTGCGGCACGCGCTTCGGCGTCGTCAAGGACCCCGCCGCGCCCCGCGACGCCTACGAGAAGGTCGCCGACGCCGCCCAGGTCCACAAGGTCACCGGCATCACGCCCGCCGTCGCCGTCCACGTCCTCTGGGACAGCGTCCCGGACTGGAAGGACCTGCAGAGGCATGCGGTGGACCAGGGCATCCGCATCGGCGCGATCAACCCGAACCTGTTCAGCGAGCCGCAATACAAGTTCGGGTCGATCTGCTCGGCGGACCCCGGGATCGGCCGCGCCGCCGTGGACAATATGAAGGCCTGCATCGACATCGGCCGGAGCGTCGGATCGACCGTGCTTTCCCTCTGGTTCGCGGACGGGACCAACTATCCGGGGCAGGGCGACTTCCGCAGACGCAAGGCCTGGATGGAGCAGGCCCTGGCCGACGTCTACGCGCACCTGCCCGAGTCGATGCGGATGCTGGTCGAATACAAGCTCTTCGAGCCGGCGTTCTACCACACCGACATCGCCGACTGGGGCATCGCCTATATCCTTGCGAAGAAGCTGGGCGAGCGCGCGCAGGTGCTGATCGACCTGGGCCATCACGCCCATGGCACGAACATTCCCTGGATCGTGTCCACGTTGGTCACCGAGGACAAGCTGGGCGGCTTCCATTTCAACGACCGCAAGTACGCCGACGACGACCTGACCACGGGCTGCATGAACCCTTACGAGCTTTTCCTCATCTTCCACGAGCTCGTGACCGGGATGAGCGACCCGGCGCTCAAGACCGACTTCGCGTTCATGATCGACGAGATGCCGGTGATCAAGCCGCGGATCGAGTCGATGATCCAGTCGGCGGTCAACCTGCAGGAGGCCTACGTCAAGGCGCTGCTCGTCGACCGCGCCGCGCTCGAGGAGGCGCAGGGCGAGAACCGCATCCTCGACGCCGAAGAAGCGCTGCGCGCGGCGTGGACGGCAGATGTGAAGCCGATCCTGGGTGTCGCCCGGATGAAGCAGGGCCTGGACCCCGACCCGCTTGGGGCTTATCGGAAGAGCGGGTACTACGGGAAGATCCTCTCGGAGCGCTCGACGGCGACCGTGGCGCCGTCGAAGCGCAAGAAACCCGCCCGGGTTTAAGGGGCCTGGCGAGCCTGCGGAGAGGACCTGCTATACTTCGAAGATGCAGCCTTTCAATCACTTCGGGCTCGCCCTGTTCGCCTCGGTGGCGAGCCTCGCCCTGGCGGGCGAAATCGGGCTCCGGCTGGGTCGCCGGCACCGGGGCCACAGCGATGCCGAAGGACGCTCCCAGATCTCCATGGTGGAGGGAGCCCTGCTGGGCCTTCTGGCGCTGCTCCTCGGCTTCACCTTCAGCATGGCGGCCGGCCGGTACGACGTCCGGCAGGAGCTGGTCACCCGCGAGGCGAACGCGATCGGAACGGTCGCCCTGCGGAGCGATTTCCTTCCCGAGGCCTCCCGCAAGGCGTTCCGGAACACCCTGCTCGCCTACGCCGAAATCCGGATGGAATTCGTCCGCGCCGGCGTGAACGAGGAGGAACTGGCCAAAGCACTGGAAACCGCCAACCGGCTGGAAGCGGAACTGTGGACGGCCGCGATGGAGACGACGCGGCCGGGATCCTGGGGACCCCCGATCCTGCTGGTGGCGGCGCTGAACGATCTGTTCGATCTGCGGGAGAGCCGCATGTCGGCGCTCCACAACCGGGTTCCCCTCAGCATCTGGATCGTGCTGTACGTCGTGGCCGGCCTGGCCATGGGAGCGCTCGGGCTCGGGTCGGGCCTCACGGGCCGCCGGATCACGCTCTCGATCCACCTCATGCCGATCCTGCTCGCCGTGATCCTGACGCTGCTCGTCGACCTGGACCATCCCCGCAAGGGGCTGATCCGGGTGTCGCAGGACAGCATGGTCCGCGTGATCGAAGGGCTGAAGCGGAGCTAAGAGACGTCGGCGCAACGCCGGCGTGAGGATGGGCGATCCTGTCGACACGCCACGCGGAATGCCGCCTGCGGCCTATTTCGCGTCGGCCGTCAGCAGATGCGGATTCTGGAGATGCATCACCCAGGCCGCGTACGCTTCCCTGCACCGGGCCTTGTGCTCGGCCATGTCGTGGCGCAGTTTGGCGAGCAGCTCGCCGGAGCGGCCCTTGAGCTTCTCGCGTTCCTCGGCCCATTCCGCCTTGATGGCGTTCCAGGTGTCGAGCATGCGCTCGAGTTTCTCGCGGGCGATGCGCAGCTTTTCGGCGGCGTGCGGATGGGCCAGGAGGGCCTCCTCGTGGCGCTTCGCCTGCATGCGCATCTTGGCCTTCAGGATCACCGGCTCCGGCGTGCGGAGCAGGTTCTTCGCCAGGCCGACCACGGTGAAGCCGTTCAGGACCCACTTCGTCGGATCGTACTCCCACAGATTGACGCCGTTGCGGTAGTCGGCCGCGAACGTGTGGTGGAAGTTGTGGAAGCCCTCGCCCATCGTGATGAACGCGGTGAACCAGCTGTCGCGCGAGGAGTCGTCGTCGGAGTACGGCTGGCGGCCCCAGATGTGCGCGACCGAGTTGATGCTGAACGTCGCGTGATAGAAGAAGACGATGCGGAGGAATCCGGCGATGATCAGGCCGCCCCAGGGGTCGCCGAGCAGCCAGCCGATGCCCCAGGGGAGGAACAGGCCGAAGGCGAAGGCGACGAAACCATAGTAATTGTGCTGGAAGCGGATCCAGGGATCGCGCTCCAGGTCGCCGACCTTCACGATACCCTGCGAGGACGGGTCCTTGGTCAGGATCCAGCCCATGTGGGCCCACCAGAACCCGCGCTTGATGTTGTAGGGGTCCTGGTCCTCGTCGATGTACGCATGATGCCGCCGGTGGTCGGAGGCCCACTTGAGGGCCGAGGCCTCGAAGGACGCCGCCCCGAAGATCAGGTAAAAGATCTTCAGGATCGGATGCGCTTCATAGGTCGCATGCGCGAAGAGGCGGTGATAGCCGCCGCTGATCCCGAACGTGGTCAGGAAGAGGAACACCACGGCCAGGATGACGGTCGACAGCTGAAACCCATGGAGCGTGGCGTAATAGTACGTTCCGATGGCCGCGACGAAGTGCGCCGGGATGATGAAGCTGGCGATGGGCCAGCAGATGTTCTTCCAGAGAGAGACCTTAGGCATTCAAATCCCCCCGAAGGGCAGCCCCCACCGAACTTGCCCACAGTATAGCATTGTCGGCAGGCTCCGTCCCGGCCAATCTGCAGGGGGAATCGACGGAGGGAGCGCCGGGTTCCAGAAGGAACGAACGGAGGCCCCGTCATCGGACCCGGAACGGCCGCGACACGGCCGCGGGGCGGTCCGACGGGAGCGGCGTGGCCCCGCTGGGCGTTTCGAACGGCCTGATGAAGTTGTTCCCGGCCAGGTCCTCGAGCCGCGCGTCCACCACCAGCCGGTATTCCCCGGGAGCGAAGCGGCGGGAGGGGAAGAACAGCGCCTGCCGGCCCTCCGCGCGCCAGCGACCCTGCACGCCCTCGACGCTCAGGAAGTCTTCGAGGCCCGCGTGGTCGAGCCATTCGTCGACGTCGACCTCCAGCCGCTCGGGAGTCGCCCGCAGCGTCCATCGGCCCACGTCGGGTGGCTCGTGGTCCGGCCCGCACACCTGCAAAGGGCGGGCGAACGACGATGTCGAAGGGCGCCCATTCCGACCCTTCATCCCCGGCAACAGACGAAGGGTATAGGTTTTTCCCTGCTCGATCACCGGTCCCAACTGGTCGCCCAGCGCGAGACCCGATTTCACCCGGCCGGGATGGACGTACAGCATCAGGCGCCGGTTGTCCCGGCTCCAGAGCTCGATCTCCCGGAAGGCGTCCTCGATGGGCCTGCCCGACGAGTCCAGCAGCTGGAGATGCTCGAACGCATCGTCGCCGGCCATCGGGCGGGAGAAGTCGACGTAGAGGCGGAGCAGGTTCGACGGAACGGTCTCCGTCTCCGGATGGACGCCCAGCACCTGCGGCGCCTGCGCCGTCCAGAAGACGTATCCGACCGCGACGAAGGCGAGCAGCCCGACGGCCGCCGCCGGCTTCACGGAAGCGGGAGCGTGACGAGCGAGAGGGTGCCGCCATCGTCCTTGATCGCGACCGCGCTGGCCGCGTCGAGGAGCGTGGTCCGCTTCACGCCCTTCCAGGCGTCGACCACCTCGATCGGCACGCCGGCGCCGCGGTTGACCGCCTGCTCGTTCAGCTTCGCCTTCTCGACGAGCACCGGGGCGGCCACCTTATAGGCGCCTTCCTTGTTGTTCGTCACGAGCAGCGTCGGCTGGTTCTTCTGCGTGTAGACCAGCATGCTCACGGGCGCGTTGCGGCTGCCGAGCTCGACGATCGTCTGCGTCTGGATCTTCTTCTTGTCCGCGACGTCTCCGACGCCGATCCTCACGACGGGCGTGCAGGCCGTGGAGCCCATGACGTAGTCCTGGCCGCCGGCGCTGAAGCCCGCCATCGCGACGAGGGGCGTCTTGGTCTCCCAGCGCTTGTGCGACGTGTGGTAGATCTCCGTCTCCGACGTCGCGATGCCGCCTTCCTTCAGGGGGAGGGCGATGCGGTGCAGCGTGGAACCGAACGTCTTATCCCGGTTCATGCTGCTGACGACGACGTCCTTCGAGATGACGACCAGGTCGAAGGGCCGGGCGCCCGTGGGGAGCGCGACGGCGGTCGGCTTGGCCAGGTCGACCTTCTCGAGCTTGTCCCCGTTCACGCGGAAGAGGGTGGAGCCCGCGGCGCCCTTCTTCGAGGCCGAGATGTAGATCGCGTGGGAGACCGGGTGCACCGCGATGTCGTGCACGCTGACGGGGTCCGCGCCCGCGTCGAGCGCCTTCTTCAGCTGCTCGCCGAGGCTGGCGATGCTCACCGGCTTCGCCCTGGCTTCCTTCTCGTCCATCGCGAAGGCCAGCACCCGGTCGCCCTTGGCGTCGGCGGCATACAGGGTGCCCTTGGCGTCGAACTTCAAGGCGACGAGCAGCGAGACGTTTTCCTGCGGCGGGGTGAGGCCCAGCGCGACCAGGCCCAGCGCCGCGACGACGGCGAGCGAAATGTTTCCGATCATCGAGTCCTCCTCCCGTTCTCTTCCTGGATCCCCCTTGGATACATCCGGGAGGCGCGGACAGACCGGAGACGCCTAATAATCGGTCACCGAACCGTCGGGCTGTTTCGGCGTGGGCCACTTGTATTTCTTCCGCGGGTCGGCGTTGACCTTGGCGATCGCGTCCTCGTCGATCTCGACGCCGAGGCCCGGGCCCTGGGGAAGGGACGCGTAACCCTTCTCGTCCACGGCCCAGTTCTTCCGGGCCACGCCCGGCGGCATGATATGGCCGTCCAGGTAGGCTTCGTGGATGAGGAAGTTCGGGATGGCGGCCGCCGCGTGCAGGCTGGCCGTCAGGCCCAGCTCCGACATCGTGCAGTGCGGGGCGAGCGGCGTATTGTAGGCTTCGGCGATCGTCGCGATCTTCTTCATCTGGCTGATTCCACCCGTATGGCCGCAGTCGGGCTGGAGGATGTCGATGCAGCGCTCCTGCAGGTAGGGGATCGTGCCCCAGATCGTGCGGTCGCGCTCGCCGGTCGCGAGGGGGATCCGGATCGCCTCCTTCAGTCGCTTGAACACCTCGATATTGCCGGGGACGGCCGGCTCCTCGATCCAGAGGACGTCAAAGGCCTGGATCGCCGCCGCGAACTGGATCAGCATCGGCGGCGGGACGGCGCAGTGCGCGTCGAACATCACCGTGCCGTCGGGCCCGACTTTTTTGCGGGCGTCCTCGACCATCTTCACCAGACCCTGGATCTCGCTGGGATTGCCCGACCACGGATGCGGCCCTCCGGTGCCGCACTTGTGCGCCTTCGGCGTGGGGTAGACGCGGATCTTGTCCCGCGTCGGCCCGCCGAGCAGGCGGTAGACCGGGACGCCCCAGAGCTTCCCGGTGATGTCCCAGAGGGCCATGTCGATGGCGGAGATCGTGTGGGTCATGAACGAGCCGCCGCGCATGTCGCGATGCGAGCGGTAAAGCTTCTGCCACAGGTGCTCGATGCGCGTCGGGTTCTCGCCGTCGAGCAGCTCGAAGAGGGACTGGGCGAGCGCGCAGGCGACGACGGGGTCGAGCCCGGTGATCTCGCCCCAGCCGGAGATCTTCGCACTGGTCTCGAGCTTGACGTAGGCCTTCGCGCCGGCGACCGTCGCCTTGAGCGACGTGATCTTGATCGAGGCCCCACGGTCCTCCACCTGTGCCGCAGGGTTCTGGTCCTGTCCGACGGCTTCGTCCAGAAAGGCGAGTCCGACGGCGGCGCCCATCGATCCCAGCATGCGGCGGCGGTCCATCATCGATTGATCCTCCTGTGGCGCAGGTTCGGCAACCTCTGGGGATAGCGGAAGAGGGGCTCAGCGCTTCCGGATCAGGCGGAGGGCCAGTCGCGCGGGTTCCGTCTCTGCGTTCGAGGGATAGGTGCGGACCAGGTCGTCCAGGATCTCGACGGCCTTCTCCACCCGGCCGTCGCGGAGATGCTCCCGGGCGACGGTGATCCGCCCGCGGATGAAACGCGCGGTCAGTTCCTCGTCGGTCATCTCGACGGGGCGGGGCGGGGCCGGATCCGGGCGCCGGAGCGCCGCGGGCGCGAATTCCTGCTGAGCGCCGCCGTACGTCATGATGATCTTTTCCGCGTCAGGAGACAGGAAGGACTGGCCGTCCCTCCGGGCCTTCTCGGCGGCCGATTGCATGCGGCCGAGGAAGGAGTCCAGGTCCTTCACGCGGTTCCGGAGCGCGGAAAGTTCGGCGTCCGTGAGCCGCTCCTCGGCCTGGCGGCAGAGATCGTTCATGGCCTGCGCCTGCGGGGTGAAGGTTTTCAGCGCGATGCGGGCGCTGCAGATCGCCTCGAGATGGCGGCCCTCCCGTTCCAGCGACGATGCCAGCTCGCCCCAGAGCACCGCATTGTCCGCGGGGAACTTCTGCAGGCTTTCCGTCCAGACGATGACGGCCTCCTCGCTTTGGCGCAGCCCGTTCAGCGCCAAGCCGAGGCTCCGGTAGGCCTCCGGCGACTCCGACCACGGCTGAAGGCGCAGGGACCGCACGAGATAGGCGGCCGCCGCGGCAGGACGGCCTCCGCGAAGGTTGAGCTGTCCGATCGTGGAGTACAGCGCGGCATTGCCCGGATCCCAGAGGAGGGCGATCTCGAAGAGCAGCATGGCCCGCTCGGGCGGCGGGCCCGTCTTGCCGGCCGTCTCCATCGCCTTCTCGGCCTGGGCGATCAGCTCGACGGACACCGTCCGGTTCGGAGTCCGGTCCCGCAACGGGCCGAAGCGTTCCAGCCGGAATTCCGAGATGGGGACGGCCAGCGCCCCGTCCTTCAGCATGGCCGTCACCACGCCCAGCACCTCCCCCCGGTCGTTGCACAACGGGCCGCCGGAGTTTCCGCTGAAGACGGAAAGGTCCAGTTCGAGGTATTGCCCGCCGTGGTACTCCCGGGAGTTCGAGCGCAATTCCCCCCAGCTCGTCACCTTCGACTTGCCTCGGTCGACGTCGGACGGAAACCCGGTCGCCCAGACCCGGTCGTGGACCCGGGCCGGCTGGCCGGCGATCACCACCGGCCTGATCGTCCCTCCGCACTCGGCGGGATCGACGCGAAGCAGCGCCAGGTCGTAGTCGGTGTGAAATCCGAGAAGGGCGACCTTCCGGAAGGTCACCTCCTTGTAGGTGCCGTCCGTCATCGTGACCGCGGACACCCGGTAGGGCAGCGGAGAACAGGCGACGTGGGCGTTCGTCAGAATCAGGCCGTCCCGGTCCACGAACATGCCCGATCCATAGCACTCGTCGTTGCGGATCTTCACGACGGAGGGGCGGAGGATATCCTCGACCGCCTCCTGGGCGGCGAGGCTCCGGAGGCCGCAAGCCAGGAACGCGAGGAGGGGAAAGCCGGGGGACAGCCGCATGAACGTCGTCGAAGCCTCCTAAGGGTTATACCCTCCGGACGGGGCATTGTCGAACCTGCCGGGCTCCGATATCATGGCGCCGAATCAGGGGGCACGCGCATGGAGGCGAGGGCGGTCATCACGAACGGCGCCGGCGGATTCAGCGTCGAAACGATCGACGTCGGCGAGCCGCAGGCCGGGGAGGTCCGCGTCGAGATCAGGGCGTGCGGCGTCTGTCACACCGATCACAAGTTCCTCACGCGCGGTGCGGTTCAGATCCTGGGACACGAGGGCGCCGGCGTCGTCAACCAGGTGGGCCCCGGGGTCAGCGGGCTCGCCCCCGGCGACCGCGTCCTCCTCAACTGGGCCATCCCCTGCGGCGAGTGTTTCCAATGCCGCCGCGGAGCCCAGAATCTCTGCGAGAAACGCCCGGAGGTTCCGATCGAGCGTTTCCGCTGGAGGGGCCGGCCGGTCGACGTGGCCTTCACGCTCGGGACGATGTCGACCGTCACTGTCGTTCCGCGGGCGGCTGTGGTGAGGATGGACGTCGACATCCCGTTCGCCTCGGCCTGCATCCTGGGTTGCGGCGTCCAGACCGGCGTGGGAACCGTGTTCAATGTCGCGAAGGTGCAGACGGGCGAGTCGGTGGCGGTGATCGGGACGGGCGGCGTGGGGCTCTCGGTGATCCAGGGGGCCAGGATCGCGCGGGCGGGGATGATCGTCGGCATCGACGTGAACCCGTCCCGCCTGGAGATGGCGCGGCGTTTCGGGGCGACGCATACGGTCATCGCCGGCCGCGACGACGCGGGCCTGCGGCGGGCGGCGGCCCAGGTACGGGCGATGGCGGGGGGGCGGGGCGTGGACGCGGCGTTCGAGTGCACCTCGGTGCCGGCGCTCTGCGCGTCGCCGCTCTCGTTCGTGCGCAACGGCGGCCGGGCGATTCAGCTGAGCGGCACCGAGCAGCCCGTCACCGTCGACATGGAGCTCTTCGAGTGGGACAAGATCTACCTGAACCCGCTCTACGGCGCGTGCCGGCCGGAGGAGGACTTCCCGCGACTGTTCCGCCTCTATCAGGAAGGCAGCCTCAAGCTCGACGAGATGATCACGAAGACGTATCCGATCGACGCGATCGCGCAGGCATTCGACGACATGCTTGCGGGGAGGAATGCCAAGGGCGTTCTGGTGATGCCATGACGGACGTGATCGTCCTTCAGCATGCGGCACCCGAGGGGCCGGGCGCGATCGGCGACGCGCTCAAGCGACTTGGCGTGGGGATGAAGACGGTCCGCCTGGACGAAGGCGCTCCGGTGCCGGCATCGATGGCGGGGGCCGCGGGCCTGGTCGTGATGGGCGGCCCGATGAGCGTCTATGAGGCGGACACGGTTCCGCATCTCCTCCCGGAGCTGAGGCTGATCGAGGAGGCGCTCGATGCGGAGCTGCCGATCCTCGGCGTCTGTCTCGGGAGCCAGCTGCTGGCCGGCGCCTTGGGCGCGCGTGTGTACTCGTCGGGCCGGAAGGAGATCGGCTGGCACGAGGTGCGCCTGGGCGAGGCGGCCCGGAGCGACGGCCTGTGGCGCGGCGTGGACGAGCGCTTCACCGGTTTCCACTGGCACGGGGATGTCTTCGATCTTCCCAAAGGCGCGACGCCGCTGGCGGCGTCGGCGATGACCCCGCTGCAGGCCTTCCGGGCCGGCACGAACGCCTACGGTCTGCTGTTTCATCTCGAAGTGACGGAGCCGCAGGTCCGGGACATGGTCCGGACCTTTGAGGGGGAGCTCGCGACGGCGAAGATCCCCGGCGCCCCGATCGTCGAGGGGCTCGCCACCCACCTGAAGCCGCTGCAGCGCATCGGCGTCCACGTCTTCGACCGCTGGGCCGCGCTGCTGCAATAAGGGACTCGGAGTCGCCTATCGCAGGGTCAGTAGCGGAGCGTGAAGCTGACCCGGAAGTTGCGGGGCTCGGCCGGGTGGAGGTGGATGTCGTCGGCCGCCGCCCCGCCGGGCGACGTCTGCGACGTAGACGAGGGTGATGGTCCCCAGGCAGACCTGATCCTCCTTCCATTCCGTCGTGACCAGGTCTTTGCGGATCATCGCCCGGATGTACTCGGAGTGATTGGCGTAGCCGTGCGCCTTGGCCGACTTCTCGAAGGCGTCGTAAAGCGGCTTCTCGATCGAAAAGCTGGCGCGCACGAGCTTGGCCATGGCGTCGTCTCCTGTGAAGTCCGGACGCCAAGACTAGGGGAGGCGGACGGGAGCGTCAAGGAAGCCCGGACCGGCCGGGCGGAGACGTCCGCCCGGCCGGTCCGATGGAGGATGCGGATTACTTGGAACCGGATCCTTCCGGCGGATTGAACCGGGGATCCTGGAGATACTTCTCCGGGGTCTTGACGAAGCACTCTCGGCAGTTGGGGTCGCAGAACCGGTACGTCTTCCCCTCGTGCTCCAGCGGCCACTTCATCTGGGCGTCCTCGTGCCACTCGTGGCAGATCGGACAGTAGCCGCGACCGTCGCGGACGTTGGCCGCGGGCGGCTGCGCCGTGGCGCAGCCCGCCAGGAACACGAGGAGGAGCATCCACTTCTTCATCGGAGTCTTCCTAAAAATCAACCGCGGTGCCGAACAGGAATTCGAAGCGCTCATGGTGCTGCTCCCCGTAGAGCCCCTGATAGATCGGGATGGCGACCGCCGTCGCAAACGTGACATGGTCGTTGACGCGGATCCTGACGCCGGGACCCAGCGTCAGGATGGATCCGCCGGTGTCATGATTCCGGACGTCGTCGCTGCGGTCCATCGCGGTGAACTGCTCCGCGAGTTCGATCGACACATAAACCCGCGGGAACTTGCCCAGGCCGGCGATCTGGTATTCGGCCTTGGCGGCGACGGTGAGCTGCTGGCCGGGACGGAACTCGTGGCGCCCCTCGATGGTGTACCGGTAGAGGATGCTCCCCCCCAGGGTGTAGCTTTCGAACTGGTGCAAGGCGGCCACCCCGATGATCGGATCCCACGACCCCGTGCCGGGCTGGTGGTCGGGCTCCAGCGGATTGCCGCCATTGTCCAGCTGGGACGTGCTTCCGGTCGGAATCTTGACTCCCGCCAGGACGGCGAGTTCGACCGGATCGGTTGAAAAGGAGAACTTCCCCAGGAACGTCGCATCGCCCATGCCGACGATGGAATTCGCGCCGTTGACCGCGGGGGGATTCACCCCGTCGTCTTCGACAAAGCGGAATCCGTGGATGACCTCGAAAGGCAGCGACAGGCTGATCGTGAGATGGTCGGTGATGCCGTAGGACCCGCTGATGGAGAATTCGGCCAGCCAGTCCACGCTGTGGATGTCGTGTCCCTCCGCGGCGCCGGCCAGGAGCCGGTCGTCGGAGAAGGTCTCGGAGCGCTGGTAGCGGAAACCCGTCTCGACGGACGCATCCTCTTCATGAAGCGTCCGCGGGGAGATGGTCTTTCCGCCCACGGCACCCTTGCCGTGGTCGGCCATCGCCACGGCGGCGGGCAGGCACAGGAGGAGAACGGTCGTGGAAAGCAGTCGGAGCATGGAGTCGCTCTCTCTAAAAAGGGACCGATCGATCGAACCAGGCGACGGGACTAGGCCTGCGCGATCGGGACCTTCTCGAGAGCAACGGCGAAGGGCGGATTCAACGGAAGATGCTCGGGAGTGATGTCGGCGTCGAAGGCCAGCGTCGGGAGGTTGATCTCCGCGACCGAGCAGACGACGGGCTGCGTGAAGGCCTGGGCCATCGCAGCTTCGACGCCCCGGCAGCGGGCCTCCTCAATCGAGCTCGCCGGCCGGGGGACGGCGGTTTGATCCGGTCCCGGCGACTCCTTCGCGCAGCAGCAGGTCTTCCGCTGCTGGGCCTCCTCGGGGCAGCCGCAACGGCGGGCGCAGCAGGCGTCGGCGCCGGCGATCATCTGCTGGACGCGAGGGAACAGCAGGTCCACCCCTGCATGCAGCAGCCACGTGGCCTGCAGCAGGTAGAAGGCCGCCAGAAGCAGCGTCGTCCGTCGCGCAACCATGTCGATCACGGAGGATATCGACCCCGACCCGCGCATTCCAGCATTACCTGGACAACATCTCGTTGATTTTTTCAGCGGTCCAGGCCGTCTCGGAAACCGTGAGCCCCCCGTCGCGTCCGGCCGCCTTATAGGCGTCCTTGACCGCGGCCGCGTCGACCCCGGTCCCATGGAGCACGAGCTGCCCCGCCGGGGCGAGCTGCGCCGCGCCGATCCAGCCGCCCAGGCGGTTCAGGCCGGGATGCGGACGCGCGTCGATCGCGCCGTCGACGGACGACATATCGACGATCGTCAGCGCCACGCGCGTCGAACCGCCCGCGGCCCGCGCCAGGAGGACGGGCAGGCCCGCCTCGCCGACGCCCACGAGCCGGACCCTTGTCGCGTTCCCCGCCACCGCGGGCGTGCCCAGGATGTCCAGGATGTCCTGCGCCTCGCGCGCGAGCTCCGTGCGGTAGAACGTCGCCGGGAACCCTTTGCGCTGGGCGGCGTCGCCCCCCGCCAGATCCTCCGCGGGGTGCAGCGTTCCGATGTCAACCCGGACGACGACGTCTCCTCTCGCCGAGGCGGCGTCCAGATAGGGCCTCGCGGCCTCGGGCGTCGCGCTGACGACGACCGTGACCCTGCGGTTGCCCGGACCTCCGAGCGGCGCGGCCGGCGGCCGGACCGTCAGCAGCGTCCGCCACGCGGGTTCCATCAGGTCGCGATACCTCTTCAGGGATGCCGCGTCCTTCGGCCGCAGGGACTCCAGCTGCGCGGTGACCCGGTCGCGCAGCGCCTTCTTCAGGCCCTCGGCGTCGACGGCATTCGACGGAAGCTTGTGCTCGTCGGTCCAGACCACGAGGTCTTCCTTCTTCACCGGCGGCACGGGCGGCTCCTCGATCCGCGGCGCGTCGTGGCCGTTCTGCAGCCAGCGCTGCATCCACGCATAGACGGCCTCGCGCGAGTCCTGGTTGTAGTTGTGCGGCGCGGTGAACTGCACGGCCTTGAATCGTTCCTTCATGCCGAGCGCTTCGTAGGTCTTCTCGAGCACGGGGCCTTCCAGCGTCGGCACGTTCTTCGTCCAGTCGCCGGTCGCGGCGATCAGCAGCAGCGGCCGCGGCGCCGTCGCGGCGGCGATCTCGACGTTGTTCAGCCCGATGCGCAGGAACGGCGCGTTCTCGCACGTGCAGCCGCCCTG
>DASQOM010000158.1:0-13344 GCA_035644495.1 Planctomycetota bacterium | reverse complement strand
GTTGCCGCTGGCGGTTTCAGTCGGAGGAGCCAGGCATGGAAGAGTACGCCGCCGCAAAGGAGCCTGCGTCCCTGTCCGGGCACGATCCTGCGGATTCCCGGGAGATCGAAGTATCCGTCGTCATGCCCTGTCTCAACGAGGCCGAGACGATCGAGCGGTGCATCGTCAAAGCCCGGAACGCCTTCCGGGCCCACGGGATCTCGGGCGAGGTGGTCATCGGCGACAACGGAAGCACGGACGGGTCCCAGGACATCGCCCGCCGGCTGGGCGCCCAGGTCATCCCGGTGCGGACCCGCGGATACGGATCGGCGCTGCGGGGCGCCATCCATGCCGCGCGGGGCCGATACGTCATCATGGGAGACTCCGACGACAGCTACGATTTCTCCGCCATCGAACCCTTCGTGGCGCGCCTTCGTGAAGGCTTCGACCTGGTGATGGGGAACCGCTTCAAGGGCGGGGTCCTGCCCGGCGCGATGCCGTGGAAGCACCGATGGATCGGGAATCCCGTGCTGACCGGCATCGGCCGGCTCTTCTTCGGCAGCGCCTCGGGCGATTTCCACTGCGGGCTGCGGGGGTTCAGCAAGGAGGCCTACCGGCGGATGGATCTGCGGACGACGGGCATGGAGTTCGCCAGCGAGATGGTCATCAAGAGCACGCTCGCCGGCCTCCGGGTGTCCGAGGTGCCGGTGATCCTGCACAAGGACGGTCGGTCGCGGCCGCCGCATCTCCGGAGCTGGCGGGACGGCTGGCGTCACCTGCGCTTCATGCTTCTCTTCAGCCCCTTGTGGCTGTTCCTCATCCCCGGCGCGGTCATGCTGCTGTGCGGCCTCGTCGGAGGGGCCTGGTTGATGCGGGGGCCGCAGAGGGTGGGGAGCGTCGAACTGGACGTCCACACGCTGCTGGCCTGCTCCCTTCTGGCCGTGGTCGGATTCCAGACCCTGGTCTTCGGCATTTTCACGAAGACGTTTGCCGTCAGCCAGGGCATCCACCCGCCGCACCCGTGGTTGACCCGGTTCAACCAGTGGACGTCCCTGGAGCGCGGGCTGCTGACGGGGCTTTTCCTGGTGGTCGCCGGTCTCGGGTGGCTGATCTGGGCCGTGGTGGCGTGGAGGAACACCGGCTTCGGCGCGCTCGAGCCGCGCGCCATGATGAGGCTCATGATTCCCGCGGCCACCGTCTTCTCGCTCGGGTTCCAGACCGTCTTTTCCAGCTTCTTCCTCAGCGTGCTGAGCATCAACACCCGGCCGCCGGAATCGTGACCTCCGAAGGCCGTCACGGCCGCGCCCGCCGGTCGTCCAAAGGAAATCGGGAGGAGGAGCCATGCCGAAGAAGAAATCCGTCAAGAACGCAAAGACTCTCGGCAGGAAGTCGATGACGTCGCTCAAGGGCGGGGTCGTCCAGCAAGGCGGCTCGGGTCGCATCACCGGCATCGCGGTGGATCCGGCCGGTCCCGTCGCTCCGGCCGTCATGGATGGCACGTCCAACACGCTGATGATCGGGGAAGTCCTCCCCAAGCCCTGACCCCCTGCCTGCAAGAGGTGGGGGTCCTCCCGTCGTAAAATATCTCCGGTGGTCGACCCGTTTGAGGGAAGAATCCCGCGTCGACGCGCGTCTGGCGGGAAGGTATTTCATTCTCTGGGAGGAATTATGAAGACGTCGACCTGGGCGATCCTCGGAGCCGTTCTTCTCGCGGGCGGCCTGGCGGCAGGCCAGGACCAGCATCTGCCGAAGCCGGGCAAGGAACATGAGGCCCTGAAG
This sequence comes from Planctomycetota bacterium, assembly GCA_035644495.1. GTDB lineage: Bacteria > Planctomycetota > MHYJ01 > MHYJ01 > JACPRB01 > JACQFK01. Next base: position 11,586 of record DASQOM010000158.1, on the reverse strand, counting down.
CAATTCGAGGGCACGTGGGACGCCGCGGCGAAGTTCGTCATGGAGCCGGGCAAGCCGATGATGGAGTCGAAGGGCATCGAGATCGCGTCGATGGGACTCGGCGGCTTCTGGCTGAGCTACGAGTACAAGGGCGAGATGATGGGCGCCCCGTTCACCGGCCGCGGCACCATGGGCTACGACCAGCAGAAGAAGAAGTACGTCGGGACCTGGATCGATTCCATGAAGTCCGGCCTCTTCCTGTCCGAAGGGACGGGCGACGGCAAGGGGTTCACGATGATGGCCCAGGGCTACTGCGACGGCGAAGGGAAGGCCATCACGATGAAGCAGGTCTACGAGGTCAAGGACGCGGACCACTGGACGCTGACCTTCCTGACCCCCAATCCGGACGGCAAGGAAATGACCATGGGCACGATCGAGTACACGCGCCGGAAGTAATCCGGTCGTTCTGACCGGCATAAAATGAAATGGCCCTCCCCTGCGGGGGAGGGCCATTTTTTTTGCGAGAAGCGCCGCGTCGGCTACTGGGGAACCGCGGATACGTCGAGGGTGAGCGGCCCCTTGCCGTCCATCTTCGCCTCGGCCGTGTCGCCCTTCATGCCCATCGTGCCCTGGAACTTGACGCCGAGCGTATAGCCGCGGTCGATCCAGATGATGACCGGGCCCGAGACGTCCATCATGACCTCGATGCCCTCGTCCGACTTGCCCTTCAGCTTGATGGTCGCGTCGAGCACGGCGCATTTGCGGCCGTCGATGCTCTTCACTTCCTTGAGGGTGAGCTTCATGAGCCCCTCCCAGTTCACGTCATGGAACATCTTCTTGATGGTCTCGGGGGGGACCTCCCAGGAGGCTCCGACGGCGACGGGCGTCTTGGGGAAGGTGAGGGCGAACACGTCTTCCAGGCTGAAGTCCTTGAGGTCCTTCTCCGCGATGCCCTCGGCGCCCGTCCGCACGAACTCCGTGCCCTTGCGCTCGACGACGATCGTCTTGCCGTGGGCGGGTTTCTGGATGCGCACGAATTCCGTCTGGCCCGGCTCCTTCTTCTCTTCGATGGCTTCTTCGACCTTGTAGGACCCCTTCGTGATCGCGTCGTTGTCCACGCCCAGGCACTCCTGCACGATCTTCTTGGACTCGCGCTGCTCGACGTCGACTTCGATCTTCTGGCCGCCGGCGTTGACGAGGACGTGGATCTTCGACTCCATCTTCTCGACGACGCTGAGCTTGTCGCCGACCTTCGGCTGGAGCTTGAGCGTGACCGTGTCCTGCGCCAGAAGGGCACAAACCATCACGAGTGCATGCATGGACGATCCTCCCTTTTCTCTAAGCCGGGGAATTGTACGACGGGCGATGCGGATGCGCCTTCTAAATCGGGATGGCGTGCCTTTCTAGCGATGTCGACGGGTCTGAATCGGCGGCTTTCCAAAGAGATCCCGAAGCTCCTTCTTCGCGCGCTCGAGGGCGGCTTTGCGCCGCGCGGAAAGCCCCCGGCCTCCCCGGTTGATGAACCAGTCGAGCATCGACATGGCCGACTGGAACTTGGTGCCTTTGGTGCGGTTGCTGGTCATGACCGAGCGGCGCAGGCCTCGCGCGATCTCCCGGGGTGTCCGGCTGAAGAGCCCGTCCTCGATGTCCATCGCGTTGGACGTCGCCTGGACGCGCCGGACCCAGCCGCCGCGGCGTTTGCTCATGCCCGGTCCGCGACGGGCGCCGAGCTCGAGTGGCGCGTGCAGTTGGCGCAGCAGAACATCACGCCGTCGACCTCCACGCCGTGGCCGATGATGCGGCAGCCGCAGTGGCTGCAGACGGGCGCCATCGCGTGGATCGCGCATTCGAAGCAGTCGAAGACGAACGCATTGCCGTCGCGCTGGATTTCGAAGGTCTTGTCGTAGACGTTGCCACAGGTCACGCAGGCTTTGGTGGTCATCACAGGAAGCACTCCAAACTGTTACCATTCTTAATGATGCTCGCGAGGACGCCCCGTTATGGGGGGTGCGCACATCCTTGCCCAGGCGGCCTTCAGAATCCTCCCGGAGCGCCTGGCCCGTCTTCTGCTTCTTCAGGAGCATGCGATGGGCCGCGGCCGTCCTCTGCCTCGTCCTCGGGGCCCGGGGGTCGATCGAAGTCGCAGGGGTATTCGACATCCCCCTCGCCTCCCACCCCCAAGTTCTCGCCCTCGGGTCGACGATTTCGTTCGGGGCGTTTCTCTTCTGCCTCCGGAATCTGACGATGCTCCTTCCGGCCCTCGCGCTGGGGGCCGCCGCGAGCTATCTTGGCATCGTGTTGGGCTTGACCATCGCGGCGGAGATCGACGACAGCCTCGGGCAACTGAACTTGTGGCTGCCCCTTGTGCTACTGGTGCTGATTCCGGTGGCGGCGCCACTCCTCGCCGGTGCCGGGGCTGCCGGGATCTGCGTCGCCTGCGCGGCGACCGATGATTCCAATTCGCACTCCGGTAACGGGAACCTTGCGGATCCTTGACACTCTCGTGCTTCACTTCGGCAGCATCAGTCGGAGGTTTCGCGCGGAGTGGGTAAGTCCATCCTCTACTGCGGAGGGTGCGGGAAGAGCCTGAGGGAGGAGGACTTCGCCAAACGGCTGGCCTCCATCCAGGACAACCGCCCGCTCTGTGCCGCGTGTCGTCCCGTGGACGCGGTCGCGTCGCCGCCGCCGCCTCGGCCTCCTCCTCCTCCGGCCCGCGCTCCGCCGCTCGCGCGCGCCCTAAACCCAGACGCTCGTGATCGTGGCGCGGATCCTCATCGACGACGTCGAAGTGCGGGACTGACCCCGCCGGTCGAAATAATTTAAACGCGAGCCCTCCTTTCCGGATCCTATCCCCGGAGGGCGATAGGGCTTGGGAAACTCCCCACGCATTCTTTTCGCGGTTCTGTCGGCGCTCGCGCTGCCCGCCTGCGGCGGGGGAGGCGAGGACGCCGGGTCGGGCCCGCCGGTCACGACGCTGACCGCGTTCGTTTCGACGCCTGTCGCGGTGCAACATTCGACCGCCACGATCCGCTATACCCTCGCGGATCCGGAGAGCGACTCCGTCACGATCCTCGTCGAATTCTCCAAGGACGGGGGCAGCACCTGGGCCGTCGCCAGGCCGGATTCGTCTACCTCGACTTTGACGGGGCTCACGTCCTCGCCGGCCGGGACGCCGCACACGTTCCGCTGGAACACCTGGGAGAACAATGCCGCGTCCACGGCGGGACCCGTCAATCCGCGGGTGCGGATCCGGATCACGCCGAGCGACGCGGCCGTCGGCGTGCCCGGAAGCACCGCCGATTTCTCCGTCGATCTTCGGTACGCCCGCCCCGTCGCCACGGCGACGGCTCTCTTCCCGTGGTCCCGCACGGAGCTCGGCAAGCAGGAGACGCCCATCGGCAACCTGGTCGCGGACGCGATGCGTCTGCGCTTCGGCGCCCAGCTCTGCCTGCAGAACGGTTGGGGCGTGACCGACGGCCTGACCTCGTTGTACGCACCGGCAGACATGAGCTTGCGACGGAACGCGGCAGGGTATGCGGCCGGTCCCCCCTATGACCTCGTCGCAGGCGACGGGTTCAGGATCGCCTCGTTTCCCAACCGGGTCGTCACGCGCACGATCACCGGCACGCTGCTGTATGCGGTCCTGGAGTTCGGCGTGGGCCCGCACCCGTCGAAATTCAACGGCTTCCCCCAGATCTCCGGCTTCAGCTTCACGTTCAAGGCCGGCAACCCCGCGGGCTCCCGGATCCTGTCGGTCACGCTGGACGGCGGCACGTCGATCGCCAAGGATGCCACGGTCTACACCTTCGTCACGAACGACTACGTCAACACGGGCGGCGACGGCTACGGGATGCTGAACACCGGCGTGGGGACCTCCCACGAGACCATGGGCCAGATCGTCGCCGTATATATCGAAACCCTGGGCGTCCTCACGCCGGCCATGGGGAGAATCACCGTCGTTCCCTGGCGTTGTCCGCCGATGCCGTGGTACGCTGCGCGCCGATGATCTACGACATTTCCATGCCGCTGCGCGAAGGCATGCCCGTCTATGAGGGCAACCCGCCCTACAAGCGCATCGTCACGCACGTCCTCGGGAAGGACGGCGCGCCGGTCAATCAGTCGCGCTTCGAGTTCGGCGCGCATTGCGGCACCCACATCGACGCGCCGCTGCATTTCGAGAAGGACGGATATACGGCGGAGGCCGTCCCGCTGGAGCACCTGGTCGGTCCCGCGCGGCTGCTGCACTTTCTGAATCAGGACTGCGTCGATCTCGCGGATCTCGAAAAACTCGACTGGGCCGGCGTCGAGCGCGTGCTCTTCCGCACCCGCAACAGCGAGCACTGGGTGAAGAGCAACACGTTCGACCCGAACTTCGCCTACGTGACCGGACCCGCGGCGCGTTTCCTCGTCGACCGGAAGATCAAGCTGGTGGGCATCGACAGCCTGGGCATCGAGAAGTTCGGCAGCACGGATCACCCCGCCCACCACGCGCTGCTGCGGTCGGGCGTCACGATTCTGGAAGGCCTCTACCTGACCGGCGTCCCGGCGGGAGACTATACGCTCTACTGCGGGCCCCTCCGAGTCATGGGCGGCGAGGGTGCCCCCGCCCGCGCCCTGCTGGTCGCGAAGTAACAAAACAGACCGTCCATCCTCCCGGCAACCGTATATACAGCGGGGTGTCACACCCATCCCAAGCGGGGCTATCCAGAGCAGTTTCCGGAGGACCCAACATCGTGAATCACCGCATCCTGGCCGTGTCGCTCCTTCTCCTCGCCCTGCCGGCGTCCGCGCAGCAGGCCCCGAATCCCGAAGCCGAGCAGGCCCTCAAGCGGCTCCGTCCCCCCAAGGGGCTTCAGGCGTCGCTCTTCGCCGCGGAACCCGACTTCGTCAACCCCGTCTCGTTCTGCTTCGACGAGAAGGGCCGCGCCTACGTCGTCGAGACCCACCGCCTCGGCAACTGCACCTACGACATCCGGGGCCATATGGGCTGGGTCGACGACGACCTGGCCAGCCGCAATGTCGCCGACCGCGAGGCGATGCACCGCAAGTACATGGGGAAGGCGTACGAAAAGCTGACCGACAGCGAACGCGTCCGCTTGCTCGAGGACCGCGACGGCGACGGCCGCGTCGATCACGCCGTCACCTTCGCGGAGAACTTCGCCACGCCCGCCACGGGGCTGGCCGCCGGCGTGCTTGCGCGCGGCGACGACGTCTGGTTCGCCTGCATCCCGGATCTGTGGAAGTTCAAGAACCGCGACGGGAAGGGGGAGGATCGGACGGCGCTGCACACGGGCTTCGGCGTCCGCATCGCGTTCATCGGTCACGACCTGCACGGCCTGCGCATCGGGCCCGACGGGAAGCTGTACTTCTCGATCGGCGACCGCGGCGTCCATGTCGAGAAGGACGGGAAGGTCCTCGTCGACAACCCCGACTCGGGCTGCGTCATGCGCTGCAACGCCGACGGCTCGGGCCTCGAGCTTTTCGCGACGGGGCTGCGCAATCCGCAGGACCTGGCCTTCGACGCCTTTGGGAATTTGTGGACGGGCGACAACAACTGCGACGCGGGCGACGCCGCGCGGTGGACGTACGTCATGGAGGGCGGCGACTGCGGCTGGCGCGTCGGGTACCAGCAGGCGCCGGGACGCGGGCCCTGGATGTCCGAGAAGCTCTGGGGCGTCGAAGCCTGGCAGACGGCGCCATCGGAGGTCCCGCCCGTGGCGCACATCGGCCACGGTCCGTCGGGGATCGCCTTCAACGGCGGCATCGGCCTGCCCGAAGCCTATAAGGACCACTTCTTCTTCACCGACTTTCCGGGCGCCGTGCTGTCTTTCGCCGTGAAGCCGAAGGGCGCGGGGTTCGAGGCCACCGACCTCAAGACCTTCGTCGGCGATGTCTGGCCGACCGACGTCAAGATCGGCATGGACGGCGCGGTCTACTTCTCCGACTGGATCAACGGCTGGGGGATGCCCAACAAGGGGCGCATCTACCGGATCGCCGATCCGACGCTCGCCGCGAGTCCGGCGGTCAAGGAAGCGAAGGAGATCCTCGCGAAGGGGATGGGCGGTCGGCCGATCCCTGAACTCCAGACCCTCCTCGGCCACCCGGATCAGCGGATCCGCATGGCGGCGCAATTCGCCCTGGTCGAGGCCAGATCGCCGGCCCTGCTGGCGTCGGCCCTTGAGAAAGGACCGCTGCTCGGGCGGCTCCACGGCCTCTGGGGCGCGGGCCAGCTCGGCACCCTCGACAAGTTGCCTGGGCTCCTCGTCGACGACGAGGACGAGGTCCGGGTGCAGGCGGCCAAGGTCCTGGGCGATCACCACTATGGACCGGCCTGCGAAAAGCTGGTCGTCCTGCTCAAGAACCCGAACGCCCGGTTGCGCGCCGCCGGCGCCATGGCGCTCGGCAAGATCGGCAATAAGGAGGCCGTCGGTCCGATCTTCGACATGCTCCGCGAGAATGCGGATAAGGATGCGTGGCTGCGTCACGCCGGAGTCATCGCGCTGGTCTGGATCGGTGACGCGGACGCGATCAAGTCGAAGATCGGCGACGAGTCGGCCTCGGTCCGCCTGGCCGCACTGCTTGCGCTGCGGCGCCTGAACCGTCCGGAGCTCGCCGCTTTCCTCGAAGACAAGGAGGCGGCGATCGCCCTCGAAGCCGCCCGCGCGATCAACGACGGACCGGTGAACGCCGCGATGCCGGCGCTCGCCGCGATGCTCGAGAGGAAGCTGCCGGAAAAGGCCTGGGCGCGCGCCATCAACGCGGCGTATCGGACCGGGGACGCGCCCGGCCTCGTGAAGTTCGCCGGCCGGAAGGAGATCCCCGACCCCGCCAAGGCGGAGGCGCTCAAAGCCCTCGCCGACTGGGCCCATCCCTCCGGACGCGACCGCATCCAGCACGTCTGGCGGCCGATCCCGGATCGCGAGGCGACCGCGGCCGTGACCGCGCTTTCCGCGGCTCTCGAGGGTCTGCTCGCGGACGCGCCCGATCCCGTGAAGGAAGCGGCGGCGCAGGCGGCGGGGTCGCTCGGGATCAAGTCGGCCGGGGCGCGGCTCGCCGAGATGGCGGGAAAGGGCCGCACCGTCGGGGTCCGCATCGCGGCGCTGAAGGCGCTTGGGGTGCTGAAGGACGAGAGGCTGCCGTCGGTCGTCATGATGGCCGTCGAGGATAAGGACGCCACCCTGCGCAAGGAGGGCACGAAGCTGCTGGCGCAGCTCAAGATGCCGAACGTCGTCGCCCTGCTGGAGAAAATGGCGACCGAGGAGGGGCCGATGCCCGTGCGGCAGAACGCCGTCGAGTCCCTGGGTCGGACGTCGGGCGCGGACGCCGAGAAGGCGCTGGGCCGCCTGATGGAGGCGCTGCAGAACGGCAAACTTCCCGCGGCCCTGCAGCTCGACGTGCTGGAAGCCTGCGCCCCGAAACCTTCCCTGAAGGAGAAAGTCGCGGCGCTGCGGGCCGCATCCAAGGACGATCCCGTCGCGTCCTACCGGGAGGCCTTGGAAGGCGGCGACGCGGAAGCCGGCCGGAAGATCTTCTTCGAGAAGGCGGAGGCCGGCTGCGCGAAGTGCCATAAGGCGAAGGGGCGCGGCGGGGAAGTCGGCCCGGTGCTCGACGGGATCGGCGCCCAGAAGGCGCGGCAGTATCTCCTGGAGTCGATCGTCGTCCCCAACAAGGACATCGCCCAGGGCTTCGCCCAGGCGATCCTGCTCCTCCAGTCCGACGCGGTCGAAACCGGCCGCATCGAGAAGGAGGACGAGAAGGCGTTGTCCATCATCCTCGCTGACGGCACGCGCAAGACCATCGCCAAGACCGACATCAAGGCGCGCAAGGTCGGCCTCTCGGCGATGCCCGAGGACGAGATCAAGCACCTGAGCCGGGCGGAACTCCGGGACGTGATCGAGTTCCTTGCCAGTCTTCGGGACCGTTAGGACAATAGGGTCTCATGCGACGATACTCAGCGGTTCTGCTGGTCTGCCTGCTGGGGTCGCCCGCCCATCCGCAAGAGACTCCCGAGCAGGAAGCGGCGCGGAAGAAACTGAAGCTCGTCGACGGAGTGCAGGCCACCTTATGGGCCTCCGATCCGCTCCTCGCCAATCCGGTCGCAATCTCCATCGACGAAAAGGGCCGGGTCTACGTCGCCGAGTGCTGGCGCCGCCACACGTCGACCCTGGACATCCACATGCGCAAAGAGTGGCTGGACGACGACCTGGCCTGCCGCCGCCACGAAGATCAGATCGCCTATCACGAGCGCCGCTTGGGAGACAAGGCGGGGGAGTGGAAGGTCGAGTCGGAACGGATCCGTCTCCTCGAGGACAAGGCCGGGAAGGGTCGCGCGGATTCGGCGGTCACCTTCAGCGAGGGCTATAAGGACCTCTGCGAAGGCATCGGCGCCGGCATCCTCGTCCGCAACGGGGAAGTCTGGTACACGTGCATTCCGAACCTCTGGTCCCTCAAGGACACGGACGGAGACGGGGTGGCCGACGTCCGCAAGGCGCTGCACACGGGATTCGGCGTCCATCTCGGCGCGAGCGGCCACGACATGCACGGCCTGCGCTTCGGCCCCGACGGCAAGCTGTACTGGAGCCACGGCGACCGGGGCTTCCACGTCGAGGCGGAGGGGAAGACGTTCAGTTTCCCCGACGGCGGCGGCGTCCTGCGTGCCAACCCCGACGGCTCGGAGCTGGAGATCGTCTGCGTCGGCCTGCGCAACCCGCAGGAACTTCAGTTCGACCAGTACGGCAACCTCTTCACAGGCGACAACAATATCAGCAAGGCGCCGGACGTCGGGGAGACCTGCCGCTGGACCTATGTCGTCGAAGGGGCCGACTACGGCTGGCGGATCGGATACCAGTTCATGGACAAGGGCGGGGCGTGGTGCGCGGAGGACCAGTGGCGCCTCGAGGCGGGCTACCAGGTCCCCTGTGTCGCGCGTCTGGGTCACGGTCCCTCCGGAGTGACCTATCACCCGGGCGTGGCGGCGATCCCGGAGCGCTATAGGAACCACTTCTTCATGTGCGACTATCCGGGCGGCATCTACAGCTTCGAGATGAAGCCCAAGGGCGCGTCCTTCGAGATGATCGGGCTCGAGAAGTTCATGTGGGGGCTCCAGTCGCCGGACGTGGAGTTCGCTCCCGACGGCTCGATGCTCGTCGCCGACTGGGTGGGGATGTGGGACAAGGTCGACAAGGGCCGGATCTGGCGCGTCGCCGATCCGGAGCGGCTCAAGGACGCGGCCGTCCTCCAGGTGAAGAAGCTGATCGCGGAAGGCATGTCGGGCCGCTCGAAGGACGAGCTCGCGGGGCTGCTCTCCCACGACGACCAGCGCATCCGCCAGGCGGCGCAGTTCGAACTGGTGGCCCGGAAGGAAGCGGGCGTGCTCGCGAACCTGACGGACCGGGCCTGGCCGCAGCGGGTCCGCGTCCACGCGATCTGGGGCCTGGGCCAGCTCAAAGCCAAGGATCCGCTGCTCCCGTTGCTGGGCGATGCCGACCCGGAGATCCGCGCGCAGGCGGCGAAGACGCTGGGCTCGCTGCGCACCGTGCTCGCCTACGACCGCTTCGTCGCCCTCCTCAAGGACGAAAGCCCGCGCGTCCGCTTCTTCGCGGCGATGGGGCTCGGGAAAATCGGCAAGCGCGACGCCATGGGGGCGGTCCTCGACTTCCTCCGCGCGAACAACGACGAAGACCGCATGCTCCAGCATGCCGGCATCATGGCGCTCGCCGGCATCGAGGACATGGAGGGGCTGCTGGCGGCGGGGAAGGATGCGTCCGCGGCGCTGCGGATGGCGGCCCTCGTGGCGCTGCGGAAGCTGAAGCGGCCGGAGATCGCGCGGTTCCTGGAGGACGCCGACCCGGCTCTCGTGCTCGAGGCGGCGCGGGCCATCTACGACACGCCGATCGACGCGGCCCTGCCCGCGCTGCGCGCGCTGCTGAAGAATCCGAAGGCGCCCGAGCGCGCGCTGCTCCGGGCCGTCAACGCGGCGTTCCGGGCGGGCGACGCCGACGCGCTCGCCGCCTTCGCCGCATCCCTGGACGCCCCCGCCGGCGCGCGCGTCGAGGCGCTCGACGTGCTCGGCCTCTGGGAGCAGCCCTCCGGGCGCGACCGCCTGATGGGCCTCTGGAGGCCGATCCCCCCGCGCAGCCCCGACGACGCCGTCAATGCCGTCGCGTCCCGCCTGAAGCCGCTGCTGCTCGACCCCGCCGACGGCGTCGGCGCGGCGGCCGCGCGCTTCGCCGCCCGCTATAAGCTCGAAGGCGCGACGGCGCTGCTCCAGGAGGTCTTCCAGGACCCGAAAGCGCCGTCGGCCTCGCGGGCCGCGGCTCTGCGCGCGCTCGGGGGCATGGGCGGAGACCTCACCCCGTCCGTGTCCGCCGCGCTGGAGGATCCGGATGCCGCCGTGGTTCTCGAGGCGGTGCGGCTGGTTCCTCAGGCGAAAATCGCCGACGCGGCCGCGCGCCTCCAGACGATCGCGCGCGGGAAGGGCGCCCTCGCGGTTCGCCAGGCCGCGGTCACCGCCCTGGGAGATCTGGGGGCGGGGGCGACCTTGTCCGAACTGTTCCTCAGCGACCCGGGACTGCAGCTCGAGGCGCTCGAGGCCGGGTCGAAGCTGTCGATGACCTGGATGAAGGAGTTCGACGCCGGACGCAAACCCGACGATCCCCTGTGGGGCTACCGCGAAACCCTCGAGGGCGGGAATCCGGAACTCGGCCGGCGGATCTTCTTCGATCGCGGCGACGTCCAGTGCGTCCGCTGCCACAGCGCCGGAGGCCAGGGCGGGCAGGTGGGACCGCCGTTGACGAAGATCGGCGAACAGAAGACGCGCGACTACCTCCTCGAGTCGATCCTCTACCCGAACAAGCAGATCGCGGAGGGCTGGGGACAGGTGGCCGTCCAGCTCACGAACGACACGGTCGACGTCGGCCGCGTCGCCCGGGAATCCGACGGCTTCCTGATGCTGGTGCTGGCCGACGGAAGCCGGAAGGCGATCGCCAAGTCGGACATCAAGGCGCGCAAGGCCGCGCTGTCGGCGATGCCGGAGGATCTGGCGAAGGCGCTGTCGAAGCGCGACCTCCGCGACCTGATCGCCTATCTCGCCTCCCTGAAGTGAAGTCCTACATCGGCTTGTGGGAGGGGAAGTTCCGGAGGGTCTTGGACACGGCCTCCTGGATCCGCCGCTGACGCTCCTCGTCCGGCAGGCTGCGATTCACGGTTGCTTCCGCGACGCCCCTCCAGATGATCTTGCGGGGAACCTTGTTGCCGATGATGTCGATGACGAGGCTTCCCTCGCTCAGGTTGGAAGGGCCCGTTCCCGCGGTCTTGGCCAGGGGGTCGTCGATGCCGAAGCGGAATCCCACGGGGGCAAGCTCGACGCTGGGGCCCGCGACGGCGACCCACTTGATCAGCATATCGGCCTTGTCGGCCGGCCCCCACGAATAGCCGCGCGCTTCCAACTCGTCCTGGATGCAGTTCTTGATGCGGCGTCGCGCGAGCTCCGAGAGGTCCGGATCGGGCGCTTCGTTGTTCACGGACTCGTACCAGGCCCAGGTCCAGATCGCAGAGAAGTCCGTGCTGGGGTCGCGGGCCGTGTTCACCTCGATTCCGGAGCAGCCT
>DASQOM010000157.1:0-10367 GCA_035644495.1 Planctomycetota bacterium | reverse complement strand
GCGACGCCCTTCCCACCGTCGATCCGGAGAACGCCTTCGATCGCGAATGGATGCAGACCGTCCTGCGCGAATCCATCCGCGATCTCGAGATCCGCCTGAAGAAGGAGGGATCGGCGAATCTCTTCGACGTGTTCCGCCTGTACTGTCTCCCGGAGGACGGATCGGGCGACTCCTCGGAGACCACGCAGTTCATCCTGGGCGAGTCGTCCGGCAAGACCTACGCCGAGGTGGGCGAGAAGCTCAAGCTCCGCGAATCGGACGTCCGCAAGCGGCTCGCCCGCTGCCGCGCCATGCTCCGGGAGATCGTGCTCGACCGCATCCGGGATTACTCGGCGTCGGAGGACGAGGCGATGACCGAATTCGAGAAGCTCGTCCGGGGATGAGCAGCTCCGCCGAAAAACCGCTGGACGAGGTCCGTCGCTTCCTGGACGACGGCTCCGTCGACCTGCCCGGCCCGGACTCCCCGCTGGGGGAGATCGCGGTCTCGCGCGGCTACATCACCGAGGAGCAGCTCGAGGAATGTCTCGAGGAGCAGAAGAAAATCGAGCCGCACGTCCTGCTGGGGGAGCTGCTGCTCCGCCACAAATACATCAGCGGCGAGCAGCTGCTCCGCGCGCTGGCCGGCCAAAAGAAGCCCGAGCCTCCCCCGCAGCTGCCCGCGGGCGCGGTCATCGGCAAATACTCCCTCATCCGCGAGATCGGCCGCGGCGGGATGGGCGTCGTCTACGAGGCGCAGGACCCCGACCTGCACCGCCGCGTCGCGCTCAAGGTCCTGAAAGACGACGCGGCCGATCCGACCGCCGCCGAGCGGCTGCGGCGCGAGGCCGCCATCGCCGCGCAGCTGCGGCACCCCGGCATCATCACCGTCCACGAAGTCGGCGAGACGAAGCAGCGCTCGGGACCGCCCCTCCCCTTCATCGCGATGGAGTTCATCGAGGGCCGCACCCTCGCCGAGCTGCTCGAGGAGAAGAAGACCGAACGGAAGGTGCTGCTGCGCATCCTCGAGGACGTCGCCCGGGCCGTCGCCCACGCCCACGCGCAGGGCGTCGTCCACCGCGACCTCAAGCCCGCCAACGTGATCATCGACAAGTCCGGCCGCGCGTTCCTGGGCGACTTCGGCATCGCGCGCGCCGCGTCGTTCCAGACCCGGCTGACGCAGGCCCGCTTCATCGTCGGCACCCCGGAGTATATGGCGCCCGAGCAGGCCGAGGACCGGGCCGAGGACATCGGACCCGGGACGGACATCCACGCGCTCGGCGTCATGCTGTACGAGATTCTGACGGGCCAGCGGCCGTACCGGGCCGAGTCGCCGGTCGCGCTGCTTCGCAAGATCGCCAGCGACGAACCGGTCGCGCCGAGCCGCCTGGTCGCCGCCGTGGAGGCGGACGTCGAGGTGATCTGCCTGAAGGCGCTCGAGAAGGAGTCGAAGCGGCGTTACGCGACCGCGGAGGCGTTCGCCAACGACCTCGAGCGCTTCATGGCCGGGAAGTCGATCTCCGTCCGTCCGTCGGGGGTGCTGACCCGGCTCTGGAGGAAGGTCCTCCGACGGAAGAGGGCCGCGACCCTCGTGGGCACGGCGGCCGCCGCGGTGCTGATCGTGATCTCCCTTCTGACCGCCTGGGGGCGGCGCGAGCGCGGCGAAGCGGTGCGCCAGCTGAAGGAGCGGATGGAGACGTCGCTCCGCGCGACCCTCGAGCTGCGGCGCTCGGGGGACCTGGCCCGGATGAAGAGCTTCGCGCGGGACGCGCTCGAAGCCTGCACGGCGGCGGCGAAGGAGTATCCGGACCTCGCCGAGCCCCTCGCGCTCCGCGGGCGCATGCACCGCGCGCTCATGGACGACGCCGCGGCCCTCGCCGACCAGGAGCTCGCGCTCCAGCGGGACTCCGGCTGCGACCGCGCCCGCTACGAGCGCCTCGTGCTCACGTCGAGGCTGCTCCGGCGCCGCGAGGACGACCTGACCGAGCGTGCCTGGCGCGGCCTGGGGGAGAAGCTGATCCAGGACCGCTCCGCAAAGGTGCGGGCCGACGATATCGCGGTCCCTTCCGGCGAGCAGCTGGGGAAAAGCGACCCCGCCGCGCAGGAGCTGCGCCGGCGTCTCGACGAGGATCTGCAGGCGCTGGAGACCTCCTCACCGGGCGAACTCAGCGCGGCCGAATTCGCCTGCGCCCGCGGGCTGGCCGGCCGCTCGCGCGCGCGGCTCCAGGAGGCGCTCGCGAAGTCGCCGTCGCTCGAGGAGGCCGTCGAGGCCCTCGCCCTGCTGGAGCAGCTGGAGGGCCGCTTCGACCGCGCCGTCGGCGTCTGGACCGGCGGCATCGAACACGACAAGGGCTGCCTGACCCATCTGCAGGGCCGCGGCGAATGCCGGCTCCGCTGGGGCCAGCAGAAGTTCCAGCGGGGCGACGACCCCTCGGAGACGCTGATCGCCGCCGTCGGCGACTTCACGCTGGCGCTCGAGAAGGATCCGCGCCTCGACGCCGCCCTGCGCGATCGCGGCATGGCGCACTTCCTGCTCGGGCTCTCGATCGGCTGGACGAGGGTGGAGGACGCGACCCGTCAGTTCCAGGTGGCGTCGGAAGATCTCGGACGCGCGCTGGAGCTGAACGCCGGGGCCCCCGAGACATGGATGTGGCGTGGCGTCGTCCGGGCGGCGCTTTCCGCGGGCAAGATGTTCCACCTCGAGGATCCGATCCCCGCCTGCAAGGAAGCCATCGCCGATCTCAGCGAGGCGATCCGCCGGAATCCCCGGGCCGACGAGCCGTATTTCTGGCGCGCGATGGCGCGCATCCCCTGGGCGGTGCAGCTGGGCCTGAGGCGGGAGGATCCCGAGCCCCTGTATCGCGAAGCCCTGTCGGACTTCGAGGCGGCGCTGCGGATCAACCCCGGCCGCGGAGAGACCTGGCTGGGCCGCGGCAGCGTCCAGATCGCGTGGGCGAATTTCAGCACGCTGAGGGGCAGGGATGCCACGGAGATCCTGCGCAAGGCGGCCGCCGACCTCGACGTGGCCATCCAGAAAATCCCCACGGGCATCGAGGCTCCGACGAAGCGCGGCCAGGTCGAGCTCCTGCTGGCCGCACTCCCCGGCGAGGATGCGGCGAAGCGCTGCGAGGCGGCGATGGGGTTCTACGGGACCGTCCTGGCCAGGAACCCGAAGAGCGCCGCCGGCCTCATCGGCCGGGGCGAAGCCCGGATGCTTCTCGCGTCCGGGCTCGCGCGCCAGGGGAAGGATCCCGCCCCGCTCTTCGAGTCCTCGCTGCGGGACCTCGATGACGCGGCCAGGACCGACCCCGGAGCCCGCATCGTCCGCGCCCAGGCCCTCGTCCGCCGCGGCGAATGGAAGGAGTCGGCGGGACAGGAGGGCGACGCCGACTTTCAGGCGGGGCTCGCGGACGCGAAGGCGGCGATCGACGCCAACCCGCTCGCCACCGACGCGTGGATCTGGCAGGGGCGGGCGCGGACGCTGTCGGCGTCCTCCCGGCCGGTGCCGATGATCCACTATCAGGAGGCGATCGGCGACTTCAACAAGGTGCTCTTCTTCTCGCCCGACCATCTCGCCGCGCTCCGCTTCCGGGCCGACGCGCACCGACGCCGGGGGACGCTGAAAGCGACGCGCCGGCTGGATCCGGTCGCGGATTTCCAGGCCGCGCTGACGGACTACGAGCATGTCCTCCGTCTGCAGCCCGGCCTCGAGCGCGAGCTCCGGGACGCGATCGCCGCCTGCCGGGCCGGAGCAAAATAGTCCCGCGCATCATCAACGCTGCGCTGAGTCCCGGAATAATGTGTTGACCGCCCCGTTCCCCCTGGTACAAGGGAATG
Source organism: Planctomycetota bacterium (assembly GCA_035644495.1). Classification (GTDB taxonomy): domain Bacteria; phylum Planctomycetota; class MHYJ01; order MHYJ01; family JACPRB01; genus JACQFK01. The sequence continues at coordinate 6,554 of DASQOM010000157.1, read as the reverse complement.
GCCATGGATGGAACTTCGGTCCGCGTCAACCCGGGAGTCAGTCCGGCCGTCGTCCGCTCGAGGCCGCCGGATCCCTGCGTCATCGTCATCTTCGGCGTCACCGGCGACCTGACCCAGCGCAAGCTCGGCCCCGCGCTCTACAATCTGTCCCGCGAGGGCGATCTCCCGCAGAGATACGTCCTCATCGGGACGAGCACGTCGGTGGGATCCGTCGACGATCTCCGCGCGCAGCTGAAGGAGTCCGTGGGGAAGTATTCGCGCTCCAAGCCCGTCGACGAAGCCGTCTGGACAAAGTTTTCGGCGCCGCTCGAGACCGTCGCCGCCAACGTGAACGATCCGGCCGACTATCAGAAGCTGCGGAAGTCGATCGAGGAGGCGGAGAAGAAGTACGGCCTCCACGGAAACCGCCTGTACTATCTCGCCGTCCCCCCGGGCGTCTTCCCCGTCATTCTCCGCAACCTCAAAGACGCCGGCCTGCTGCACCCGCCGGGAGGCCTGCCCTGGTCGCGCGTCGTCATCGAAAAGCCCTTCGGCCGCGACCTGCCCACGGCCCGGGAGCTCAACCGCACGCTCGCCGGCATCCTCGAGGAGGAGCAGACCTTTCGCAGCGACCATTATCTCGGCAAGGAGACGGTCCAGAACATTCTCGTCTTCCGCTTCGGCAACTCGATCTTCGAGCCGCTCTGGAACCGCAAGCACATCGACCACGTGCAGATCACGATGTCGGAGGACATTGGCGTCGAGCGCCGGGGCAAGTTCTACGACGCGACGGGCGTGCTGCGCGACGTCGTCCAGAACCACCTCCTCCAGGTCCTCGCGCTCTGCACGATGGAGGGCCCCGCGACCTTCAAGGCCGACGACATCCGCGATGAGAAATACAAGCTGCTGCGGTCGATCCGGCCGTTCACGCGGGACGACGTCACCGAGAACGTCGTCGCAGCCCAGTATGAGGGCTACCGGCAGACCGAAGGCGTCGCGCCGGACTCGCGGATGCCGACCTACGTCGCGCTCAAGCTGGCGATCGACAACTGGCGATGGCAGGGCGTCCCGATCTACATCCGGGCGGGCAAGGGCCTGAAGGTCCGCAACACGGAGGTCTCGATCCACTTCCAGACCATCCCCTTCTGCCTTTTCGGAAGCGAAGAGGTCTGCCAGAAGATCGAGCCCAACATCCTGACGCTGCGCATCCAGCCGCACGAGGGCATCGGCCTCAGCTTCGGCTGCAAAGTGCCCGGCGAGGATCTCTCCGTCGGCAGCGTGACGATGGATTTCAACTATGCCGACTCGTTCCAGAAGGCGCCCTGGGAGGCGTACGAGCGGCTGCTGCTCGACGCCATGCGCGGCGACCATACGCTCTTCTCGCGGCGCGACGGCGACGAGCAGGCCTGGGCGATCGTGACGCCGATCCTCGAGGCCTGGGCCGCCCGCAAGGACCCGCTCCCCGGGTACCCGCTGGGAGGCTCCGGCCCGAGGGAGGCGGACCTGCTGCTCAAGCGCGACGGCCGCCGATGGAGGCCGCTCGCATGACGACGCGGTCGAGGATCAAGCTCCTGGTGGCGAAGAACCGCGACGAACTTCGCCGCCTCGGCGCCGAGCTGATCGCGAAGAAGATCCACGCGGCCGTCCAGGCCCGGGGCTTCTGCTCCCTCGCGCTGTCCGGCGGCTCGACTCCCGGTCCGGTGTACGAGGAGCTCGGCTCCTCGGACCTGGCCGCGAAAGTTCCCTGGTCCCAGCTGGAGATCTATTTCGCCGACGAGCGCGCGGTGCCGATCGATCACGCCGAAAGCAACTACCGGCTCGCGAAGGAGACCCTCCTGAAGAAGCATCCCGAACTGCTCGGGCAGATGTTCCGCATGCCCGCCGACGCGCCCGACCGCGACCAGGCGGCGAAACGATATGGGCGCAAGCTTCCCGATCCGATCGACGTCCTCGTGCTCGGCATGGGGCCGGACGGGCATACGGCCTCGCTGTTCCCCGGTTCGTCCTCCCTGGATGAAGTCGAGCAGCGGGTGATTTCCGTCACGGCGCCGAAGCCCCCTCCGGAGCGGATGACGATCACGCGCACGGTGATCGAGCGGGCACGGACGATCGTGATGATCGCGGCCGGGGCGGAGAAGGCCCCGGTGGTCGCCCGGGCTCTGAGCGGCCCCCCCGACGTGAAAAGCACCCCCGCCCAGCTCGCGCGCCGCGGCACCTGGGTCCTCGATCAGGCCGCGGCCGGCGATCTGCTGACCCCTTAGGGGATCCGGCGCTCCAGCCACTCCGCGAACGTGTCGGTTTCCGTCACCACGTCCTCCCACACGGAGCTCGACATCCCGATGCTGGCGACCGTCGGCGCGCCCGCACGGTAGTCGAGGACGTAGACGAGAAAGCCGTCGTTGCCGATGGCGAAAAGTCCGGGGAAGTTCCATGGAATCCGGTAGCTGCGGTTGAACAGGGCGAGGAGATTGACGGGCAGGAGGCCGGTGAAGGCCTCGGGCGCCGTCGCTTCCCCTCCCCCTGCTTCGACGAGATAAGCACGGTAATCGGGGGGAAACGTGACGTCGAATTCCTTCTCGATGCGCGCGACGGCGTCGTTCCCGGCGGGCCCGCCGGGCTTCCAGCCCCGCTCCCGCATGCGCTTCATCAGGTCGTCCACGCGGCTCACTCCCTCAGCATAGCGCCGGGCCCCCGGTTAGAATAGATCCGTGCGATGGATCTGCGTTCTGCTTCTTCTGGCCTCCTGCTCGAAACGTCCTCCGGTGCCCACCGTGAACTGGCTGGGACAGCCGGGCGTCCTGGAGGAGTTCACGAACCGGAACAACTATCCCGTTGCCCTGGGCGAGCCCGTCGTCCGGGGCAGGGTGCTGGTCCTCGACATGGACAACAAATGCATCGCGGGCTGGGAATACCGCCTGCCCCGGGAGCTTTTCCCGGCAAGCAAGGAGGAGGTCGGGACCCTGGTCTGGCTGCGGCGGTTCAGAACCCCGGTGGCGCGATATGCGTCGGGCGCCACCGGCTACCAGGAGACGCTGGAGATGACGATCGTCGACAACGTCGCCAAGCAGGCGGTCTACACCAACGTGTTCACGGGAGGGATGCCGGAGAAGAAAGTCTCGGAGACGGCTGCGGAGGCCGGGGAGGCCGCGCGCAACGGGCGCAGCGGAGGATCTCCGGACGAGGCCGCGAAGCGACACCTCCTTTCCCTGCCCCGGAAGTAATCTTCCATGGATTGCGTTCGGCCTCCTTCCCCACTACCATGGGACCGCTTGCAGGGAGGATGGACATGAAACCAATCGCCGCGATCCTGATGCTGCTGTCGCCGCTCGCCGTCGCCGCCCTCCAGGACAAGGAAAAGGTCGTCGCCGTCAAGAAGGACGACATCGCCTGGCAGCAGGCGCCCGGGCTTTCCACCGGGTTGATGACCGCGATCCCCTGGGGGGATCCGGCGACCGGACCCTATCAGGCCCTCATCAAGTTTCCCGCGGGCTACACCGTGCCGCTGCACTACCACAAGCACGACGAGTTCGCGACCATCGCCTCGGGCTCGGTCATCTTCGGCCAGGGCGACGTGATCGAGGAATCCAAGGGCGTGGAGGTGTCCGCCGGCGGCTACGTCACCATCCCCGCGAATACGGCCCACTGGGCGAAGTGCACGAAGGAGGCCGTGATCGTCCGCTTCTGCCCGGGACCCCGCGAGCTGACGAACCTGAAACCCGGCGACAAGCCGCCGAGCGAGGCGCCGATCAAGATCGTCCAGGCGAAGGACGTCCCCTGGGAGGACGCGCCCGGGATGGTGGCCGGCGTGAAGACGGTGCTCCAGTACGGCGATCCCAAGGTCGGCCCCTACATCATCCTGCTCAAGTTCCCGAAGGGCCTGGTCAATCCGCCCCACTGGCACACGGCCGACGAAGCGGTCACGATCCTCGCCGGCAACATGATCACCGGCGAAGGGGAGGCGATCGACGACGCGCACGGGAAGTCGGTGACCGCCGGCGGCTACTTCATCATCCCCGGCAAGACCGCGCACTGGGGCAAGGTGCCGGAGGAAGTGGTCCTGACGCGGCTCGGGAACGGACCGCGCGACATCCACTACTTCGAGAAGAAGTAGGCTACTGGGGGAGCGGCTTGTACTTGATCCGGTGCGGCTGGTCGGCCGCCTGGCCGAGCTCCTGCCGCCGCTTCTCCATATAGGCCTGGTGGTTGCCCTCGAACCAGCGCACCTTCCCCTCCCCCTCGAACGCGAGGATGTGGGTCGCGATGCGATCGAGAAACCAGCGGTCGTGGCTGATCACCACGGCGCAGCCGTTGAACTCCAGCAGCGCGTCCTCGAGCAGGCGGAGGGTGTCGACGTCGAGGTCGTTGCTCGGCTCGTCCAGCAGGAGCACGTTCGCCCCCTGGTTCAGCGTCTTCGCCAGCAGGACGCGGTTGCGTTCACCGCCTGACAGGACGCCGACCAGCTTCTGCTGGTCGGGACCGCGGAAGCCGAAGCGGAACACGTAGGAGCGGCCGTTGATCCGCTCCTTGCCGAAGGGGATCTCGTCCTGTCCGCCCGTGATCTCCTCGTAGACGGTGCGCGCGTCGTTCAGCGTTTCGCGCGTCTGGTCGACCACCCCCATCTTCACCGACGGGCCGATCTCGAGCGTGCCCGCGTCGGGCTTCTCCGCCCCCGTGATCATCTTGAAGAGCGTCGTCTTGCCGGCGCCGTTGGGACCGATGACGCCGATGATGCCGCCGGGCGGCAGGGTCAGGTCGAGACCGTCGATCAGCAGGTTGTCGCCGTAGGCCTTCCTCAGCCCCTTGATCTCGAGCACCTTGCTGCCGAGCTTCGGACCGGGCGGGATCTGCAGCTCGATTGTCTCCTCCCGCAGCTTCTGGGCTTCTTCGGCGAGTTTCTCGTACGCCGCGATGCGGGCCTTGGGCTTGGCCTGGCGCGCGCGCGGCGACTGCTGGATCCACTCGAGTTCGCGGGCCAGGGTCTTGTCGCGGGCCTGCTTCTGCTTCCCCTCGAGTTCGCTGCGCTTCTGTTTCGCGATCAGCCACTTCGAGTAGTTCCCCTCGAACGGGAACCCGCGGCCGCGGTCCATCTCGAGGATCCAGCTCGCCACGTTGTCGAGGAAGTAACGGTCGTGCGTCACCGCGATGACGCTGCCTTTGAAGTCACGCAGCGTCCGCTCCAGCCACGCGACCGTATTGGCGTCCAGGTGGTTCGTCGGCTCGTCGAGGAGCAGCATGTCGGGCGCCGAGAGCAGCGTCTTGCAGAGCGCGACGCGGCGGCGCTCGCCGCCGGACAGCCGGCCCACCGGAGCGTCCCAGGGCGGCAGCTCCAGCGCGTCCGCCGCGATCTCGAGCTGGCGGTCCGTCTCCCAGGCGTTCGTGTGGTCGATCTTCTCCTGCAGCGCGGTCATCTTGTCGAGCGCCGACTGCATCGCGTCGTCGTCGAGCTTCGTCTCCAGCAGCGCCGTGACCGCCTCGAAGTCCTTCACGAGCTTCAGCTGGTCGGCGATGCCCTCCTCCACCACCTGGCGGACGCTGAGCGCCTCGTCGAGCAGCGGCTCCTGCGGGACGAAGCCGATTTTGATGCCGGGCTGCCAGTAGAACTTGCCGTCGACGTCCTTGTCGACGCCGGCCATGACGCGCAGCAGGGTCGACTTGCCGGCGCCGTTGGTGCCCAGGATGCCGATCTTGGCCCCGTAGTAGAACGAGAGGCTGAGGTCCTGAATGATGACCTTGTTCTCGATCATCTTGTTCAGGTTCTGCATCTGCATGATGAAGTGGGCCACGCGCGCTCCTTTGAATTCCGGGTCCGGAGAAGAGGAGCGATTTATACCAAACAGCCCCGCCCGAGGCGAGCAGCTTCTTCTCCGACGCGTTGCACGGCGGCGGTCGGGCTGGAGAAGGCGGAGGTGACCCACGCGTGGTTTGAGACCGCCGGCGGCCACGAATGGGGCGTCTGGCGCCGGAGCCTGCGCGACCTGGCGGGCAGGCACTTCAAGAAGGAGTCATCGCACGCGGCCGAGGCCGAACTGGTCCCCGTTGCGGACGGGCTCGGCGCCCGCCCAGTCGATCTCGAGCAGCTTCTCGCTCTGGACGTCGCGGCCCTGCTCGTCCTTCAGGTGCGTCAGCGTCTTCTTCGTCTTGGGGTCGATCACCTCGCCCGTCGAGGGATAGGCATAATCGCCCGCGATCGTGAACGTCACCCAGCCCGGGTCGTCGATCAGGCCGGTGATCGATTGGACGTACTTCGGCGGCATCGCCATATTGTCGTAGATGTGCACCGCCTTGTTGAAGCCGTCGACGACCCAGACCTCCTTCTCATCCGGGGTCAGGCCGATGCCGTGGCTCGGACAGCCGTGCCGCTTCACGGGGCCCTTCTTGAAGCCGGGCACCTGCAGGCGGTGGAGGAACGTTCCCGTCTGCGGATCCCCGATCTCGAAGCCGAGCAGCTCGTTGACGCAGACATAGGCGCGCGTCTGAGCCCCGTTCACCGTGAACGGCCGCACGGGCGCGCTGAAGGGGATCTCCTTGACGATCTGCTCGGACCTCGTGTCCACGACCTGGAGCAGCGGGGACTT
>DASQOM010000156.1:0-9932 GCA_035644495.1 Planctomycetota bacterium | reverse complement strand
CGACACCCCGCTCGGCACAGAGCATTTCTACTCCGCACTGGGGTCTGCTACGAGGCGTCCTCGACTTACCTCGGCGGGACTTGCACCCGCAGGTCAACGGCAGCTTTGCAGGACGCGCCATCGGGCGCAGTATAGCGCGGTGTAGACTACTTGCGAACCATGGGCGTTCACGGAACGTTCTGCCAGCTCTGCGGACTGCCCGCGCAGCACGACCACTATGTGCCGACGCGGAGCGGCATGCTCAAGATTTATCGCGGCTCCGGGGCGGGCGGCGGGCATCGCTGGGAGGCCGACGAGCGGCCCTTCCCCTTCGGGCCGGAGCACGAGTGGCTGAAGGACGCGGTCGTGCTTCCCTGGGATGAAGAAATGGTCCTTCGCGGGCCCATCGAAGACGGCTCGATCGAGACCGGCGACGGCGACTCGCTCCTGGTCTTCGAAGGCGCGGAAGACGGGCTCGCCTTCCACCACTTCTGCTGGGAGGTCCAGGGGTCGCCGGGCTCGACCGGCCCCGCCGTGAGCGCCGCGGAAGTGCATCTCTGGTCCCTGGTCGACGCCTACCAGGAACAGCTCTTCGAGTTCCAGGAACTGAAGGCGGACGGCAAGGAGTGGATGCTCTCGGATCCCGCAGCCGACGCGCGCAGCCGCGCCCGGATCGAGGCGATGCTTCAGGCCGGCCGGAAGGAGTTCGCGCAACGTCCGACGACCCTGGAGCAGATCCTCGAGACGGACCGCGACTGGTCCACCGTCGCGGTCCGGGATAAGGATCACGCCCGCCGGAGCCTGGTGCGCGCGCGGAGGGTTACCCTCGAGGAAGTCCCGAAGACGGGCTACGGCACCCTGATCCGCATCTCGAGAGACTATCAGGGCTCTCCGCTCCCCGATGCAGCCGAGATGAGCGCGGCCGAGGCGTTCGAGATTGAGCTGAAGGGCGCCGTCGAAAGGGATGCGCGGGCCGTCCTCGCCGTCGTCGGCATCGGCAAGGGTCGCGTCGAACATCTCGTCTATGCGCGCGACGCCGCGGCGACGAGGGCGGCGGTCGGGTCGCTTCCCGACGCGAAAGCCGCGACCCTCTCCGTCTCCGAGGATCCGCTCTGGGCGGAATCGACGAAGCTGATCCGGTCGCTGCGCTGACAAATCCCTGCTGCTTCCGGGCTTCCGCCAGACGCCGCTGTTCGGGATTCATTTCAGGCAGCTCCGCCCGGTTTGGGGCCGGACGCCGCCAGGGGGACGGAACACCCGGCGATCGCGGCGAGAAGCAAGGGTGCCGCCGGGGCCTGGAGCAGACGGGAATTGATGCCACGCGGACCCCCCGAAGCGTTATCCATGCCCGTAAGATTAGCGACAGCAGGGCCCCGGCCCCGTCAGATATTCCATGTCGGCTCCGGGAGGCGGCCGACGCGTTCAGGATGTTCAAGGAATCGAGGAGAATCTCGTGAAAACGACTGCAATGACGGCCGTCCTGGCATTGTCCCTCATGCGCTCCGTTCTGGCTCAGGACGGCTCCTATCTGGAACTTCCGCTCAAGGGGAAGCTCGGCGAGGAGATCACGGCCTCCGGGGTCGAGAAGGCCCTCAAGTCGGCGAAGGCCGCGGGGATCCGGAACATCGTTTTCTCGGTGGACAGCAGCGGCGGTGACCAGATGGTCTGCAAGGACCTGGTCAACCTCCTGGGCGCTGCCGACAAGGATTTCAAGTTCTACGCCCTGGTCACGGAGGCGACGGGCACCGCGGTCGTCTTCATCGTGCGCGCCGACAAGATCTTCGTCCGCCCCGACGCCAAGCTGGGCGGCGTGAAGCTCAACACGGCGAAGATCGAGCAGGATACCGGCGTGGGCGCCGACGTCATCCTGTCGAACATCGCGCTCAACGCCGGCGTCCAGGCCAAGATGCGCGGCCGCTCCGCGGAGCTCATCCAGGCGATGATCGATCCGATGGAGCCGGTGTTTGCGTGGAAGGACGCCGGCAAGGTCGAGTTCGGCCGCAGCCTGCCGAAGGGCACCGCCAAGGAAAACATCCTCCTCGAGCACAAGGGGGGCAAGGTCCTCACGCTGACCGCTGCGGAGGCCGTTGCCCTGGGCTTCGCCGAGAAGTACGAGGGCGGCGCGGACGGGCTGGGCAAGGTGCTGGGCGTCGACGGCTGGGCGGCCAAGGGCAACGCGGGCGCGACGATGACCGAGGCCGCGGCCGACGAGAAGAAGGTGCAGGAAGGCCAGAAGAACGACCGGCAGAAGTTCCTGATCGACCAGAACCGGAAACGCCGCGAGGCGACGAAGACGGGGATCGAGCGCTGCCTGGACGTGGCCCATTCGTGGAACCCGAAGCTGGGGACGTACTCGACCCAGAAGGAGTGGGGCGGATACTGGGACAGCAACGGCGGCTACGACACGGGCCGCCTGACGCCCGAGGCCCGCCGCAAGTGGCAGGACCGCACGTCCATCACGGTGGACTATCTCTCCAAGGCCCAGGGCGGCGTCGTGGAGATGAAGCGCCTCGAGAAGGAGGCGAAGGGCATGGGTCAGGAGCTGACCTACCCCGAAGGCAAGCTGGACACGATCTATGAGGACCTGAGCCTCACCATCACGATGCTGGAGCGCGAACGGGACAAGCGTTTTGCGGACGACAAGTAGCGCCCCGCGTCAGGAGCGCCGCGGTCAGTTCGTGGACTCGCGGCAGGACTTCCCCGCGGCGACCACCGAATCGTGGATGCCGAGGAGCAGTTCCAGCTCGCCGCGAAGGTCCGCATTCCCCTTGCAGAGCCGTTCCAGCTCCCGGCGGCGCTCGTCCCCGCTCAGGTTGCAAACAGCAATGAAGAGGTGGGTCAGGATCTGATGTTTCTCTGCGGGGTTCGTGCGGCCCCCAGGTTCGGCGCCGTGCAGAAACATGTGCATTTTACGCGTCAAAGGGAAACGGGATCCGACACAATAAATGACTTGAACTAATTCAGGACGGGGGCGAGAATTGCCGCTCCATGGGTTCCCCCGTATCCCAGGATGTGACCCAGATTCTCACCGACCTCTCGAAGGGCGACAAATCGGGCGTCAGCCGGCTGATGACGGTGCTCTACGAAGACCTTCGGTCGCTGGCCTCGCGGTTTCTCAACCGCGAATCCCATGGACACACCTTTCAGCCGACCGACCTCGTCAACGAGGCGTTCCTCAAGCTGGTGGACCAGACCCGGATCACCTGGCAGGGCAAGACCCACTTCATGGCGGTCAGCGCCCAGGCTATGCGCCGGATCCTGGTGGACCATGCGCGCACGAAGCACCGGAAGAAGCGGGGGGGGAAGAACCGGGTCCAGCTGGCGCTCCGCGACGATCTTGTCGTGTCGATCGAGCGCCCCGACGAGCTCCTCGCCGTCGACGAGGCGCTCACCAAGCTCGCCTCGCTGGATCCCACGCATGCCCGGATCCTGGAGCTGCGGCTCTTCGGCGGCATGGGCATGAAGGAAATCAGCGAAGTCCTGAACGTCAGCACCCGCACCGTGGAACGCCACTGGGCCATGATCCGCGCCTGGGTCCTCCGGGAGCTCAACTCTTCACCCGCCCCGGAATGACCACGCGCGGTTGACGTATATACCCGAGGCGGAACGATCCTCCCAGGGAGGGGGGGCTGTTCTCTTGAATTGCACCCGGGTCTGTCCATTTCCTGGATTAACGCCCCGAAGTTCGCCGGAGAGGGATGAGTGCAAAGCCGGAGTCCGATCACTACCATATCCTCAGCGAGCACTTCCAGGCCTGCGCGGAGCTGCCTGTGGAGGAGCGGGAGAAGTACATCTCGGGACCGCTGATCGCCGATCCCGCCCTGCGCGAGGAGCTCCGGTCCCTCTTCAAATTTCATCCGTCGGCGATTGAAGTTCCGACCCCGACCCCCCTGCCGAAGTCGGATACCCGGACGGATACCCGCCTTCGCAAGCGGGGACGCAATTCCGCCGTCCTGTTCGTCCTGGGCTTCGGCTCCGCCCTCATCGCCCTGCTGCTCGCCGCGCGGGCCTGGGCGCTGGGCCGGCTGGAAGCCGATCTGCGAAGCGAGGCCCTCGCGACCCTGATGCGCTCCGTGGATGTCCAGGCGTCGGCGATTCGGACCTGGGCCGAACGACAGAAGGCGCTGGCGAAGGATATCCTGGACGAACCGGACGTGATCGCCCACGCCGCCGCGCTGGCGGAGGTCGCCGCCGACACCAAGGGGAACAAGGAAAAGCTCCGATCCTCTTCTTCCTTCAAGCCCCTGCTCGACCGGCTGTCCCAGGCGCCCCCCGAGATTGGAGAGCGGGGCTTTGTCGTCATCACTTCGAGCGGGATCGACGTCTGCGCCGATCTCGACGCCATCATCGGCCGCGTGGTGACCGCCTCGGGGGCCAGCTATCTTCGGCGCATGGTCCTGGGCGAACGGATCGTCTCGCGCCCCTATCCGGATCGGCAGTTTGCCCTGGGATTGGAGCCGGACTATTCGCGCGTTGTCATGTTCGTCGGGGGTCCGATCCACGACAAAGAGGGGAAGCTGGTCGCCACCGGCATCTTCCGGTTCACGCCGCAACGGGAGTTCTATCCCCTGCTTCCGAAGGGACCTGCAAGGTTCCTGGCCTTCGACGAAAAGGCCCTGCTGCTGAGCGACTATGGCGATGCGGCGGCGCTCGGAACCTATGGCGTGGCCGCCGGCATTCCCGACGCCCAGTCCCCGCCCCTTCGCCTGAAACTGCGGGATCCGGGCGGGGACCTGAAATCGGGCTATCGCCCCGAGGGCTCCCCCGACACCTGGGTGCCGACGATGATGGTCCGCCGCGCGGTCGAGAGCGGCCGCGGCTTCAGCGCGACGGAGTATCGCGACGCGCTCGGACAAACCGTCCTGGGCGCATGGACCTGGCTGCCCGAATGGGACATGGGGCTCGGCGCCGAACAGGAGGTCGGACGCATCCTCGCGCCGATGCAGCCCGTGCGGACCGTGTTCAACCTCATGCTCGCGATTCCCGTCGCCTTTACCGGCGTCCTGCTCCTGATGACGCGGCCCGTCCGTTCCCTGTTCGGCAAGCGCTCGACCTTCGGGTCGTACATCCTCGAACGGTCCGTCGGAAAGGGCGGAATGGCGGAGGTCTTCCTGGCGCGGCACGACATCCTGAAGCGCCCGGCGGCGGTGAAGATCCTCAGCAATCCGAATCCGGATGGGGCCGCGGTGGCGCGCTTCGAGCGCGAGGCGAGGCTCGCCTGCCGCCTCGGGCACCCCAATACGATCATGATCTTCGACTACGGCGAGACCCCCGACGGCCGGCTCTACTACGCCATGGAGTACGTGAAGGGCCTGACCCTGGCCCAGCTCATGGCGATGGAAGGATCGCTGGCCGTGGGCCGGGTGCTCCACCTCCTGCGCCAGATCGCGGGCGCCCTCGAGGAGGCCCACGCGCTGGGCCTCGTCCACCGCGACCTCAAGCCGTCCAACATCATGGTGTGCAGCCGCGGCGGCCTGGGCGATGTCGTCAAGGTCCTCGACTTCGGGATCGCCTGCTCGTCCTCGCCCGCGGCCGAGGACTTCACGCGCTCGGTGGAGATCGTGGGGACGCCCGCGTACATCGCTCCCGAGCGGATCCGCGCACCGCAGGCGCTGGACCCGCGCTCCGACATCTACTCCTTCGGCGCGGTGGGCTTCCACCTGCTCACGGGCCGGAACGTGTTCGAAGGCCCCGGACCCACGGAGTTGATCTACCAGGTGATGACGGCGAAGCGGCCGTCGCCTTCCCAGCTGAGAGGGGAGCTCCTCCCGGCGGGCCTCGAGAGCCTGATCCTGGCCTGCATCGCCGTCGAACCGGACGCGCGCCCCGACAGCTTCAAGGCCGTCCTGGCGACCCTGGCGTCGGTGGAAACGAGCGAGCGCTGGGACCAGGACGAGGCCCGCGAATGGTGGAGCGTCAACCACGACAAGGTCGCCGCATTCACCAAGTCCGGCGGCGGCTGAGCCCCGTCACGGGGGGATCTTTACGAAACGCTGGCGGGGGGTGGCCGGTGCTGGCGCGTCATGCTATATAGAACATCCCCCGAATGAGGGAGAGTCCATGACCGCATCGACGTCCCGCTGTCTCAACGCCGCCCTGCTCCTCGCGCTCCTGGCCTCCGGCGCCGCCGCCCAGGAGAAGCCGGGCGAGAAGCCTCAGGAGCTGAACGAGATCAACTGGCCGAGGCAACATGAGGACGCCGGCGATAAGGTCGTCATCTACGATCCCCAGATCGACTCCTGGGAGAACCACGAGATTCTGAAAGCCACCTCAGCCGTCGTCGTCACCGCGGCCGGCCAGAAGGACGAGGCCTTCGGCGTCATGGACATCGAGGTCCGAACGGAGACGCAGCCCGAGAGCCGGATGGCGCTGCTCAAGGACCGGAAGATCACGGCCGTGCGATTCACGGGCCTCGCCAAGGACAAGGCCGAAATGGCCGAGGCGATCCTCCGGCGGATCATGGGCAAGCAGCCTACCTTGACGCTTTCGCTGGACTTCATCATCACCTATGTGAAGGACAAGGCCAAGACGGTGCCCTCGGTCAAGGTCAACCTCGACCCGCCGCCGATCTACGTCAGCCAGGAGCCCGCAATCCTCGTGATCTTCATGGGCGAACCGGACTTCAAGCCGATCGAGGGCACCCAGCTCAAGTTCGCCACGAACACCAACTGGGACGTGATCGAAAATCCTGCGGACTCCCGCACCTACCTGCTCCACGGCGAAGGCTGGATCTCGACCAAGGACCTGAAGAAAGGTCCCTGGGACATCGTCTCCAAGCTGCCCGACGATTTCACGCGCCTGCCACTCAACGAAAACTGGAGCGAGACCCGCAAACGCATTCCCGGGAAGCTGATCCCGGTGCCCAGGGTCTTCGTCACAACCCAGCCGTCCGAGCTGATCGTCCTCGACGGCCGGCCCGTCTACGAGCCCCTCTCCGGCACGCGGCTCTCGGACGTCAAGAACACCACGAGCGACCTGTTCAGGCACGAGGCCGACGGGGAATTCTACTTTCTGACCGCCGGGCGCTGGTTCAAGGCCAAGTCCCTCGACGGACCCTGGACGAGCGCGACCGGCGATCTCCCCGGCGATTTCGGCAAGATCCCGAAGGACACCGACAATGCCGAGGTGCTTGCGTCGGTCCCCGGGACGCAGGAAGCCGACGACGCGGTGCTGCTCGCGTCGGTGCCGAGGAAGGCGACGGTCCAGCGGAAGGGCATCACGCTCGCGGTCACCTACGACGGCGAGCCGAAGTTCGAGCTGATCGAGAAGACGACGGTGATGTGGGCGGTCAACACCCCCTACAGCGTCTTCAAGGTCAATGAGCGGTATTACTGCTGCCACGAGGCGGTCTGGTTCGAGGCGCCCTCCCCCACGGGATCCTGGGAGGTCTGCGTCAAGGTGCCGAAGGAGATCTACACGATCCCGTCCACGCATCCCAAGTACAACGTGACGTACGTCACGATCTACGAGTCGACGCCGGATACCGTCGTGGTCGGCTACACGTCCGGCTACACGGGCATGTATGTCTCCTCGGGCGTGGTGATGTGGGGATTCTGTTACCCGATGTATTACTCCCCCTACTGGTACTACCATTATCCCTGCTGGTGGTACGGCTACGGCTGCGCGGCGCGCTACGGCTGGTACGGCGGGACCTACTACCGGGGAGCCTCCTGGTACGGGCCCTACGGCGGCGCGGGCTTCGCCACGGGGTATAACCCCGCGACCGGCACGTATTCCCGCGGAGCCTACGTGTACGGCCCCTACGGCGAGCGTCATGCCGCCCAGTCCTACAATCCCTACACGGGCACCTACAAGGCTCGCGCGGGCGGCTCCACGCCCTACTCCTCCTGGGGCCGGGGTGTCGCGATCCAGGGCAACGACTGGGTCCGCGGCGGCTACTACAGCGATTCGCGCGGGACCATCGCGGGAGCGTCGGGCTCCGGCGGCGGGAAGATCATCGGCGGCAGCAACGCCGAGGGCGAGCGAAGCTTCGTCGGAAAGAGCGGCAGCGGCGACATCTACGCGGGGCGCGACGGCAACGTCTACCGGAAGAACGATGACGGCTGGTCGAAGTACGAGGACGGAAAGTGGAGCTCGGTCGGCGGCGGGGATCCCAAGGATCGTGCCCGGGCCGAGAACCGCGATACCCCGCGGGCGGAGAACCGGGACGTTCCGCGGACCACCCAGAGAGACACGATGGACAGCCTGCAGCGGGACTCGCAGGCTCGCGACCGCGCCACGCAGGCGACCCGCCAGTACAACAGTACGCCGAGGAGCTATGGCGGCGGCGGCCGGGCCGGCCGCGGAGGCCGCCGGTAACGATATGAATTGAAGGGCGGCGCCCGTCTTCGCGATCCTGCTGCTCTCGTCCGCCGCGCTCCAGGCGCAGGACGAACTCACCGTCAAGGCGGATCTCTGGTCGGAACCGCCCTCCGCCCTGGTGGCCTTCGAGGATTCGGGGCTCCTCCAGCCGGGGGAGTCCCAGGACGAGTTCGAGCGCGGCCGCTCCCGGGGAACGAAAAAGACCGACCTCACCGTCAATGCCGCGATCCACGGACGCTTCGCAGTTCCCTTCGGGTCCGCGGACCGGGACGTCTTCGTCTACGGCGGCGGCCTCTTCATCGTGGATCAGCACCTCGGCTGAGCCGACCTGTTCCATCCCGGCTGGGGCTTCGACCTCGAATTCGACATCCTGCCCGGCGATGCGAGCGCGCAGGGGCGCATGCGGACCCCCGGCTTCGATTACGGGGGATTCATCGCCATCTTGGTCGACCAGTACGACGGCGCCAAGGCCATCGACAGTCTGTGGAATTTCATCCGCACGGACAACCTGAACATGAATACGGTCCTGTTCGGCGCGAAGATCATCCAGAGCTTCGACCAGGGATTCTTCGCCGACGGCCGCTTCGGAATCGGCGCCGTCCACTACTCGACCGTGGAGGTCACCTTCGGCGGTCCCGGGATCGCGGAGTTTCGCGACGAGATATTCCGGGACACGTGGACCTTTGCCGTCGACCTTCGCGGCCACGGCGGCATCCGCCTAGTCCCGCTGGGCCTGACGATCGGTCTCGGTTTCCGCTTCCTCGTTCCGCCCAGCGAGGGAGCCCGGGTGCACCTCAACTCGGGACCGCTGTGGATTTTCGACATCGATCTCGGCGCGGAGCTGCGCTTCTAAGACCTGCCTTCCGCGCACAGGGCATCCTTCGGGGACGGCGCCGGCATCACGAATCCGGGTCGATCTTCCCCGCCGTCGCCGACGACCCCTCCGGCCGCGCCGTCGCTCCCGAAACGGAATCGTGGAACGCCAGAAGGAGCTCGATCTCCGGGCGGAGGTCGGCGTGGTCCCGACAGAGCCGGTCCAGCTCCCTGCAGCGCTCCTCCTGCCCGAGACTGCAGACGGAGATGAAGATCTGCGTGAGCAACTGGTACCGCTCGGAGGGTGTCATCGGATTCAGGCCCCTGAACACCAATGTGCATCCCCTGTTTTCTACGCGACATCCCGGACTTCCTCCGCCATCGGAGGAGAGGACTGGAACCGTCGCTGCGCCATGGCGGGTCCGCGGGCGTCGCCGGGCATCGCCCCCTGATCAGTATTTCTCGGGGATGAAGTGCCGCCCCTTCATGCTCGCCTGATCGTCGTATTCGTGTTTCGCGGATCGGCCCGGCAGCTTGATCTTCTCCTGGACGACCTTCTTGTAGGGGATCCGCTTCAGGACGTGGTGGAGGACATTCAGCCGGGCGCTCTTCTTGTCGTCCGAGCGGACGATCCACCAGGGCGCCCACTTCGTATCGGTGGCGTCCAGCATCCGGTCGCGCGCTTTCGAATACTCGAACCACTTCACGCGCGACGGAAGATCCATCGGGCTCAGCTTCCAGCGGCGGACCGGATCCTCGATGCGGGCCAGGAAGCGGCGCTCCTGCTCCTCATTGGAAACCTCGAGCCAGTATTTGAG
>DASQOM010000155.1:0-25248 GCA_035644495.1 Planctomycetota bacterium | reverse complement strand
GAGCGGTGCCAGCTTGCGCAGGTAGTACGCGTAGACGAGACCGTTCCACTGGACCGGTATCCCGAACCAGGAGTGCGTGAACTGGGTCGTGCCGAAGACCGGGATCGAGCCATACAGCATCCCCTTCCGGCCGGGAAGGCTCCACAGATACAGGAAGGGAAGGCCGGACTTCGCCCATTGCGCCGCATCCGCCAGCCATGCGCGGTCGCCGGTCAGCTTATAGGCCTCGACGTAGGCGCCGACGGCAAAAGCCGCCGCGATCAGGTCGGGCTCCAGGAGCGGGCACTCCCAGTTCTGGCCCCCGCGGGGGACGCGATGCCGTCGCATCCGGGCGAGCGCGTCGAGCGCCGCCGCCTTCAGGTCCGGGTCGCCCGTGATCCTCGCGGCCTTGGCCACCCTCAGGGCGTTCTCCGCGCTGGTGCCCAGCACGCTTTCGCCCTCCTCGCCCAGTTTCCGCTGCTCCGCGCTCATCGGATGGAAGCCCCATTCGCCGTCCGACGACTTCCGCATGTCGACGAGGATCTTCATCCGCTCGACCAGTTTCAGGGCCGTCCGCGGCTCGCCCGCGTAGAACGGCGCTTCCCATTTGAGGATATGGCAGTTGACGGTCGACAGGAGGTCGGAGTAGTCGAACCAGTCCACCGGCTCGCCGAGCAGGTGCAGCAGCACGCCGAAGCCCGGGGTCCAGTCCGACGGCCAGTCCTTGCCGGCCGCATGGCGGTGTTTGCCCCGCTCGGCGGCGACCGACGCGAAGCCCGCCTTGCAGAGCGCGAGCTCCTCCTCCAGGGTCCTCGGCCAGGCCTCCGGAGCAGGGAGTCCGCCGAAGAACCCCGCCCAGCGCGGGACGGCGTCCAGCACGGTCGCTCCAGGCTCGATCAGGAGGACCGCCTCCACGGGGCCACCCTGCGGGGTCAGCCCCATCCGCGTCGTTTCCCGGGCCTCGAAATACGGCCGCGCCCCGTCCTTCCACATCAGCGCGATGAGGGTGCCGTCGACTTCGACCGCCATCAGCGGGACGGTGACCTTCGCCGGATCCGGCCGTCGCCGGTCGGCCAGCGGTCCGCGCGCGTCGCGGTCGCTCGACGAGGGCTCCGTCCCTTCGAGGAATTCGAGGCCGGGGAAGAGGCCCATGGTCCGCGTCCCGGGCACCTCGAGGGCGAACTCCCTTTCGACGCGAAAGCGGATCCAGGTCGGGCCGCGGGCGAGGATCGCGGGGGCGGGGCCGGCGGCCTTCACCCGGGGGTCGTCCCAGCGAAGCCCGGACGGCGCCGAGCAGCCGTGGACGAGGAGGAGAAGGGGGAGGAGTCGCCGCACCTCCAGAGCTTACCGGGGGATGACATTTCTGCGGCGCAGAATCGTCACGACCACCCTACAATGAGGGCATGCCCGCCATCAATCCCAAGGTGATCGCCGACCTCCGCGGCCTCCAGACGCCCGGGGAGCCCAGCTTCCTGGTCGAGCTCATCGATATCTTCCTGAAGGAGGCCGACGGACACCTGGAGAAGCTGCGGGCGGCGTTCGCCTCAAAAGACGAGGCCCTGTTCACGCGCTCGGCGCATACGCTGAAGGGAAGCTGCGGAAACCTGGGGGCGCTGGCGATGTCGCGCATCTGCGCGGACCTTCAAACCGTCGGGCATGAGGCGGACTGGACGCGGGCGGCGGTGGTCCTGCCGACCCTGGAAGTGGAATACCGGTCGGTGAAGACCGAGTTGCTGGAAGAGCGCTCCCGGCCCTAGCCGTTCGCCTCGAGCATCCACTTCGGCCGCGAATCGAACTCGTCCTGGCGTACGTTCGACATCGCGTCCGGCAGCGAGCAGAGCCCCGCGCGGACCTTCTCCATCGCATCCCAGAAGAGCGTCGTCATGCCGTTTTTCTCGACCGCGATCCGCTTGAGCTGCTCCGAAGTGATGCCGTGCCTGTTGACGGCCACGCGGAACTCGTCGTCCGGCGCGAGGACTTCATGGATGCCGACGCGCCCCCGGTAGCCGCTGCCGTTGCACTTCTCGCAGCCCTTGGCCTGGTAAAGGAGGCACTCGCCGCTGGGCGGCGCGCCGACGAACTGCCGCTGCATCGCATCGGGCGCGTAGGTCTCCTTGCAGTGCTTGCAGAGACGCCGGAGCAGGCGCTGGGCGCAGACGACCAGGATCGACGAACTCAGCAAATAGGGCTCCACGCCCATCTCGACGAAGCGCGTCACCGTCGACGGCGCGTCGTTCGTGTGCAGCGTCGAGAGGAGCAGGTGGCCGGTGAGCGAGGCCTCGATGGCGATGTCGGCCGTTTCCCGGTCGCGGATTTCGCCGACGAGGATGACGTCGGGGTCGAGGCGGAGGAAGCTGCGGAGCGCGCGGGCGAAGGTCAGCCCGATGTCCTTATGGACCTGCAGCTGGTTGATCCCCGGCAGCGTGTACTCGATCGGATCCTCGGCGGTGTGGATGTTGATCGACGGATTCTTGATCTCGTTGAGCGCCGCATAGAGGGTCATCGACTTGCCCGAGCCGGTGGGGCCGACGTGGAGGACCATGCCGTAGGGGGCGGCGATCTTCTCGCGGTACAGTTCGAGGTTGCGGGGGGAGAAGCCCAGGTCGACGAGGGGAAGGACGGACTTCTGCTTGTCCAGGATGCGCATGACGGCCTTCTCGCCGAAGTTCATCGGGGCGATGGCGAGGCGCAGGTCGAAGTCATTGCCGCTGCGGGTGTACTGCTTGAAAATGATTCGGCCGTCCTGTGGCATGCGGTGCTCGGCGATGTCGAGATTGGCCATGATCTTGAGGCGCGCGACCATGGGGTTGATCAGCCGGGCGGGCTTGAGCCGGTTCGCGATGCGCATGTCGCCGTCGACGCGGTAGCGGATGACGACCTCCTCCTCGGCCGGCTCGATGTGGATGTCGGAGGCGCCCTGGATATAGGCGGTCTCGATCAGGCTGTTGACGAGCTGGATGATGGGGGCGGACTCCTCATTGGCGCTGACTTCCCGGGACTGGAGCGGGGTCTGGATGGGGACGTACTCCTCCTTCAGCCGCGCCTCGATCTCCGACATGGAGACCTTCTTGGGGGGAGGGCCGACGGGGGCGGCCGGTCCGGAGCCGGCGGACGGAACGGGGGTCGACCCCGACGCCGGGGCCAGCAGCTTCTGGATGCCGGCGGGCTCGGTGAGGATCAGGGTCGGCGCCTCATTGCGCTGCAGGACCCGCTTGACGGCCTCCTGGACCTCCCAGCTGAAGGGATTGCTGAGCAGGAAGGAGGTCCCAGGTCCTTCATTCACGATGGGCAGGATCGAGTTGGTCTTGCAGAAGGTCGTCGGGAGCACGCCCAGCTTGACCGCCTTGGCGTCGACCTGCTCGCGGAACGGCAGGGCGAGGAACTGGGCCATCGACTCGGCGATCACGCGCTCGGTCACCTGGAGCTGCAAGGCGTGGGTATAGAGCTCGACCGGTGTCATGCGCCCCAGGGCGGTCTTCGCCTGGCCGGATAGCTTCACCCGACCCGCGAGGAACTCCTTGAAGCGCGAGAACTCCGAGGGCCGGAAGCGGGAGTCCCAGCGCGGCGTCCCGACGGCTTCGATCTTCGTGTCCGACACCGGGACGGCGGGGTGCCGCCCCGTGAGGTCCTTCCACCGTTTGCTGGTGACGAGGTGGAGGTCGACCATGCTGTAGAGCTCTTTCTCCTGGATCGGCTTCACCAGATAGTCGGCTGCGCCGACCTGGAACGCCTTGACCTTGTCGCTCTCCTGTCCCAGGGCGGTGACGAAGATGACCGGGATGTTCGCCGTCTTCGGCTCGTCCTGGAGCCGGGAGCAGACTTCATAGCCCGTCAGGTCGGGCATCGTCACGTCGAGCAGGATCACGTCGAAGACCTGCTTGCGCGCGGCCAGAAGCGCCGAGAGTCCGCCGTCGGCGGTGACGACATCCCACCCGTGGCCACCGAGCACGGCCTCCAGCCAGTCGCGGATGTCGCCGTCGTCGTCCACGCAAAGAACCCGGGGCTTGGGCGCGTCGCTCACGTCGGGACTCCTTCCGATGATATCGGGGATTTGGGGATGGCGGCGCGGGCCGCCGCCGAGAGACGGGGCAGATCGATGGGCTTCTCGAGGAATTCGACGGGGCCCAGCCCGGGCCCCGCCATCTCCCGGGCCGACTGGGCCAGCGGGGAGACCACGATCACGGGGAGCGTCTTCGTCATGTCGCTGCCTCGAAGCTCGCGGAGCAATTCTACCCCGTTTCCATCGGGGAGGATGAAATCGAGGGACAGGAGGTCGGGCCGGCGCCGCCGCAGCGCCTGCCGGGTCTCCTCCAGGGTGCCGGTAAGCTCGACGTCGAAGCCTTCGCGCTCGAGGACGACGCGGATGATCTCGGACACGTTGGGCTCGTCGTCGCAGACGAGGACGCGCGGGCGGGGGGTGGCGGCGGGCGCCGGGGCCGTCGGGGGAATCCTCTCGGGGAGCTCGACGCTGAAAATCGTGCCCTTGCCGACTTCGGACTCGAACGAAATGCTGCCCCCGTGCTTCTCGACGATGGCCTTGGAGATGCTGAGGCCGAGGCCCGTGCCGCCCTTGGCGCGGCGGTCGGAGGAGTCGGCCTGGGAGAATTTCTGGAAGATGCGGTCGCAGAATTCAGGCGGAATGCCGGGGCCGTGGTCGCCCACGGAGATCCGGATGCGGGACCCCGCGCGGACGGCGGAGATCGTCACGACGTCGCCCTTCGGGGAGAACTTCGCGGCGTTGGACAGCAGGTTCGTGAGCACCTGGATGAGCCGGTCGTGGTCCATCTCGACCTTCGCGCCCGGGACCGCGGCGCCGATCTCGAAGCGCACCCCGAACGGGGCGCCGAACGCCCGGTTCGACTCCACGGCGTGCTCGAGGAGCGGCATCACCTCCTGCTCCTTGAAGGCGAAGACCATCTTGCCGGCGGCGATCTTCTCGGAATCCAGGATGTCGTTGATCAGCAGCACCAGCCGGCTGCAGTTCTTATAGGCGATGTCGACCAGGGGCCGGGCGCCGACGGGCATCGCCCCCATCACGCCGTTGGCGATCAGGCCGAGCGAGCCCTGGATCGAGGTGAGCGGCGTCCGCAGCTCATGGCTGACGGTGGAGACGAACTCGTCCTTCATCCGCTCGATCTCCTTGCGCTTGGAGATGTCGCGGATGACGACCTGAACGGCGGGCCGGCCCTGGTAGATGAACGGGGTTCCCTGGGCCTCGACGTCGACGAAGCTTCCGTCCAGGCGGACCAGCTTCTGTTCCATGGGAGTGGTCGTCTGGTTCTCCTCCGCGATCTTGCGGATGCGCGCGCGCACGGCCTCGTGATACTCGGGGGCCACGAGATCCAGGAGGGGGCGGTTGAGCAGGTCGTCGGGGGAGCGGGCGCCGAAGAGCCGCAGGGCCGCGCCGTTCACGAAGACGATCCTCCCCTCGCGGTGCAGCATGATCGCATCGGGCGACAGCTCGACGAGCTGGCGGTAGCGTTCCTCGCTTTCGCGGAGCGATGCCTCCATCCTCTTGCGTTCGGAGATTTCCGCCGAGAGCTCCTGGTTCACGAAGGTGAGCTCGGCCGTCCGCTCGTTGACGCGGTTCTCGAGCTCGTTCCTCGCGAGCTGCAGGGCGCCGTCGCGGACCTGGATCTGGGAGAACATGTCGTTGATGCCGTCGATCAGGAGCACGAGCTCCTCGGGACCCTTGCGGTCCGCGCGCAGCGAATAGTCGCGCGAGGTGGTGACCGCGCGGACGATCCCGACGAGGGAGGCGATGGGCCCGTTGATCGCGCCGATCATGCGCGTGGAGAGGACGTAGGACAGCATCAGGATGACGACGAGCGTGCCCAGGACAATAAGGGCGTTGAGGCGAAGCCGCTGATGAAGGTCCTCGAGGTCCGAGCGGAGGTAGATCGTGCCCAGGCGCTCCCCGCCGACCAGGATGGGGCGTGCGAGACCCAGTTGTCCGTCGATGAAATGAGCGCCGTCGGAAACGGGGGAGGCGGGGAGGAACTGCTCGGCGGTGTCGGCCCGGAGGTAGCGGTTGAAGAGGGCCCCGCTGCGGGTGTAGACCGCGGCGCCGACGATATGGGGGGCGGCGCTGAGGGTGCCGAGGATTTCCGAGGCGACCTTCGGGTCGTTGAACGCCAGGGCGGGGGAGGTCTGGGTGGCCATCACCTCCGTGAGGACGAGCAGGCGGTTCTGGGAGGCGTTCCGCGAGCTGAAGTAGTCGTAGGCCAGGAAGGAGCCGGACGAGCAGACGAGAGCCACCGCGCTCGTGAGGACGATCAGGCCCCGCAGGCGGTTCCGCAGGGTGGTCCGGCCGGCCGTCTCGCGGGAAGGAGTGCTCATGGATCCTTCACCTTCCGGGGGGCCACCCCGACGAGCTTCGTCACCTTGAGTCCGGCCCGGGCGGCCGCCTCGGGATTGATCTCGAACTTCACGCGATTCTGCTCGACGTAGAAATTCAGGATGCCGCCGCCCTGGGCGAAGCCCTCCGACTCGCCCACGGTCAGGACGGGCAGGGTCCGGAGCACCAACAGGTGCTCGGCGAAGCGCTCCTTCTCGGACGCGTGGATGAAGACCAGCGGGCAGTCCTTGATCTCGGCTGCAGTCGCGCCGCGGAGCACCTTGACGGTCCGTGTTCCCACCTTGATACCCCGGAGCACGCGCTCGACCGGCTCCAGGGCGGAATCGGGACCGAGGACGCCGATGCGGAATTCGTCGCCGGCGCCCGCGAAGACCGACTCCGGCCAGGTGGTGAACATCGCAAATTTGGGCAGGAAGGCCGCCTTGATGTCGGACTCCGGCTGGGGATCCTGGGCCATCGCCGCGGCCTGAAGCGGCGGAGTCTCCGCGCGAAGCGCCCCGACGAGGAGCGCCGCGAGACCTGCGGCAATCACGCCCTTCCGGCCGTTCACGGGATCGTTGCTTCCTCTAGAACTTCCACGTCAATGATGCGTAGACGCCCCGCGGAACCTTGGAGGCCTGGTCCGAGAACGAGCTGTTGCCCGACTCGAGATGGGATTCGTGGAGAAGGTTCTGTCCGACCAGCGCCGCCTCGAGCGTGGGAAGGATCTTCCAGCCGATGCGCGCGTCCATTTCGACGTAGCCGTCCACCCCCTGTCCCTCCAGCCGGCTCACATAGCGGCCGATCACGTCGAAGTGGACGTCTTTGATGAGGTCGACGGAGCCTCGGACGAAGGCCTGATTGCGCGGGCTGTTGCGGTCCTGGGTATCCGAGCCGAGGTCCTGGCTGCCGGGTTCGAGCTCCAGATTCATGCGCAGGAAGGTGTAGCCTCCCTGGAGACGGATGCCGTCCATCATCTGCCAGGCGGCGGCCAGCTCGACGCCCCAGGTCTTGCCGCGCATCCGGTTGTCGAGGGTCAGCGGAAGGAGCACCACGCCGGGAACCGTGACGGGATCGGGCGCGCCCGCTTCCGACGTGCGGAGATCGTCATAGAGATTGGTGAACAGCGCCAGGTCGAGCGTCACCGAGGGATGCGGCTGGACGCGGTAGCCGAGCTCCAGGGCCGTCATGTCCTCCGATTCGAAATCATGCGAGCCCTTGGCGACGATCAGGGTCTGGAGCGGCGCCGAGGGCTGCAGGTTCGTGTAGGCGAAGGCGAGATCGTCGTCCGCCTGGGACGGCGTGCGGACCGCGCGGGCCACCGAGAACCAGAGGGAGTGGTTCTCGTGCGGTCTCCACGACAACCGCAGGCCGGGCTCGACTTCGAAGCCGGTGTAGTTGTTGTACTCGAACTTCGAGCCGATCGTCAGCTTGAGGTTCTCCAGGATCGTGATCTCATCCTGAATGAACGTGCCGGCGATCTCGGACACCTTGTGGGAGTCGTTGAGCGTGACCGAGGACGTGCCCACGGTGTTGCTCCCCGACCAGCGATACCCCAACCCCAACGTCAGCTGCTGGCTGCCGAAGATCTTGATCTGGTGCTGCACGTCGAAGTCCAGCGTATCCCGGCGCTCCTCGATCACCGGCTGCCGGTATTCCGTATGGTCGTAATAGAACTGCGTCCGCAGCTTCGACTCCGGGGCCAGTTCGTGTTCCCATCGGAGGACGAGGTTGCCCCCGCTGTATTCGGTGGCATCATCGGTCACCGTGGCGAAGGGCGCCGTCGGGCTGAACAGCGTCTGGCTCCCGTCGGTCAGCACCTTGTAGAAATCCCCCTGGAAGGTGAGGGAGTCGGCGGGCCGGGGGCACCAGTCGAAGCGGAACCCGCCCTGCGTGCCGTCCCAGTTGTCGTCGACCCCCTGGCCCGGCCCGCGGCTGAAGGACAGACCATAGACGCGGTAGGCGAGGTCGTCGCCGATCTTGCCGCCCCAGCGGGCGGAGCCGAAAGCGCGCTCCTGGGTGCCGCCGCCGGCGCTGACCCGGCCGCCCTGCGTGTCCGCGGCCTTCTTGGTGATGATGTTGATGACGCCGTTGACGGCGTTCGCGCCCCAGACCGTCGCCCCGGGTCCGCGGATCACTTCGATGCGGTCCACGTCTTCGAGGTCCACCTGCTGGGCGGGCCAGAAGACGCCCGAGAAGAGGGGGCTGTAAACGCTGCGGCCGTCGATGAGGACGAGGAGCTTGTTGGAGAAGAGGTCCGCGAAGCCGCGCGAGGCGACGACCCACTTGTTCGAGCTGAGACGCGCCACGGAGAGTCCGGGGACGAGCCGGAGAGCCTCGGGAATCGACGTGACGCCGGTCCGCCGGAGGTCGTCAGCGCGGATGACGGTGACCGCCGCGGGGGTGTCCATCAGCGGGTGTTCGCTCTTGGAGACCGACATGATCTCGACCCGCATGAGGTCCTCGAGACTCATGTCGGACAGATCCTGATCCGACTTCTTCGGATGCTTTTCCTCCTCCTGCTGTGCGGCAAGAGCGCGCGAGAGAAAGAGAAGCGTGGACCCGATCAGCAGGGCGCATCTGAGCACCGAGGCCTCCCTTGTGAACCCTCATCCCGCCGCCGCCGCGGCCGCCAGTTCCCTCATCTTCGCCAGGACCGCGGAGAGCTCCTTCTTCTCCGGTTCCCCCAGGGGCCGGCGCGATTCCAGGCTCCCCTTCAGGAGCCCCTCGGCGACGCGGGCCGTGGATCCCAGCTCCGAATGTCCGTAGGTCCCGGCGCTTCCGGCCAGGCTGTGGATCAGGCGGTAGGTTTCCGAGCACACCTGCTCCTTCCAGGGCTCGGCCAGGAACGCGGCGGTCTGCGCCTCGACGCGGGCGACTTTCGCGGGAAGGTCGCCTGCGAACTTGAGCTTGAGCTTCGCCAGCGCGTCCTGGACGCGGTCACCCGACTCGGGCATGGTTCTGCTCCCAAAGGGTGCGGACGGATGCCGCGAGGGTCATCGGATCGAACGGTTTGGCGATCACCCCCAGGCCGCCGATGTCCTTGTATCGGCTCACCTCGTGGGACTGGACCTTCGCCGTCATGAAGATCACGGGGTACTTCGCCGTCTCCGGATTCTCCCGGAGCAGCTTCAGGGTCGACGGGCCGTCCAGACCGGGCATCATCACGTCCATCAGGATCAGATCGGGCTGACATTTGCCCACCTGCTCCAGCGCCTCCCGGCCGGAACTGCACATTTCGACGGTGAATCCGCCGACGGCCTCCAGGGCCACCCGGGCGACCGCCTGGATGTCCGGCTCGTCCTCGACCATCAGGATCCGCTGCAGTGTTTTCATCATGGTCCTTCCTTCCAGCTCTGCCCCTCCCAGAGCAGTTGGCGTGCCACGGAAACCGTTCCGGCCATCCGGCGGCCCCCTTCGTCCGGGCGACAGATCTGTCGGGTCTTGCTTCATATTTGAAGGAGTTTCTCAGAATCCCCGGTTGATCCTGGGGGGGGGAGGGCTCGCGGCCGGCGTGGCGGGGGCCGGAGCCGAACCCGGGGCCGTGGGGAGCGTCACCGCCCTCATCGTGGTGCTGGATCCCCCCGTGATGCCCTTCAGGATCAGCTTCAGGTCACTGGAACTCGTCGAGGCGCCGAGGCCCTCCTCCTCGGTGATGGTCCGCGACTGGATCAAGCGCGCCAGAGCCTGGTTGAAAGTCTGCATCTTGTAGTAGTCCCCGGACTGGGCGATCGCCTTCTCGATCTGCGTGGTTTTGCCCTCCGCGATCAGCTCACGGATGTTGGGGGAATTGATCATGACCTCCACCGCGGCGATCCGCCCCTTGCCGTCGGCCCGGCGCACGAGCCGCTGGCTGATCACGGCCTGAAGCGTCAGGGCCATCATGGACCGCACCTGGTGGGCGGCGTCGGCGGGGAAGGCGTCCACGATGCGGTCCAGAGTCTGCTTCGCGTCGTTGGTGTGCAGCGTGGAGAAGACCAGGTGCCCGGTTTCGGCCGCGTGCATCGCGAGCTCCATCGTCTCCCGGTCCCGCATTTCGCCCATGAGGATCACGTCCGGGTCCTGCCGGAGCGCCCGCCGCAGGGCTTCCTGAAGGGACTTGACGTCGCTGCCCAGCTGGCGCTGCGTGACGGTCGACTTCTGGTCGGTATAGACGAACTCGATCGGGTCCTCGATGGTGACGATATGGAGGGGTTGCGACTGGTTCAGATGGTCGATCATCGCGGCCAGGCTGGTCGACTTGCCGCTGCCGGTGGGGCCGGTGACGAGGACCATCCCCTGCGGGACTTTGCAGATATCCTTGAGCACCGGCGGCAGGCCCATGAGGTCGATGGTGGGGATGTTCAGGGGGATGGCCCGGAAGGCCGCCCCGAACTGGCCCATGCGCTTGAAGGCGTTCACCCGGAACCGGGCGACGCCGGGCAGCTCGTAGGAGGCGTCGTATTCGTACTCCTCGTGGAGAATGCGCGTTCCGTCGCGACCCAGCACCGCGCGGATGATCGCGTTGACGTCCGATTCGGACAGCACCGGAAACTCGCTCGGGGCGAGATCGCTCGAGATGCGCATCAGCGGCGGCCGTCCCGCCTTCAGGTGCAGGTCGGACCCGCCCCGGAGGATCAGGTCGCGGAGGACGTCGTCGATCGCGACCTTGCTGGAGCCCTCGCCGGTGGCGATCTTCAGGCGCTCGATCTCCTCCTTCTGCTGACTCAGCTGGAGGCCGTTGCGCACGGAGACGGAGAGGCGCTGGGCATCGATCGGCTTGGTCAGGAAATCCTGGGCGCCGTACTTGATGGCGGCCACGGCGTCGCGCACGGATTCCGACGCGGTGATGATGATGATGGGGAGGTCCGGAAGACTCTTGTGGACCGCATTGAGAAAGTCCAGGCCCGAGCCGTCGGGCAGCGTCAGGTCCAGCAGGGCCAGATCGGGGGGATTGGCCGTGCAGCTCTCGACGAAGTCGCGGCCGGTCCCGACCGGGTCGACCTGGTAGCCCTCCGGCTGGAGCACCCCGCGGACGCGGACCACCGAGGCCGGGTCGTCCTCGGCATAGAGGATCCGCGCGGACCGGGCGACGGACGCGGGGCTGGGCTCGCTCATCCGGCGTCCGACCCGCTCTGGGGTTTCTCGATCCCGAGATTGTTCATCTTGTAGGCCAGGATGCGCTCGGTGACGCCGAGGACGCGGGCGGCGCGGGCCTTGACCCAGCCGTTCCGGTCCATGGCGGCCAGGATCATCGACCGTTCCATCCGTTCGACGGCTTCGATCAGCCCCTGGGCCTCCCCGGCGGGCGCCGGCGCGGCCTGCTCGCGCAGCACCGCGGGGGGCAGGTGGTCGGGCTGGATCTCGTCGCCGTCGCACACCAGGACCGCCCGTTCGATGGCGTGCTGCAGCTCGCGGACGTTGCCCGGCCACGGGTGGCTGCAGAGGGCCTCCATCGCGCGGGCGGAGATGCCCTGGACCGCGCGCTTTTCCGTGCGATTCGTCCGGGCGAGGAAATGGCGCGCGAGCTCGGGGATGTCCGCGACGCGTTCGCGCAGCGACGGGATCTCGATCACGAACGTGTTGATGCGGTAGAACAGGTCCTTCCGGAACGTCCCCTTCCGGGCATCGTCCTCGAGGTTCCGGTTCGTCGCGCAGATGACGCGGACGTTGACGTTGATGCGCTCGTCGCCGCCGACGCGCTGGAACGAGCGCTCCTGCAGGACGCGCAGCATCTTCGCCTGGGTGGCCAGGGGCATGTCCCCGATTTCGTCCAGGAAGATGGTGCCCCCGTCGGCCTGCTCGAACTTGCCGCGGCGGCGGGCGACCGCGCTGGTGAACGCGCCCTTCTCGTGGCCGAACAGCTCGCTTTCGAGCAGCGTCTCCGCGAGCGCGGCGCTGTTCACGTCGACGAAGGGACCGGCGACGCGGGGCCCGACGGCATGCAGGGCGCGGGCGACCAGTTCCTTGCCCGTGCCGCTCTCGCCGAAGATCAGGACGGTGGCCTCGCTCGTGGCCGCCCGGCGGATGTGCTGGCGGACGCGGTCCATCGCGGACGAGGTTCCGACCAGCTGCTCGGGGGAGTAGGCGTCCGACACGTCGGCGCGGAGCCGCGCGATCTCGTTCTGCTGGGTGCTGAGCTTGAGGGCGTTGGCGATGGAGACCAGCATGCGCCGGGCGTCCACGGGCTTGGTCATGTAGTCGACGGCGCCGCGCTGCATCGCGCCGATGACGTCCGCGATGGAGTCGGAGGCGGTGACGACGATGGCGGGGATGCCCGGATGTTTCTCCTTGAGGCGCGACATCAGGTCGAGGCCGGAGACGTCGGGAAGGGTGAGGTCGAGGAGGAACAGGGCGGGGGGATCCTCGGCCACCAGCTTCTGGCATTCCTTCTCGCTGGAGGCCAGGGCGACGGCGTAGCCTTCCTTCTCCGCGATCGTCTTTACCAGGCGCGCCGAGGTGGGGTCGTCTTCGACATAGAGGATGCGGAACGACTCCAGGTTCTTCTGACTAGTCATGGGTGAATTCTATCCCGGCTGTAAGAGGTTCGCAAATTCTGAGAACGACACCGGACGCTAAATATTCTTCTGATCCAGCAGCTCGCGGACCTTCTTGGCCAGGGAGTCCGGGGTGAAGGGCTTTTCCAGGAAGGCCGTCCCCGGTTCCAGCACGCCATGGCGGGCGATGGCGTCCTCCGTGTACCCCGACATGTAGAGAACCTTCATGCCCGGACGTTTCGGGCGAAGGTGGGAGGACAGCTCCCGGCCGCTCATCTGGGGCATGACCATGTCGGTCACGAGCAGGTCGATCTTCCCCTCGAAGCCCCGGCTGATTTCCAGCGCCTCGCCTCCATGGCGCGCCTCCAGCAGCTTGTAGCCGTTGGAGGTCAGCAGCTCCCGCAGCAGACGCCGCACGACGTCCGAGTCCTCCGCGAGCAGAACGGTCTCGGTTCCCTTGACGATGCCGACTCGTGCCGCCGGCTTCGCAGACTGCTCCGGGGACTCCTCCAGCCGCGGGAAGTAGATCTTGAAGACGGTGCCCCGGTCGGGCTCGCTGTAGACCCAGATGTCTCCGCCGCTCTGCTTGACGATCCCGTAGACGGTCGCGAGGCCCAGGCCGGTGCCCTTGTCCTTCTCCTTGGTCGTGAAAAACGGCTCGAAGAGGTGCGACTGGGTTTCGGCGTCCATGCCGGAGCCCGTGTCGCTGACGGAGAGCACGACGTGGGGGCCGCTTCTCAGGCGGCCGTGGCGGTCGTTGTAGTTGCCGTCGAGCTCGATGTTCCTCGTTTCCAGCGTCAGGCGGCCCCCGTCCGGCATGGCGTCGCGGGCGTTCACCGCGAGGTTCATGATGACCTGTTCGATCTGGCCCTGGTCGGCGCGCACCGATCCCAGGCCGGCGCTCAGCGTCGTGGTGAGTTCGAGATGCTCGCCGATGAGGCGGCGCAGCAGGCCGTCCATATTCTGAACGACCTGGTTGAGGTCGAGCACGCGCGGCTGAAGCACCTGGCGCCGGCTGAAGGCCAGGAGCTGCCGCGTGAGCTGCGAGGCGCGGTTCGATGACTTCTGGATCTCGTCGACATAGCCGCGGATGTCGCCCCCGGGCTCGAAGCGCCCCTGGAGCAGTTCGGCATATCCCGAGATGGCGGTGAGCAGATTGTTGAAATCGTGGGCCACTCCGCCGGCGAGGCGGCCGACCGCCTCCATCTTCTGCGACTGGCGGAGCTGCTCCTCGAGCTGGCCTCTCTGGTATTCGGCGGCCTTCCGCTCGGAGACGTCGGCGAGGACGGCCATCGCGCCGGAGATCGCCCCCCGGGCGTCCCGGAGCGGAGCCATGGACAGGCTGAGTTCGATCGGGGCGTCCCCCTTGCGCCGCGCGGGGATCTCCACGGCGGTGATCGCCTCCCCGTGCAGGACCCGCTGCACCAGGGCCGGGAACTCGTCGCGATGTCCGCTGGCGGACAGGCCGGGTATCGGGCGTCCCAGCACCTCGGAGCCCTTCCACCCGGTGATGCGCTCCGCCGCCGGGTTCCAGATGCGGACCTTCTCCATCGCGTCGAGCACCGCGATCCCCAACGGCGAGGCGTGGATCAGCGTGCGCAGCGTCTCATTCGTCTCCCGCAGCGCCTCCTCGGCGCGCTTGCGGTCGGTGATGTCCATCATCGCGCCGATCATCCGCAACGGCTTTCCCTGGTCGTCGTGGATGACGTAGCCGCGGTCGAACACGCAGGCATAGGAGCCGTCGGAGCAGAGGAAGCGGTACTCGTCCAGCCAGAAGCGGCCGCCGCCCTCGATGACCGCGCGCACCGCGACGGTGACCCGTTCCCGGTCCTCCGGGTGGATATGTTCCTCCCACCAGTTGAAGTCGGAGCCCACCATGTCCGAGGGATAACCCAGGAAGGAGCGGACGCCCACGTTCCACCAGATCCGCTTCGTGGCGACATCCAGATCCCAGACCGCGTCGTTGGTGGCCCGGGCCATGAGCTCGAAGCGCTCCTCGCTTTTGCGAAGGGCATTCTCGGCGCGTTTCCGTTCGATGGCGTAGCGGACGGCGCGGACGACCAGGGCGCTGTCCACGCGGTCCTTCAGCAGGTAGTCCTGGGCCCCGTGGCGGATGGCCAGGTCGGCCATGGATTCGTTGGAGGACGCCGTCAGGACGAGAATCGGCACGGTGGGGAAGCGCTTCTGCATTCTCTCAAAGGTTTCAAGCCCGCTGCTGTCGGGAAGGGTGAGGTCGAGGATGACGGCCTCGATGCCGCCGGCGGCGAGCCGGTCCATCGCCTCGGAGAGGCGTTCGCACTGTTCGATCAGGAAGCGGCCGGTCCGCGCGCCTTCGAGCAGGGTCTTGAGGAGCAGCGCGTCCTCCGGCGTGTCCTCGACCACCAGGATCCGGGCTTCGCCGGTGCCCGGCCGGATGTTCGTCACCACATCTCCACCACCCTCCCTGGGTCCGAAGATTCCGGAACGCCGCGACGCATCGATTATCCTACTTCACGGGACGCGCCTTTGGAGCGCAATCGGCGTGCCAGCGGCCCGAGGGGGGCGGCGCCCGGAACGGGACAATTTTGTCGGGATCGCCGACGAAATAGTCCGGAAGAAGCCAGGGAGGAGGGGGGGCTGGCCTTTCCGGGATTCCTCTCTCCCTCTCTCCAAAAAAAAAGAGGGGCGGCCTCGCGGCCGCCCCTCCGGGAATCTGCGATCAGCTTACTTCTTGGGGAGCTCGATCGTGGGCTTGCCGTCCTCGCCCTTCGAGTCCAACTGGGTCTTGCTGCCGGAGGCCTCCATGGCCACCAGACCGCCGTGCTCGGAGCCCGTGTAGAGCTTCCACACATCCTTCGAGAACCAGCTCTGGCTGTTGTAGTCCTTGCCGCCGATGTTGACCGTCACGTCCATCTTGTGGCTCTGGAACGAACCGGCCTTCACTTCCTTCTTCTCATCGGACTCCTTGATCGTGGGCTTCGGAGCGTCGCCGGCCGCGCCCTTCGGGGGCTCGGTGACCTTGATTTCCTTCCACTCCTTGCCGTCCTTGGGCGCCGCCCAGGCCTTGGTGATCTTCTTGTCCTTGCCGACAACGAAGAGATAGCCGTAGGCCATCGAGCCCAGGTCCATCCAGTACTCGACCCAATAGTTGTCGCCGTCCTTGCCCACCACCTTCACGGTCGTGGACGTCTTGGACCCGCCCGCCTCGCTGGCATACGTCATCCAGCGGCCTTCCTTGGCGTCGTTCAGGTCGCCCTGGTACATCGAGTTCGGCACTTCCGTGGGCGTGTAACTGCCGCCGCCGCCACCGCCGCCCATGCCGGGCAGCATGTCGCAGCCGGAGAACACCCCGCACACCGCCACCCCCGTGAGCACTGCCAGGATCCGAGACATAACACCTCCCTATTCAGAAATCGAACCTAACCCGGGGACCAAGATCCCCTGTATCCTTCCACGAACTGCTTTTGACGAGAGAAGGGATGCCGGGAGTGAGTTACAGAAGTTTGCTCCCTTTCCTCCACCCCATCGAGCCGAAGGTTAGCCCATGAATCGGCGATTGTCCAACAGATCCGACTAATGTCCGGTGCCCAGCACCGGGTATTCAAGGTCGCAGCAAAGCACCACCATCTCCATGCCCCGCCGGACCGCCCGCGACAGCGTCAGGCACATCCGCGGATCCGTCAGGGACAGATAGGGACGGCTGATCTGGACCGTCGACGGATTCGACATGGCCCGGCGGAAGTAATGCCGGTGCATCCAGTTGGCTCCCGTCGCCGTGCCCAGGGGCAGGTGGCGCGGATCTCGGCGCGAAACGTAATCGGCCGCCGCCAGGTTGTCCCCGATCTGCGAACCGTCCGCGTCGAGCAGGTAGCAGCGAATCACGGGACGGAGCCCCAGCAGTTCACGCGCGGCCGCAGGGAAGGAGGTTCCTGTCGCCAGGAGGTCTCCGGCCCGGGCGAAGGCCTCGCGATAGGACCGGATCGCGGAATGGAAGTCCTCCTCGTCGTCCTTCGCCTGCTGGAACAGGCCGCGGCGCAGGTTGTCGAAACGCTCCCGGTGTTCGAGCGCGGGGGGCGGCCCGACATACGGGCGCTGGAGAAAGTAGCCCTGGAGGAGATCGGCTTCGGCCTGGATGACGACGCGGGCCTCCTCCTCGGTCTCGATGCCTTCCGCGAGGACCAGCGCGCCCATCTCGTGGAGCAGGCCCGAGATGCCCACCATTCCGCGCCGGGCCGCAGGGTCCTGGGCGGCG
The DNA here is from genome assembly GCA_035644495.1 of Planctomycetota bacterium. GTDB lineage: Bacteria > Planctomycetota > MHYJ01 > MHYJ01 > JACPRB01 > JACQFK01. Next base: position 8,225 of record DASQOM010000155.1, on the reverse strand, counting down.
TGGCTGACCATCGCGCGGTCGAGTTTGATGATGTCCGGCTTCAGGCGCCAGATGCGGTTGAAGTTGGAGTGGCCGGCGCCGAAGTCGTCGATGGCGACCAGGCAGCCGATCTCCTTGTAGTAGCGGGAGGCCTCCTCGAGGACCCGCTCGTCGGGGGTCTCGTTCTCGGTGATTTCGACGACGACGCGCTGCGGCGGCATGCCGAAGGCGGCGAGCATCTCCTTGAAGAAGGGCCCGGAGGCGCGGCCGTTGACGACGGCGGTCGGGCTGATGTTGAGGAAGAGCCAGGCGCCCTCGTAGGCGGGGTCCGAGAAGTTGGCGAGGTGCAGGGTGCGCAGCAGCCGGTCGAGGAACACGGTGCTCTCCAGCGTCGATGCCGCGGCGAACAGCTCGCCGGGGGAAACGGGGCTCCCCGAAGGGCTCTTGGCGCGGGCCAGCCCCTCGAAGCCGACGGGCCGGCCGTGGGCGAAACTGAAGATGGGCTGGTAAGCGCTCTGCACGCGGTAGTCGCGGAACATCGCCTCCGTGTGGGTTTCGGTCGCGAAGAGATGCTCCGAATACTGGCGAAGCGTGGCGTTGGACATGAGCGGGATGCGCGGTTTCGTGGCAGCTTTCATGGAGGCGTCAGCAATGGTCCAACGCTGCATAGTTTATACTTGAACAGCCTGAAAGTAAACGGGTGGCATGTAAAGGAACTGCATATTTGTTGCACTGCGCTAGGGGAGGGGATCCCCCCCGGTGTGCTTCCTTCTCCAGGAACGGGGTGTTCCGCGTTCCCATCCCCTGGAGAGCAAGAGGTGTGCCAGCTACTTCGTCGACCGTCCCGAGACTTCTGCCGGCCACTCCCAGGCCGGGGGAATCTGTCCCGTCCGGATCCACTCGTTGAGGCTCCGCGCGAGGTCGAGCAGGACGGCGAAGCTCATGGGCTTCACCAGGTAGCACTCCGCACCCAGTTCCCTGCCCCGGCGCAGGTCCCGGCTTTCCCGCGAGGACGTCAGGATCGAGACGTGAATTCCGCTCAATGCCGGGACGCTGCGGATCCACTCCAGGACCTCCAGGCCGGGCTTCTCGGGGAGGTTCAGGTCGAGCAGGACATGGGTCGGAGCGGGAAACGCGGAACGGTCGGCGTACGCGCCTTCACCGGCGAGGTAGGCGATGGCGTCGCGTCCCGTCTGAGCGACCTGGAGCCGGAAGGTCGCGCCGGCTTTCTGGAAGGCGCGCTTGAGGAAGAGCACGTCGCTTTCGTCGTCTTCGACCAACAGCAGCACCGGATCGGGGGTCATGACGCACCTCCGGAATCACGGACGGTCGAGGGAAGACGGACCCAAAAGCGGCTTCCTTTTCCGACCTCGGACTCGACGCCGCATTCGCCTTCCATGCGCTCGACGGCGCGACGCACGATCGCGAGCCGGATGCCCGTGCCGGGATCATTGCGGGAATCTCCCAGCCGCTCAAAGACCCGGAAGAGACGCCCCTGCAGCTCCGGCGGGATGCCGATGCCGTTATCGCTCATGGAGAGAAGGACGTGGGCTCCTCGCCGCTCCCCGGAGACCCGGACCTTCGGCTGCACGTCCTTGCCCACAAACTTCAGGGCGTTCGAAAGGAAATTCAGAAACACCTGGTGCAACAGGATGCGGTCCGCATCGACCTCGGGCAGATTCCTGTCGATGACGACCTCCGGGGCCCGGCCCGCATGGCCGCTCAGCAGGCCTTTCAGGGCTTCGGTGGCCGTGTCTTCGGGGTGGAGCATCTGGAAGTGCAATTCCGACTGCGTCAGCCGGCTGTATTCCAGCAGGTCGTTGATCAGCGTATCCATCTTCTCGGCGCCCGACACGATCTGCCGGGCGTAATGCTGCCCCTGCTCTTCGATGCGGGGGCCGTATTCCGAAACCAGGATCTCGCTGAACCGGTGAATCGCGCGGAGCGGGGTGCGCAGGTCGTGGGCGATCGTGTAGGAGAACGCCTCCAGTTCCCGGATCGCGGAGCGCAGCCGCTGGGTCCTCTCGGTGACCCGCTCCTCGAGGTTCGTGTTGAGGTCCTGCACCTTCTGCACGGCCTGCTTTCGCTCCGTCGCGTCCGAGAGGATGCAAATTCCTCCGGATTCACCGCCTCGGTGAGGTACCTGTCTGCGCCGCCCTCCATCGTTATGGAAGGAGATTCCCAATTCCAGTTACGAAGAGCCGCAGTAACGAGAGACGTTGCGGGTCAGGCCTCGAGATTCTCGTCGGGGGGGCGTGCCGAGCTTGCGGTAAAGGGAAGTGGCTCCTATTCCTAACATCTTGGCGGCCTTGCGTTTATTGCCGCCGCACTGTTCGATGACCTTGAGGAGGGGGGTTCGCTCGAATTCGCGCGTGGCCGCATCGAGATCCGCCGAATATGGATGAGGTGGCTCGAGGGCAGGGACTGCTTTGAGGTCTCGGTGTTTGTGTTGTTCTTACGGAGTTTTGAGGGTGACGTTGCGCTTCTTGAGCGCGTCTTCCAGCGCGGCCTTGTTGGTCTTCTCGGGATCGATCAGCGCCGTCATCTTGCCCTGTTTGAAGGAGCAGGTCGCCTGCTCGACGCCGTCGATCTTGAAGATCACCTCGTAGGCCGAGAGCTCGCAGGCCCGGCAGTCGAGGCCGGCGACTGGGATCTCGAGGCGCGTGAGCTTCTCCTTCGGGGTCGCGCAGAGGGGGCGGACGCCGAACGTGTGGTTCGACGCCTGGCGGATCATGTTGTCGAAGCGCTCCAGCAGTTGCTTCTCGTTCCCCTTGCCCAGGAGCTTGACGGGGTCGTAGGAGAACGTGACCTCGGCGGTGTCGAAGTCGATGCCGGCAATCGTGACGTCCTGGAGCTTCTTCACCACCTCGCGCAGGTCGTCCTCGCGCTCTTTGTTGAAGAGGCCGGTGACGCGGTGCTTCACCGGCTGGACGTCGGGGGCCAGCAGGGCCAGGGCCGCGAGCAGCACGATCATGTCGTCGTCCTTAGTGGGTTCGGAACATCGGGCTGTCGATCAGCTCGTGCATCAGCGTGCGGATCCCGCCGCCCTGAGTCCGCGTGCGATCGACGATGCGGGCGACGTCGTCCCGGTCGCAGAAGGCCACGTCGCGTCCGATGGCATAGCGGGCGAACTGCTCGGCGAGGTTTTTGAGGAGGCGGGGGGAGTCGTCCGCGAGCATGGACTCGAACTCCAGGATGCCGGCGAAGGGCCGGCCGTCGGGCAGCGAGCCCGAGGCGTCGACCTTCGGCCCGAGCTTGAAGCCGATGCCGATGAACGGGTCGATGGAGCCGCGCGGGGCATTGTCGCCCGTCCCGATCGTCCGGTAGCGGGCGCGCTGGCCGCCGATCACATCGAAGGATTCGAGCGCCCAGCCGGGCGGGTCGATCTTCGTATGGCAATTCGCGCAGCCGGGGAAGGAGCGGTGCTTCTCGAGCTGCTCGCGGATCGTGACGGCGCCGCGCACGTCGGGCTCGACCGCCGGGACGTTGGGTGGCGGCGGCTCGGGGGGCTGGCCCAGGAACCGGGCCATCACGAACGCGCCGCGCGGGACCGGCGACGTCGTCGTCCCGTTCGCCGTGATCTTCAGGATCGCAGCCTGGGTGAGGAAGGGGCCGCGGGGGCAGTCGGGGGGAAGCGCCACGCGGCGGATCGACGATCCCTTCACGCCCGGAATCCCATAGTGGACGGCAAGCTTCTCGTTGAGCATCGCGAAGTCCGACTTCACCAGGTAGCCCGCGCCCAGGTTTTTCGAGATCAGTTCGCGGAAGTACGCCTGCGTTTCGCCGATCATCGAGTCCTGCAGGTACGCGCTGAATTCGGGATACAGCTTGTTGTCCGGGTCGTTGGCGGCGATCGAGCGCAGCTTCATCCACTGGCCGAGGAAGTTCTCGACGAAGCGCTCCGCCCGGGGATCCTGCAGCAGCCGCTCCAGCTCGGCGTGCAGCGTCTTCGCGTCGTGCAGCTTGCCGGTCGAGGCGAGGCCGGACAGGACCGCGTCCGGCATGGAGTTCCAGGCCAAGTACGACAGCCGGTTGGCCAGGGCGAAATCGTCCAGCTTTCCGGCAGGTTCGACGTGATAGAGGAAGTCGGGCGAGCAAAGCGCCGCGCGATAGGCCCAGCGCATCGCGGTCTCGAAACAGTCGCCGGCCTTGAGCAGCACTTCGACGCGTTCGACATACTTTCGGCGCACGGCCGCGTCCACAGGCCTGCGGAACGCGCGGGGAAGGAACGCGGCGAGAAGGCGGTCGGCATCGGCCGTCGGGTTCGCGCTCTGGACGGTCCATATTTCCTTGGCCGGGTCGGGGCGGTTGATGCAGTGCACGACGGCCTGCTTCAGGACGACCCGCCGGGGCGCGCGCACGCCGGGATGCTCGGCAGGCTTGAATTCGACGATCGGCAGGTCGCCGAAAAGGGCCTGGTGGCTGCGCGGCGGCCAGACGTCGTGGATCGGGCCTTCGACGTCCAGGAAGTCGACCGCGATCGCAGGACCGGTGAAGGCGAGCGAGCGCCCCTTGCGGCTGTAGTTGGCGGCGGGCGCGAGCGAGGCCGTGTTGAAGCCGATGCCGTCCTTGGTGTTGAGCCAGACCTCCACCTCGTGGATCTTCGATTCCATCGAGGGCGCATCGTAGTAGCCAAGCACGGTGCTCGGATGACCGCCTCCGCGGCCGTCGTCCTGGTAATGCACGATCGACAGGCGCGCGGCCTCGGTGCCTCGCGACGGGAGGATCTTTCCCTTGTCCCACTGGAACGACCAGAACGAGCCCTTCAGCTTGTAGCGACCGGGATAAAGGCAGGCGAAGTCCTGGAAGTATGGCTTGAAGGACTCGTCCTCGTGGCGGAAAAGGCCGACCGTGCTGCCGCGGCTGAACGAGCCCATCCGCTCGTGCGCCCCCTGGTCGAGGTGACCCTGCTCGCCCGCGGGGGGATACAGGGGGTCGAGCTCCTTGCCCTGGAGCAGGACCGCGTCGCCGTTGCCGAGGATATGGCCGACGTGCTTCGCCAGGGAGATATGCATCTGGATCACGGCGGGCGGCTTCGGCGCCGTCGCGATCGCCATGTCGAGGATCTGGTCGGCGGCCTCGACGTACTTCGACAGGTTCACGTGCGACAGGTCGAGCGCCTCGCTGCTCTTGTCAAAGCCGTTCGCTATGCCGTCGGAAGGGAGGCTGCTTTCGAGCGGGATGCCGTCCAGCGCGAGGAGGTCGCGCACCGTGCTTTCGTATTCGCCCCGCGTGAGCCGGCGCACGGCGGTACGGCCCTGGGCGTCGAGGCGGGCGCGGTCGGCCGCGAGCAGCGACGTCTTCATCCCGGCGGTGAAGGCCTGGAGCTCGGCGGCGGGGGGCGCGCCCTTCTTCTTCGGGGGCATCTCGCCGGCCACGACGCGGTCGTAAACCTTCACCCAGCGGGCGAAGGTCTCGGGATTGGCGGTGTCGGCTTTGAGCGCGGTGAGGTCGAGGCTGCCCTTCCTGGTCTCTGCGTCGTGGCATTCGACGCAGTGCTTCTCCAGGAACGGCGGGTTTTGCTGGAGGGACAGCAGCAGGGCGAGGAGGGCGACGCTCATGCGAGCTCCAGCCCGGTCATCGTCCCCTTCGCGGTCGAGAACTCGCTCGTCTCGATCCCCAGGCGATGGAGGATCGAGAGGTACATGTTGGTCAACGGATAGTTGTTCTTCGCATCGAACGCGAGATGCTGGCCGTGCTTGAAGCCGCCGCCGGCCAGCAGCACGGGCAGGTTCACGTTCGAGTGCGAGTTCGCGCTGCCCATGTTGGTGCCGTAGAGGCAGATCGTGCGGTCGAGCAGCGACTGGCCCTCTTCCTTGACGCCGTCGATCGCGGCGAGGAACGACGCGAGGGCGTCAAACTGCTGCTCCTCCTTCGCGCGGAGTTCGGCGATCGCCTCGGGGCGGTTGCCGTGATGGGTGATGTTGTGGATCACCGTCGTGTCGATGAACAGGGAGATGACGCGCGTCGAGTCGGTCTCGAGGGCGAGTTTCATCACGTCCATCATCAGGCGCGTCTTCTTCACGAACTCGCGGCCGTCGTCGATGTCCGTCGGGACCGGCGCGTCGATCTTGGGTTTGGGCTTGTACTCCCAGGACTCGGCGCTCTCGAGCCGCTTCTCGAGGTCGCGGACGGAGGTCAGATACTGGTCGAGGCGCTGCTGGTCGGCGGTCGAGAGCGTATGGCCGAGCCGCTGGGTCTGGTCGCCCACGAAGTCCAGCATGCTGCGGCCCTGGCGGATGGCCTCGGCGCTGGCCTCGACCTCCTCGGGCTTGCCCTGGACGAAGAGCTTCTGGAAGACCTTCTTGCTGCTGCGCTCGGCCGTGATCGCGGCGCCGCTGCGCGTGAAGGACAGGGTCATCCCGCCTTCGCTCGTCATCGCGAGGACCAGGGAGGGGAAGCGGGTGTCGCCGCCGATCTGCTCGGCCGCGACCTGGTCGAGGGACACCCAGTTGCGGAAGCCGCCGCGCTCGGGGTGCGGGGTGCCCGTCAGGAAGCAGCGGTCCGCGGCGTGGCCGCCGGTGACGCCCGGGAGGCTCGTGCCGGAGCAGACGGTCATGGTGTTGCGGAAGGGGGCGAGGCGTTCGAGGTAGGCGGGCGCGACATAGTCGCGTCCGGCCTTCTCGGGGAAGAAGAACTGCGGGAGGATGCCCATGTTGGTTTCCATGGCGACGAAGCGGCGGAGGACCTTCGGCGTCGCGGCGAAGGCGGGCGTCATGGCGTCGAGCAGGGGCAGCGCGAGGGTGACGCCCGCGCCGCGGAGAAAGGTGCGCCGGGACAGGCTTTTCATCGGGGGATTCCTCGTCCTTGCTTCATATATAGCGCATGCCGCGACCCCAGTTACCCCTGTTTGGCAAACGGGCCCCGATCGGGCCCGAAATTCGTGCAATCCCTGACTCCGAGCCACTTATTGCATGCAAGAAGTGGCTCTGGTTGATTTATTGCACGGGTGAGCCATCTGAGGATCAAGCGCAAGCCGCGTTGCGCCGGATGCGGGCTGCCACCCGCCGACTGCGTCTGCGCCGTGCTGCCCCGCGTCCGCTTCCGGACGCCGATCGCCATCGTCCAGCACGTCCGCGAGCGTTCCAAGCCGACCAACACCGGCCGCCTCTTCGCGCGGATGGCGGAGGGGACGCTCGTGCTGCCCGTCGGGATGCGCGAGCCGGCGTTCGACCCCGGCCCGCTCGCCGGGGCCGGAATCGAATGGGTCCTGGTCTATCCCCGGAAGGGGGCGCCGGAACTGCCGCCGGCGGAGGGGAAACGCCGGGGCTTCGTGCTGCTCGACGGCAGCTGGGGCCAGTGCGCGCATATGAGTCGGCGCCTGCCGGTCGTGGCCGATCTGCCCTGCGTCGCGCTGCCGCCCGGGCGGCCGTCCTTCTGGACCGTGCGGACTCAACATGACGAGCGCGGCCGCTCGACGTTCGAGGCGGCGCTGCAGCTCCTCGAGCTCGAGGAGGGCGCGGCCGCCGTCGGGCCCCTGCGTCGGGCCTTCGCGATGCTGACCGCGCGGATGCTCCACCTCAAGGGCAAGCTGTCGTCGCCCGAGATCCCCGCCGCGTGGGGAGTATAGAGGGTCAGCCCTGCTTTGCCAGGTGTTCCGCCAGCCGCCCCAGCGTCTGCTGGCCGCCCTCGACGGCGTGATGCTCCTTGGCGACGAACTCGCGGATGGCGGTCGTCGAAAACACGGCGGTCATCGTGACCCGGGTCTTCTTCCCCTGCTTCTCGAAGGTGGCCGTCGACACGAACTCGGGCGCCTTTCCCTTCTCGTCGCCGTGCTCGTAGACGAGGCGTTTGTGACGGACGACCTCCTTATAGGTGATGAAGTTGGGGTAGTCGGTGCCGTCGGGCCCGTGCATGATGAAGTCCCAGGACCCGCCGGCTTTGACCTTCCTCGACCGGCTCGTGATGGTAAAGCCGTCCGGTCCCCACCAGAGCGGCGTCTGCTTCGGATCGGTAAACGCCTCCCAGACCCTCGCGACCGGCGCGTCGAACACGCGGGAAAGGGTGATCTGACGCGCGGGGTTGGTCGAGAACGCCTGCATCCGGTCCAGGGTGAGCTTCCAGCCTTCCTCCATGCCCTTCAGGTACCGGTCGGCATCCGGAGTCTTCCGGAGGACGCGGGCCTTGACGGTCAGCGTGGTCCTGCCGCCGCGCTCGGTGAGGGTGACGGTGTTGAGCACCTCGAAGATCGGCTTGCCGTCCGCGTCGAGGGCGGCGCTGACGAAGACGAGCTTCTCCGGTTCCCG
>DASQOM010000154.1:0-8179 GCA_035644495.1 Planctomycetota bacterium | reverse complement strand
CAGGAGCAGGGCAGCGGAAAGAGCGACGAGGAAACCCATCACGATGCGGTTCATCCGATCCTCCACGATTCTCAGGGGCATAACGACGGACCCGGCCGAAAGTCTCCCCAATTCCGCCTGGGGTACGGCGTAGATATTGACGTCGGCAGCGGGGTCGGCACGAAGGAGATCTCATGAAGCGTTCCACGCTCGTCCTGCTCATCCTGACGCTGGCGTCGCTCGGATCCCGCGCGACCTCCATGGCCCAGTCGTCCCCGGACTCCGGCTTCACGCCGCTGTTCAATGGCAAGGACTTCACCAACTGGAAGGTCCCGGAGGGCGACAACGGTCACTGGAAGGTCCTCGACGGGGTCATCGATTACGACGCCCTCAGCGAGGCCAAGGGCGAGAAGCACCTCTTCACCGAGAATGAATACGGCGACTTCGTCCTCAAGGTCGACTGGAGGCTGAAGGAGACGCCGTACATGAACAACTTCGTCCCCGTGATCCTGCCCGACGGGACTCACAAGCTCGGCCCCGACGGCAAGGAACTCAAGGCGCCTCAGCCCGACGCCGACTCGGGGATCTACCTCCGCGACCGGAAGGGGAAGTCGCAGGTCAACATCTGGACCTGGCCCATCGGCTCCGGCGAGGTGTACGGATACCGGATGGATAAGACCCAATCCGCCGAGGTCCGCGCCGGGGTGACGCCGAAGCGGAAGGCGGACAAGCCGATCGGCGAATGGAACTCGTTCGTGATTACGCTGAAGGGGACCCGGCTGACGGTGGCGCTCAACGGCGTGACGGTAATCGAGAACGCCGACCTCCCCGGCCTGCAGGCGCGCGGCCCGATCGGCCTCCAGCATCACGGCAGCATGAAGGACGGGAAGTGGACGAGCCCGCCGGCGCTCGTGCAGTTCAGGAACATCGAGATCAAGGAATTGAACTGAGCCCGTTGCGGCAACCGAAACGCCGCCGGCCCCTCCGGGCCGGCGGCGGATCTGTTTTAAAGGCTATTTCTCCGGCGGCGGGAGGTCGTCGACCTTGATGACCTTGTAGTCGTGCGGGCGCTTGCGGACCACCTCCGCCTTCGTGATCGAGTCGCCGATGATCAGGGAGTCGACGACGTCCTGGCCCGCCGCGACGCGGCCGAAGACGGTGTGCTTGCCGTTGAGCCACTCCGTGGGCAGGTGGGTCATGAAGAACTGGGAGCCGTTGGTGTCGGGGCCCGCATTGGCCATCGACAGCGTCCCGCGGAAGTGCAGGCGGGAACCGGGCTTCAGCTCGTCCTTGAAGCGGTAGCCCGGGCCGCCGGCCCCGCTGCCCGTCGGGTCGCCGCCCTGGGCCATGAACCCGGGAATCACCCGGTGGAACTTCAGTCCGTCATAGTACTTCTTCTCGACGAGCTCGATAAAATTCGCGACCGTGTTGGGGGCCTCATTCTCGAAGAGCTCGATGATGACGTCGCCCTTCGTGGTCACGAACTTCACGCGCGGCAGGTCGTCCGCCTTCTCCTCCTTCGCGCGGAGCTCCAGCTCGGTCTTCCACAGCGGGACGTAGTTCCGCGACATCTCGAGGAACTGCGCGGCCTTGGATCGGTCTTCGGCGCTGATCTGGCCCTTCACGAATTCTTCGAGGAGGCGGATCGCGTCGTCGAACTTCTGGGTCGAGAAGTCGCAGATCGCCAGCATGAGGCGCGCCTCGACGTGCTTCTCGTCCGTCTTGAGGAACTTCTCGAAGTTCGCCGCCGCAACCTCGTACTTGTTCACCGAATGCTCGAGGCGTGCAACCTTGAGCAGCAGGGCGGCGTCGTCGGGCTTGAGCTTCAGCAGCTTCTCCAGGTCCGGCAGGGCCAGATCGTTCTTCTGGTAGACCAGGTAGGCTTCGCCGCGGATCTCGAGCAGTCCCGGGTCCTCCGGCGCGTCCTTGAGCGCGGCGCTGACGGAGGCGATGACGTCGTCCATCGCCTTGACCGTCGACACGCGGAGATCCTGGTACTCCTTGACCAGGTCCTCGCGCGCCTTGGCCAGTTTTTTCAGACGCTCCTCGTCGTCGGAGCCCGCCTGGAACTGCTCGCGGAGCTTCCCGTCCTTTTCGCGGAGCGCGATCATCTTCTCGATGTTCTTGCGGACGGCGTCGAGATCGGCCCTCGCCTTTTTCGAGGCGTCGGAGGGAGGGGCCTGGAGGAGGGCGAGCGCGATCAGCACGGAAATCACGGGAAGCTCCTGAAAGTCGAAGGAACCATGATACGGATCGGGCGCCCGCCGGGGGAGGGAAATGAACTCAGCGGCGGGGCGCAGGCTTGGGCGGCGGCGGAGCGGTCCGGATCGCCAGCGAGGAGGGCTTGAGGTCGGGGAAGGCGGCAAGGATGGCCTCGCGGGTGCGGGCGGCGGCCTCCGCATCGACTCCCAGGGTCCGCGCGATGCTCTGGAGGGAGTCCGGTTCGTTGTCGAACATGATCGACTGCTTGAGCAGCTGCAGCGTGACCGGGGGGACGTCGGCGACGCGGACTTCCTTGGGGAATTCGTGACGGGGCTGCGGCGGCGTCGGCGCCATGAACTGGACGGACTCGAGGACGGAGGCCGGAGGCGGGGCAGACGGAGGCGCCGGAGGCGGGGCGACCTCGACTTTGCGGGGCGGAGGCGAAGGCTGCGGCTGCGGCCGCGTCTGGGTCTTCGTATTCCGCTCGGATGGGCCCTGCATGCGGCGGTTCACACGGAGGCGGAGATCGGGCAGGGAGATCTTGAGCGTCTCGGCGAAGCGGGCCAGCAGGCTGTATTCGGGCGCCTCGACGCGGCCGTCGGCGACGACGACCTCGATCAGGTCCTCGAGCAGGGCGTCGCGCTCGGCCGCCGTGGCGGGGATGCCGATGGAGAGCTTGCGCTGCTGGCCGAGGCCGATGATCTCGTTCATCTCCATGGAATTGATGTTCATCCGGGCGGCTTTTCGCTGGAGGACGACCTTCTCGGCGTCGGCGAGATAGCCGTCGGCGAACGCGGCGGCGACGAGGGCCTCGAACTTGCGCCGGGTGCCGGCATCGGTCATGGCTCTGAGACTCCCCAGTTCCGGTTCCGTGACGCCGGATTATATCATCGGCTGGTCGTCGAAGGGGCCGCGGGGCCGGGGCGGCGGCTCGAACGGGCGAGCGCGGAGACCGAGCGAGAGGATGTCGGCGACCGAGCGCAGCTTCTTCATCTCGTCCTCGGAAAACGCCCCGATCTTCCGCCGGAGCAGGAGGCGTCCGGTCGTCTCGCCGATCCCGAGCAGCAGGCAGGCTTCGAAGCCGCCCTCGATCTCCTTCGAGTACTCGGCTTCGCGGGAGCCGATGCGCGGAACCTCGCCCAGGCCGGGCCGCTGCGGCTCGACGCCAGGTTTGACGGTGCGGCACCAGATCTTGCCCTGGTCTTCGATATCGTAGCGCAGCCAGTCGGCGGGGACGATTTTGAGCAGCTCCGTGCTGAGGTCGGGGAGCAGCGTCTGGACCGCCTTCTTCTGGCGCAGGACGACGGCGATGCGCTCGAGCATGGGCCCGTTGTACCGCGGCGCGCCGGGATCTTTCAACACTAAACGGATCGCCCCGGTGTAGGATGGACGGCGATGCCGCCCCCCGCGCGCCTCCGGTCCGCCGCCGCGATCCTGCTCCTCCTCGCCCGGGCGGGGTCGGGTCAGGAGGCCCGCCCCCCGCGCCTGGACCTGCGCGTCGCCGCCGACGGATGGGGGGAAGCCCGGACGGCGGACATCCAGGCTCTGCTCCGTTCCGCGGCCGACGAGCTCCTCCTGCGCTTTCCCGGATTCCCGCTTCCGGTGATCGACGTGTCCCGCAGCATGGCGGGCCCCATCACCCTCTACAAGCGCGGCCCGGACGGGGAGGTTCAGGTCAAGCTCGACGTCGAAGGGATGCTCTGGGCGCGATTCTCCTTCCAGTTCGCCCACGAACTCTGCCACGTGGTTTGCGGCGCGGAGGAGTATGCGAACCCCAACCAGTGGTTTGAGGAATCGGTCTGCGAGACCTCGTCGCTCTTCGTGCTCGGGCGCATGTCAGAGACCTGGAAGACCCGCGCGCCGTACCGGAACTGGACGGAGTACGGGCCCGAACTGAAAAAGTACCGCGACGAGCGGATCGAGAAGGAAGGCGAGCCCCTTCCCGAGGGCGTTCCCTTCGACGAATGGTTCCGGGGGAGGGAAGCGGCCCTCCGGGCGGACCCGCACCTGCGAAAGGCGAACCTGACGATCGCCGCGGCGCTGCTGCCCCTCTTCGAGGAAGCGCCCGGGCACTGGGAGGCGCTTCGCTGGCTGAACACGGTGCATGGGCATAAGGACCGGACGTTTTCCCGGTATCTCGGCGACTGGTCGCGCTCCGCGCCGGAGAACCATCGCGACTTCATCCGCCGCCTGGCGAAACGGCTGGGCGCGACCGTGGATCCTTAAGGCGATCGGAATCGCATGACCCCCGCCCGGCGCGCCTCCCTCCTGCTCTCCGCCACCACCCTCCTGTGGGGCTCCAGCTTTTTCACGATGGACTGGGGCGCGCGCGGAGTCGCGGCTCGCGTCGGCGCCGCCGCGGCCCCCTCGGGCTTCCTCTTCCTGCGCTTCCTCGCCGCCGCGATCCTCCAGGCCGCGATCTTCCCGGGCCTGCTGCGCCGGCTCTCGGCGCCCCTCGTCCGGGCGGGCGCGCTCCTGTCCGTGCCGTTCTACCTGGGCTTCATCCTCCAGACGACCGCGCTGGCCTTGTCGACGTCGACCATCGTCGCATTCCTGACCAGCCTCTTTGTCGTCATCACGCCGCTGATCGGGCGGCTGTTCTTCCGGGAGCGCGCGGGCGTGGGGGTCGTGACGGGCGCAGTCGTCTCGCTGGCCGGCGTCTGGGTGATGACGGATCCGGCCGGAGGACTCGGGCGCGGCGAGCTGCTGGGGATCGCGTGCGCCGTCGCGTTCGCGTTCCAGATCCAGATGACGAACGTCATCACGAAGAGCCATTCGCCCGAGGCGATCTCGTTCGTCCAGTTCGTCTGCGCCGTGATCTACTCGGGGATCACGCTGGCCGCGATGCGGGTCTCTCCCGGGGAGCTGTTCCGCTCGCTGGGGGAGCGGCAGGTCGCCTGGACGGTGCTCTACCTGGCGGGGGCCTGCTCGGTGGTGGCGATCGGCGTTCTCAACCGCTACCAGCGGGACATCTCCGCCGCGCGCGCGTCGGTGATCTATATGGCGGAGCCCGTGATCGCCGCGATCTTCGCGGCGGCCCTGGCGATGGAGCCGATGACCTTGCGAAAAGCGCTCGGAGGCGCGATCATTCTTGCCGGCAACCTGGTGTGCGAGCTGATCGACCGAAGGGCTCCGGAGGAGAAGGAGGCATGAAAGACTATTTCGGCGGGCGCGAGGAGCAGCTGGTCCGGTACCTGAACCGCGTCTTCCACCCGGAGGACGCGGTCCTGAAGGAGATCCGCGAGCGCAGCCTCAAGGCGGGGCTTCCGGAGATCCAGCTGGGAAGCATGGACGCGCTGCATCTCGAGGTGCTGGCGAGGACGGCCGGGGCGAAGAAGGCCGTCGAGATCGGCACGCTCGGCGGGTATTCGGGGACGGCGATCGCGCGCGGCCTGGGGAAGGGCGGCCGGCTCCATACGTTCGAACTCGAGCGGCGCCATGCCGAGGTCGCGCTCGAGTCCTTCAGGAAAGCCGGGGTGCTGGACCGCGTGATGGTCCACGTCGGCCCCGCGCTGGAGCGGCTGCCCGAGATCGAGCACGAGGAGCCGTTCGACCTGGTCTTCATCGACGCCGACAAGGAATCGTATCCCGCCTATCTCGCCTGGGCGGCGCACCATCTCAAGGTCGGCGGGATGGTGCTCGGCGACAACGCGTTCGCGTTCGGCGAGATCGTCGACGGCCGGAGCGCCGGGGCGGAGGCGATGCGCGAGTTCAACAAGGAGCTGGCCCAGGGCGGGCGCTTCCGCTCGACGATGCTGCCGACCGGCGAAGGACTCTGCCTGGGCGTGAAGATCCGCTAGGGGAAGAGCTTCCGGCGGCGGGCGTCCTCATAGCCCAGGACGTGCAGCACCGGGCCGCTCTGGAGTTCGACGCGGTCGCCCAGACCCAGGTCGTAGCGGACGCGGGAGCCGTCGATCCACAGCCTGAGCCCGACGGTGAGGGACTGCAGGCCGAGCTTCGGGACGAAGCCGCGCGACAGTCCGTAGCGGCGCTGGGGCCAGGTATAGGGCTCGCGCACCAGATACTGAAGCCGCTTCGACGAGATGGGCATCCGCCGGCCGCCGGCCGAGCGGATGCCGGCGGTGGACCCCGCGGCCGTGGAAATCCAGACCCCCGAGCTCTTCTGCTGCTCGACGGCGGTTCCGACGCTCAGGTGGTAGCGGGTCATCGCAGCGGGATTCTTGTGGGCGATCAGCACGTCGTTGAAGGCCAGCTCCCGCACGGGCCTGCCGTTGATCGCGATGCTCAAGCGGTGGATGCGGACGGCCTTCAGGGTTCCGGCCAGCGCCCGCTCGAGCGGCTCGCGGAAGCCGCTGCTGTCCGCGCAGGTCCAGAGCCCCAGCGAATTGGCGGGGTCGGAGTTGATCCCGAGGATGGGCGTGTCCTTCAGGTAGCGCGCGGCGGCGAAGAAGGTGCCGTCGCCGCCGAGCGAGATCACCAGGTCGTAGCGCCGGCGCGCGGCCACGGAGCCGCGGAAGACGGCGTCGGAGGAGACGCCGAGCCGGGCCAGGTGGGCGGTCAGGTCGCCCAGCGCGCGCCGGTTCTCCTGGTCGGCGGTGAGCAGGCGGTGGCGGTCGGCGGGTTCCAGCAGCGCGAGCCCTTTCGCGTCGCCGCCGTGCGACTCGAGGAAGGACTTCTTGTAGACGATGAGCACCTTCATACGATCGGGCCGTCCAGGATCTTCATCCTCGGAAGCGCGAAGGAATACAGCTGGGCGGGGCGGTGCGCGCCGGCGGACCGCTTCTGGCCCTCGGCCTTCAGCAGGCCGAGCGAAAGCATCTTCTTCCTGAAATTGCGCTTGTCCAGCGGCCGCTCCAGGATCGCTTCATACAGGCGCTGGAGCTCCGACAGCGTGAACTGCTTCGCCAGCAGCTCGAAGCCGACCGTGGTGTAGCCGATCTTGGCGCGCAGCCGCTGCAGCCCGGTCTTCAGGATCTTCGCGTGGTCGAACGCGAGCTTCGATGTCCGGCCCGCGGGATGCCAGTCGGCTTTGGCCGCGTCCGTCGATGCGCGCAGGGGGGCGGGGGGCGTGAGGGCGTAATAGGCGACCGCGACGGTGCGGCCGCGCGGATCACGGTCGGGATCGCCGAACGTGTAGAGCTGCTCGAGGTAGACGTCCCGCAGGCCGGTCTCCTCCTCCAGCTCGCGGCGGGCCGCCTCTTCGAGCGTCTCGCGCTCGCGGACGAAGCCGCCGGGCAGAGCCCACTGGCCCCGGAAGGGCGGGATGCCCCGCTCGATGAGCAGCACCTGGAGCCCGCCGTCGCGGACGGTGAAGATGACCAGGTCGACCGCGACGCTGACCGCGGGCGGTTTCACAGCCTCCACCCCTCCGGCCGCTTACAGCTTCCGCGCGATCGGCAGACGGCGGCCCGTGCCGAAGGCCTTCGACGTCACGCGCAGCCCCACCGGAGTCTGGCGGCGCTTGTATTCGCTCTTCTCGACGAGGGCGACGGCCTTGTCGACGGCGTCCTTCGCGTGGCCCGCGGCGACGATCTCTTCCGGAGACTTGTGCTCCTCGATATAGAGCTTCAGGATCGGGTCGAGGATGTCGTACTCGGGCAGGTCGTCCGAGTCGCGCTGGTTGTGGCGCAGTTCGGCGCTCGGCGGACGCTGGATCGTGTTCGCGGGGATCAGCTCGCGGCCGGAGTTCACGACCTCCTTCGCGATGCGGTAGACGAGGGTCTTGGGGACGTCGGCCAGCACGTCGAGGCCGCCGGCCATGTCGCCGTACAGCGTCGTGTAGCCGGTGGCGAGCTCGCTCTTGTTGCCGGTCGACAGCAGCAGGTGGCCCTGCTTGTTGGAAATCGACATCAGGACGGTCCCGCGGATGCGGGCCTGGAGATTCTGGTCCGAGAGGTCGCCCTGGCGGCCGCTGATGACCTTGCCGACCTCGCCCGCGAACGAGTCGAAGATGGGCTGGATCGGGATGGTCTTGAAATCGATGCCGAGATGCTTGGCGAGCGCCTCTGCGTCCTTCTTCGACGCGTCGCTCGTGAAC
>DASQOM010000153.1:0-16071 GCA_035644495.1 Planctomycetota bacterium | reverse complement strand
ACACCTTCGAGAAGGAGTATAAGGGCGGCGAGGCGAAGAAGCTCGCCGCGGTCGAAGACCTCGGCAAAACCCACCATCCGAAGACGGCGAGCCGGCTGGGCAAGGTCGTGGAGACCAGCGAATCGAGCTCCGTACGGCAGGCGGCGGTCAAGGCGCTCGGCGCCTTCACGGACGCGAAGAAGCCGGCCGGGGCGGTGCTCAGCAACATCCTGCCCGCGAGCGCGAAAGACCCCGGCTTCTTCGGTCACACCTGCATCGCGATCGGGGAGCTGAAGGAGCCGGTCTCGGCGAACACGCTCGCCAAGTTCTTCGAGGACAAGGACGAGAACATGGCAAAGATCGCGATCGAGGCGTCCGGAAAGGCCGGCTGCTCGGTGTCGATCGATCCTCTGATCCAGACGCTCGGCCGCGGCGAGCGGGCGATCCGCGCGGCGCAGAACGCCGCCGGTGGGGTCGTCACCAACCCCAGCGGCACCAACCAGTTCCTGGCCCCGCCCGAGGTCCGCGCACGGGACCGCGCGAAGGCGCTCAACCCCGCCATCAACAAGGCGCTCGGCGAGATCACCAAGGAGTCGCTGGCCACTTCGGATGCCTGGCAGGCCTGGTGGGCCCGCAACAAGGACAGCTTCGACCGCAAGTGATCCGAGGGTGACGGTCACTCTCTAGGACTCCTGCTCGGGGGACCGATCCTGTCCGCGTCGATCACGGTGCGCAGAACTGATTCCGAAGAGCGCCTTCTCCTCGCCCGAGGATAGGGTCTCCTTCCAAGAACTGCTGGGACGCAGCTTGCGCCCGGGACCCGCATCCGATTCTCGGCCGGACGAGGGGTTGGTTCACCCTGGCCTTCATCCTGGTCATCGTCCTGCTGATGATGTCCCGGTGACTGATGTTCCCGGGATTGCCCAAGAGAAGTGACCGCGCCTTCCTGGCGCTCGTCCTTGGCCACGTCGGACGCGGGGCGCCAGAAGACTCCTCGACCGTAACATTTCCTGCGCCGGGGGCTCTTAGGCTGCAACTCGCTCCGGGTCTCCATCATCGGGACCGGGCAGTTTCTGACAGGAACGAAGAGGGCGGTCACCAGCACCATGCTCGGCAAATCCGCCATCCGCTCGGTCTTCATCGGTGTCGTCCTCGTCCTGTTCGTCAGCTTCGCTTTTGTCTACGTCATGGGACGCATCGCCGTCGACAGCAGCCGGCGACTGGCCTATCAGCGCGCCGTGCTGCTGGATTTCAACCGCTTCCTTTCGAGCGTCAAGGACGCGGAAACCGGCCAGCGCGGCTACCTGCTGACGGGAGACGAACGGTACCTGGAACCCTATCGTCAGGCGAAAGCCGTGGTGCGCCAGGAGAGCGCCGCGCTGCTGCGGCTGGCGGCCGAGGGCGCCCTGGCGCGGGACCAGGTCGCCCGGCTGAACTCCCTGAGCGAAGAGAAGTTCGTGGAACTGGAGCGGACCATCGACCTGCGCCGCAGCGGCGGCCTGGACCAGGCGTTAGAGCTCGTCAAAGGAGGCTCCGGCAAGGCGCTGATGGACAGGATCCGCGCGGAAGTGGATCGCATGGCCCTCTCGGAAACGCGGGAACTCGAGGACGCCGCGGCGACCGCCGACTCGACCAGCACGCTGCGGACGGCAGCCACCGCCCTGACCTTCCTCTTCAACCTGCTCTTCCTGAGCTGGGCCTACCGGCGCCTCTCCCGCGAGACGAAATCGCGCGAAGAGGCTCTTCTGGAGACCTCCCGCCAGAAGGAGCTGATCTCGACCACCCTGTCGAGCATCGGGGACGGCGTCATCGTCACCGATGCGGGCGGGCGCATCACCTTCCTCAATGCGGAGGCCGAGCGGCTGACCGGCTGGAATCACTCCGAGGCCGCCGGCCGCCCCCTCCCCGAAGTGTTCCGCATCGTGAACGAGCAGACCCGACGGGCGTTGGAGAACCCCGTCGACAAGATCCTGCGCCAGGGGAATGTCGTGGGCCTCGAGAACCATACGGTCCTGATCTCCCGGACCGGGAGCGAGGCCCCGATCGATGACAGCGTCGCGCCGATCCGCCAGCCGGGAGCAGCCCTCTTCGGCGTCGTGCTCGTCTTCCGCGACGTGACCCGGCAGCGGCACGCGGAGGAGGCCCGGGCGCGCCTCGCGGCCATCGTCGAATCCTCCGGCGACGCCATCGTCACCGTCGATATGGACGGCATCGTGCAGACCTGGAACGAGGGCGCCCGCACCCTCTTCGGCTATGAGCCGGCCGAGATCATCGGGCATCCCGCCTCCGTCCTCTTTCCTCTGGGCCAGGCCGCGGAGGTCGCCGCGAACCTGGAGCGTCTTCGCGAAGGGAGTCCGTCGGAGCAGCGGCAGGGAATGCTCCGCTCGAAAACCGGCCAGAGGGTCCCCGTCCTCTCGACCCTCTCTCCGCTGAGGAACGTGGAGGGTCGGCTGACGGGGGCGTCGGTGATCCTGCGCGACATCACCCCGATCGTGGCCGCCCAGGAAACCCTGGCCCGGGGCCATCACGAGCTGGAGCGCCTCGTCGACGAGCGCACGACCAGCCTTCGCGAGATGATCGACGAACTCCAGCACGTGTCCTACGCCATCAGCCACGACATGAGGGCGCCGCTCCGGGCGATGGGGACCTTCGCGCAGATGCTGTTCGAGGACGCCCAGGCCGGAGGACTCTCGGCCGAGATGATCGACTACTGCCGTCGCATCGTCATCGGCGCCGGCCGCCTCGACGCCCTGATCAACGACGCGCTGAACTATACCCAGGCCGTGCTTCAGCACCTGCCTCTGGAGCCGGTCAACCTTTCGACGCTGCTGCGCGGCCTCCTCGACACCTACCCGAACTTCCACCCGGACAAGGCGGACATCCGCGTCGAGGGCGACTTGGCGGTCGTCCTCGGCAACGAATCCCTGCTGACGCAGTGCTTCTCCAATCTCCTGGGAAACGCGGTCAAGTTCGTGGCGCCGGGGGTCCGTCCCATCGTCCGGGTCCGCTCCGAAGCGAAGGACGGCAGTGCCCGGATCTGGGTCGAGGACAACGGCATCGGCATCCCGCGCAATTCGCAGTCGAGGCTGTTCGGGATGTTCCAGAAGCTGGACACCACCTATGAAGGGAGGGGCGTCGGTCTCGCGATTGTACGAAAGGTGGTGGAGCGCATGGGCGGAAAGGTCGGCGTCGAATCCGAACCGGGCAAAGGCAGCCGCTTCTGGGTCGACCTTCCCCTGGCGACGGTGGCCGCGTGATCCGTCCGGTGCTGGCGGCGGAGGACGAGGAGTCCGACGCGGTCATCCTGGCCCGCGTCTTCCTGCGCGCGCAGGTGCCGAACCCGCTGATCGTCGTCCGCGACGGACAGGACGCGATCGACTATCTGGGCGGGGTCGGCGCCTATGCGGACCGCAGCGCGCATCCGCTGCCGGCGCTGCTGCTGTTGGATCTCAAGATGCCGCGGGTCAGCGGCTTCGAAGTGCTGACCTGGCTCTCGTCGAGGCCGGAACTGAAGGAGCTGCCGGCCGTGGTCCTGTCGTCGTCCACGCACCAGTCGGACATCGACCGCGCCCTGCAGCTCGGAGCGCGCGGGTACCATATCAAGCCGCAGGCTCTCGACCGCTTCGTGGAGCTTGCGAAGGGCTTGCGCTCCCGCTGGCTGCAACCAAGGTGACGGTCGCACGGGGAAACACTTCCGTTGATCCCCGCGACTTGAGAGGATGAGAACGTGATTCTGGGCTTTCCGCTTCCGGAGCTTCGGGATGGCCTGCACGATCACGCCCGCAAGCTGATCGAAGCCGGCCGGACACTGAAGCAAGTCAAGACGCACAAGGTCATCAAGTCGGTCTGGAAGGCCGATCCCTCACGCTCGCCGCTGGAACTCTACGCCTTCCTGCTCCGGATGTCCCAGAATTGGATTGCGCGCTACCCGCTCTTCGAGACCCAGGGCAACTTCGGATCCATCGACGGAGATCCGCCTACCGGGATGCGCTACAACGAGGTGTGGCCGTCATCCTGGGGGTTGCAGGAGGGCGTCTTCCCGCAGCTCCTGGTCAACGGGGGCTTCGCTCACTCGGGCGCCATCGAGACGGACGCACCCCGGAGCACCGAGGCCGACCCTGAGTTCATGGAGCCCCTGGTGAGTTACTGTCCGACCGGCGGCCTGCACGGCGGGGTCCTTCGCTCATTCCTCCCGCCGCACAATCTGAAAGAGGTGGCGGGGTCGCTGCTCCTGCTCCTGGAGAATCCCGATGCCCGGCTGCAGGACCTGATCAAAGTCCTTCGCGGACCGGACTTCCCGACCGGCGGCATCCTGATGAATCCGCAGGATCTCGAAGGCATCTATCGTACCGGCGAAGGGACGCTGGTCGTGCGGGCACGGACGTCGATCGGGAAAGGGTCCCAGGGAGAATCCCGGATCACCTTGCACGACGTTCCCTATGGAACATCGAAGAGGGACCTCCTCAAGGGGCTGACGGACATGGCGAAGACGAATCAGGGGACCCGGATCGCGGATCTTCTGGATCTTTCCACGCGCGAGCAGGTGAACATCGAAATCGTGTTGCAGCGCGACCAGCCGCCCCGGGCGTTGATCGACTTCCTCAGCCGCAGCCAGATTCTGGAAAACCGGATCGAGGTGTGGATGCACGTCGCGAAGGACGGCAAGGAAATGCGGATTAGCCTCCTGGACCTGCTCCGATCGCACCTGACCCTCGCGCGGAGACGGGCGGGCTCGGAACGTCGGCTTCGCGTGGAGCTCCGCAGTCTCGCCGAGCAATCCGACGCCCGGCGAACCGAGATCGCCGGAGGCGGACCGGTCAGCGCTCGTATTTGAAGGCCGGCTGGCCCATCCGCGAGATATAGAAGATGTTGGCCTTGGGGTCCCAGGCCACGTTCGAGAACCACTTGTCGGTCAACTTCTTCTCCGAGGGCGGGGGCGCCGCCACCGTCCACGTTCCGCCGCCGTCCTGCGTCTCCGAGAATCCGTCCTTGCCGAACACGACGAAGTGCTTCTCGTCCTTGAAATACGGGCCGAACCAGGCGCTCACCGATCCCGCGAGCGGCGTCCACGTCGCGCCCTTATCCTTGCTGGCAAGGAGGCCCTTGTCCGTCAGCCAGTAGCCGACGCCTTTATAGACCGAGACGATGCGCCCGGTCGGGGTGATGTCCGACACCGTCTTCCATGTCGCTCCCGCGTCCGTCGACCGCTCGATCCCCTTGCCGCGGTGTGCGACCAGCGTCTCGAAGTCGAAGACGCCGAAGCCCTTCCAGCCCTTCTCCACTTCCTTCCAGGCCGCGCCGCCGTTGTCGCTCAACAATCCGACGTCGCCGCTTTCGTGGCGTACCCCCCACATCCGGCGCGCCTTGGGGTCGCTCCAGTCGACCGCGACGAAGTCGAAGCCGCGTCGGCCGCCGTCGCTGCAGGGGTTCCAGGTTTTGCCGCCGTCCCCGGTCCACGCGGCCTTCCCGTCGAGCTGGAAGAACGCGAGCCGCCCGCCGCCCATCGGATCGATCTGGATCGCGGCGCCGGTCTCGCAGCGACCGCCGACCTTGCCCTGGTCGACCTGGGTGAACGTCTTTCCATGGTCGCTGCTCTTCCAGAGGCCGGCCCCGGCGATGACGAGGTAGACCTCGCCCGAGGAGGGATCGACGGCGATGCCGGCCGCGAGGAACGGCCACTTCTGCTCGACCTTCGACGTCACGCTTTCCGAGATGTTGACCCACTGCCCCTTTTCCTGCGGACCGCAGAGACACGCCGCGAGCGCCAGAGCGAAGAGCTTCATGGTTCCTCCCTTGGGGTCTATTTGCCCGGGGACCCGGAATCTTTTACAAAAGTGACGGTCCCTTCGGTCATTGGTCCGACGACGGGCCCTTGAAATAGCCGCTCTCGGCGGGGGCCTCGTACGAGACCTCCATCGACGCGTCCTCCAGCCGCTTGCCGCCCGCCGCCAGCGAGCGCATCCCGTGGTCCAGGACGGCGGTCGTCAGCAGCGTCCGTTCGACCGGATACGGCGGCTTCCCCGCCCGGAACAGCTTTTCGATGTTCCAGGTCAGCGCGCTGAAGTAGCGCGCCCCCGGCGGCGCCGGCAGCTCGAAGAGCGTCGAGATCGGCGCCTTCTGCCCCTTCACCCGCGCCGCGAACGTGAAGTCCGCGACGTGCTCGTTCAGCTGCAGGCAGGTCCCCCGCGCGCCATCCTGATACTCGACCAGGAACGCCCAGGGATCCGGGCAGTTGTCCTTCGGCGAACCGTAGTTGCAGCTCGGGCTGCGCGACAGCGCCGCGTCCAGCAGATCCTTCGGCCAGAGGCCTTCCGCCCCCGCCCGCCAGACCGCCTCACCCTTCAGCGCCGTCACGGCCTTGACCCCGGCTTCCCTCGCCCCGCGCCGCTCCATCATCACCTGCAGCGACTCGAGACAATGGAACATGTATGCCTCGCCTGCGCCGTACCCGCACACCAGCGCGTCCGTCATCGGCGTCCCGATCGCCGGCTCGAGCTCGGGCCGCCGCCACGTGACCGGCAGCGACGACCCCGCCATGAACCCGAACTTCAGCTCGCGCGACGCGGCGACCATCTCATGGGCGAGCTTCGTGTCGTAGGACAGATGCTTGTCGTTGAAGACCGGCGCTGTCTTCCCGCACTTCCGGAAGTAGTCGACGATCTCCATGAACAGCCGGTGGCGCGGATAGAGCTTCTGGCCGATCTCGTTGTTCGGATATTGCCCGTGCTCGCCGATCAGGAGCACCGCGTCGACGTCGAGCCCGCCCGCCCCGCCGAGGGCGTCGGCCACGGTCCTCGAGATCTCGAACCCGTGCTTCGGCGCCAGGTCGCGGCTCAGGTCGTTGCCCGCATATTGGTCGTTGAACATCCGCACGAGCTTCCACTCGGGCTGGTGATGGACGCCGTCGACCGGATACCCGTGGATGAAGCGGCCGGCGATGTGGTATGCGTGCGAGCGCAGATGATAGACCGTGTTGATCGCGGCGACCCGCTTCCCGCGCAGCGGCGGGACGAGGGCGGACGCGGTCAGGGCGGCGCCCGCGCCGAGAAACTCCCGACGGGTCAGGGTCATGCGGTTCTCCTCTCGACCGGATCCCGCGTCCACAGAGCCACGAACAGAACGAGCGCCGCCAGGGGCGCCCAGCCCACGAGCGCCATCGGCAGGTCGAACGAATTGCGGGCGTCCACCACGGCGCCGAACAGCCACTGGAAGCCGCCGGTGACGATCCACCCGCACACGGACAGCAGGCCGTTCACCTTTCCCACGTGGCGCTCGGAGATCTCCTGCGCGAACGAGTAATAGCAGGGGAAGACCCCCAGCGCGCCGAATCCGACGATCAGCAGCGTGCCCAGCAGCGGCAGCCCCCGGGGCATGAAGACCGCCGCGTTCGTCAGCGCGGCCAGCATCGCCATCCCCACGAAGACCCGCAGCCGGGCGCCGTGCACGGTCTCTCCGCGCCGCGTCATCCGCAGCGCCAGGGCCCCCGCCGCCAGCGCCCCCAGGTCCGTCGCTAGATAGTACGGCACCGTGAAGTAGTTCGCGTAAGCCTCGTCGTAACCCCGCCCTTCCCTCAGG
The DNA here is from genome assembly GCA_035644495.1 of Planctomycetota bacterium. Lineage (GTDB taxonomy): Bacteria > Planctomycetota > MHYJ01 > MHYJ01 > JACPRB01 > JACQFK01. Next base: position 8,517 of record DASQOM010000153.1, on the reverse strand, counting down.
AAGAGGGGCAGCCAGGCGCGCAGCAGCTGCCACGCGGTGTTGATCAGCGAGAGCATCAGCACCAGGGCAAGGAAGCGGCGGCTCAGCACGGCCTCGAGGAACCCCATCGAGGACGCGGGCGTCGTTGACGGATCGCCCTGGAGATCGTCGCTGCGGATCAACACGAACCACACCAGGGACCATAAGGCGCCGACGGCGCCGATCACCATGAAGGGCAGGCGCCAGCCGAGCTCGCGGTCAAGGAAGGGCTGGACGATGAAGGGCGTGATCACCGCGCCGAGCGACGCGCCGCTCTGCAGAAGGCCGTTCCCCATCGCGCGGTCCTTCGGCTCGAGGATGCGCTGGACCGTCCGCAGGGCGCAGGGCCAGTGGCCCGCCTCGAAGAGACCCAGCAGGGTGCGGCAGACGATCAGGCCGGAATAGCTGCGGACCAGGCCCGTCGCGAAGCCGGTGGCCGACCACAGGATCAGCACGACCGGATACAGCAGCCGCAACGAGACGCGGTCGGCCAGGATGCCGAAGACCATGCTCCCGGCGGCGAACGCCAGGCTGAACGACGTTTCGATCTTGCCGTACTGGGCGTTGTCGAGCGTGAACTCGGTCTTGACCCGCTTCGCCGTGGTCGAGAGGGTGAGCCGGTCCATGTAGTTGATGGTGGTCGCCGCGAGGAGGAGGACGCAGACGCCCCAGCGCCAGGCCTTGGACCGGGTCGGCGTCCCGTCGCTCATCCGTTCCAGGAGCTGCCGTCCCAGGCGAGGACCCGCTCGAGGAACTTGACCGCGTCGTCGCTGAAGGCCTTGAAGAGTTTCTCCCCCTTTTCGGCGCTGGCTTTTCGCGGGTCGCCGACGTGGCCGGGGGCGCTGCGCTCCTGGGTGATCCAGCCGCGGTCGGCGGGCTCGAAGGACTCGCCGAACTCGACGGGCTTGATCTTCTTATAGTCCCCCACGAGCTGCGGCGCGAGGCGCAGCATCATCGAGGTCTCCAGGTCGCAGCCGTGGCCCATCCGGTCCTCGTGGATGGCGGCATCGACCTGGGTCGGCTTCGAGCCGAGGCGCCAGTAGGTCGCCGCGAGCAGGAGCAGGTCGCGACGCGCGCGGTGACGCTGACGCAGCTCGAAGATGGCCTGCTGGCCGGGGGTGATGTTGCCGCCGTGGCCGTTGAAGAAGACCAGGCGCTTGAAGCCGTGGTGAATGAGATTCTCGAAAACGCCGACCAGCGTGTCGAGATAGGTGCGCGGCTCGGCGGAGAGGGTTCCCACGAAGTCGAGGTGGTGGTGGGAGTTGCCCAGCCAGATCAGGGGAGTGAAAACGACCTTATCCTCGAGTCTCCCGGCGACGCGGCGGACGACTTCGCCGCAGAGGAGGCTGTCCGTGAAGAGCGGCATATGGGCCCCGTGCTGCTCGAGGGCGGCGATGGGGACGACGATGGGGGTATCCTTGGACAGCGACGCGACCTCGGGCGACTTCATTTCATGGAGCTGCACGGGTTCCTCCTGCCGGATGATGACTACGGTACGATACCCCGCCTCCCCGCGCTCCACAAACATGACGGGCTTGTTTGTGGAAGCCCTCGAACAGGCCGGGCGATCGGGGGGACGTGGTACACTCGCGACGATGGGAACCTGGAGTCGAATCCTGACCCTTGGCCTCCTGACGGCCGCCGGCTGCGCGGCGCCGCCCGCTGCGACATGGGCGTTCGATCCCGCGGCCGAAGAGGGCGTCCATGGCGACGTCCGCGTCGAATGGTGGTACCACTGGGGATTCCTGGAGGACGACGCCGGCGGCCGCTGGACCGTCTTCTCGAGCTTCTTCCGCTCCCTGCGGCCGGGTCAGCCGCCCACCCGGTACCAGCTCTATGACCTGACGAACCTCGCGACGGGAGAACGTTCGTCCCGGTCGGCCGTCGGCGCCGAGCTCCTCCCCCTCGTCAAGGCGCTGACCGGCGACACGAAACTGCCCAGGCCGCACCTCCTGATTCCCGGCGAGCCGCTCGAGAAGGCCGGCGACCCGCTCCAGGTCCGCTACGGCGACGACCTGTTCGAGCGCAGCGCCCCCGGCGCGTATCGCCTGAAGACCGGCGACGTGGACCTGCAGCTCAAGGCCGAGTCGGCGTTCATGGCCATCGAAGGCACCGGGCTGACGGGGCTGGGGAACTCCGGGGACATGCACTATTACTCGATACCCCGGCTGCGCGCGACAGGCACCGTCCACGGGCGGAAGGCGACGGGCAGCTTCTGGTACGACCATCAGTGGGGATCGACGTGGACCGAGCCGACCGTCGGCTGGTCCTGGTGGGGTCTCCAGCTGGACGACGGCAGCAACGTGAACGCGTACGTGCTGCGGGAGCTGAAAACCGGGCTGCTGCTGCGGGCGGTCTGCACCCACGACGCCCGCGTCTATCCGCTCGATGCGACGGTCGAAACCATCTGGGAATCGCCCACCAAAGTCCGCTATCCGGTCGCCTGGACGCTCAAGGCCGGGCCGCTCACGCTGCGGATCGACCCGCTGTTCCGCGACCGCGAGTCCCCGGTTCTGGGCGAACAGGAGTCCATCTGGGAAGGACCGGTCCACGTGACCGGGTCCGCGACGGGCCGGGGATTCCAGGAGCTCGTCAGCTATGCCCGGGAGCGGCGCAAGACGGAGTAGACGGTCCGCGTCGACCCGACCGCGGGCGCAGCGAACGCGCGACCGCGTCGCGCAGCACGCCGATGCTGAACGGCTTGGCGAGGAACTGCACCGGGGCGAAGGGGCGGCAGCCGGCGCGCACGTCGTCCGGAAGGTGGGCGGACATCAAGATGACCGGAGTCGAGGGGTCGTCCTGCCGGAGCGCTTTCAGGACCGTGGTGCCCAGGCGGCGGGGCATGCGGTAGTCGAGGATGACGAGGGCGTAGCCGCCCTGCCGGGCTTTCGCGAGCGCCGTGGCGCCCTCTTCGCAAAGGTCGACCTGGTGGCCCGCGAGGACGAGAGCCCGTCCGATGAGCTCCCGGATTTCCGGATCATCCTCCGCGACCAGGATGCGGCCCGCCCGTTTCGAAGTCCGCCCTCTCATCAAGATGGGAGAGTTTAGGTCCGGGCGGCCCGCGGCGCAAAAACTTTCTACGCGCCGGTGCCGGGAGGTTTTGTTTTTTCAGGACGTCCGAGGCCCTGCTGCGACAGCAGGTGGAACAGCGCCCCGGCCTCCTTCGCCTCGCTGATGAGGGTTTCCAGGACGCGCTTCTGTTCGTCGTTGACCGGGCCGTAGGCGCCGTCGCGAAGGAGCTCCGCGAAGCCACAGACGACCGTGAGGCGGTCCGCCACGCGGTGAAGCGAGGCGTCGCGCTCGGGCTCGTGCGACGACGGAGTCATCGTGTCCCCTCCAAGCCGGGGGGCGGAGGTCCCAAAGCGGGGACCCCCGCCCCTCGTGCGACCGGGGAAAAACTTGGCCGGGCTCCCGTCACCGGGGCCCCGGGTCCTAATCAGGAGCAATCACCAGAATCTTCAGTTCGGGGCGGGACTGGAGCGCCTCCAGAACCGCCGACGCGCTCTCCCCCAGGGGCACCCCCTGGACGAACGACGGGCAGTCCGGCCGCCGGACGTGCAGCACTTCGTCGGGAAAGCTCCGGTCGTAGGGGTCCCCGTCGCCCAGGTGGAATTCGTCGGTATTGCGGATCCCGTCGATGGCCACCCCCCGCCCGGGCTCCACCGCGAGCACGCGGATCCCCGGAAACGCCTTCCGCAGCGACGTTCCGACGCCCTGGATCAAGCCGCCCGTGCCGACGGGACACGCGACGGCCTCCGGCCCGACGCCGCCCGCTTCGCGGAGCTGCCCGACCAGTTCATGCCCGAGGTCCTCATAGGCGGTGATCAAGGACCTCCGGTCGTACTGATCCAGGTGCCAGCAAAGACCTCTTGCCGCCCGATCCCGCACGGAGTCGAGCAGCGACGACACCGGAGTCCCCTCCGGATGAAGGACCAGCCGTGCGCCGTACGCCCGGATCCGCTCGCGCTTCGCGGCGGAGATCGACGCAAGCGCATGCAGTTCGACCGACAGGCCCAGGTGCCGCCCCGCATAGGCCAGCGCGACCCCCGTCGATCCCGACGTCACCTCGGCCAGCGTCGTGCCGGCCGCGACCCGGCCCTCCGCGATCGCGCTTTGAAGCTTCGCATAGACCATCCGGTACTTCGCGGACCCCGACCACTGCTTCACTTCGAGCTTCACCCCGCAGACGCCGGTATTCAGGATCGGCGTCCTCACGGGGACCGGCAGCGCCGGCGACGAGACGGCTGTGACGGTCATCGGAGCCGCAGCTCCCCGTCGCTGAAGTCGACGATTCGGGCCAGGAACGACGGGTCCGAGAGATCCGCCTGGATCCCCCGCGGGACGGCCACGATCCGCTCCTGCCGCCCGAGCAGCAGGTTTTCCACCGCCGCCGACGCCAGGACCGAGGCCTGGTCGACGCCGACCGCGTCGAGCGGGATCGTCCGCTCGCCGAGCGCCGCCGCGCGGTAGAGAGCCTCCGGCGCCTCGGGCGGAAAATGCGGAATCAACCGCTTCAGGAAGCGGAGGGCCAGTTCGCCCGGGGGCATCCCGACCTCGTATCCGAAGAACTCCTCGAACGAGGGGCTCTCCGGAGTGAAGACATAAAGCACCGCGCCGTTCACGACGGACGGCGTCGTCACGACGCACTTCCCTTCGACCCGCGCCGCACGGCAGAGCGCGACCTTTTCCCCGAGCGCGTGGAAGTCGAGCATGTCGACGACCACGTCCGCGCGGCGGACCAGGTCCGGCGCGTTGCCGACCGTGATCCCCTCTCGCACGCAGGTCAGGTCCAGATGGGGGTTGATGTCCTTGAGGCGCCCGGCCATCACCGAGGTCTTCTCGCTGCCCCAGCTGCTCGCGAGGCTCCCGCGCTGGCGGATGTTGTGCGGCTCGTAGACGTCGAGGTCGGCGATCGTCATGCGACCGACCCCCTTCCGCACCAGGAGCTCCGCGATGTTGGAGCCTCCGCCGAGGCCCGCGATGAGGACCGAGGCCCCGCGCAGCCGGCCGAACGAGTCCGGCGGAAGATGCGCGGTCAGGCTCCGCTGGAAGAGATCTTCAACTTTGGGCGTCATCGCTCACCTCCCCGCCACAATGAGGTAGGCGGCGCCGAAATACAGGTCCTTCTTCAGCGTCAGCACGTCGCCGAACCCGAGATGGCGGAGCAGCGCCACCATGCCCTCGGCGGACCAGGTGCTGCCGTGGTCGAGCGCCAGGCGGCGATGGCCGTCCCGCAGCACCTCGAGCAGCCCCTCCCGCCCCTGGAGCCGGCGGTCCTGCTCCAGTTGCGTGCTGATCCGCTCGCCCACCGACGCCAGGCTGTCCGGCGCGACGGGCGCGCTGAGGATCAGCCGGCCTCCCGGACGCAGGGCCCGCAGCGCGCGGCGGAGCTGGTCGACGGCATCGACCCCGGGAAGGTGCAGCGTCTGAAGCAGGGTGACCACGTCATGCCGGGCATCGATGTCGATGCCGGCGGGATCCGATGCGGCGAACGCGATGCCGGGCCGCTGCGAGTAGCGGCGGGCGGCGATCGACGTCAGCTCCGCGGAGCGGTCGAGCCCGAGGTAGTCGACGCCTTCCGAGAGATACTCGGCGAGCAGCCCGATGCCGCAGCCGAGGTCGAGGACCCGGGCGGCGTCGGGGATATGGCGCGCCGCTTCGCGCAGCAACTCCGAGTGGGCGCGGACGTGGCGGAGGAAATCCTGCGCGCACTCCTGGTAGATCCGGGCGTTCGTCTCCGCCATGGTCGGCCTCCGGGCAATGGTGATCTCTCCCGGGCACATCATCACGCTTTCGTCCCCTTCGAAGCGGATGTGCCCGTCTCTGCGAAGCGCGAGGGCGCGCACCTGCGCGATCTGGAATTCGACCTCGTCCCGCTCCCGGACCTCCGGGGCGAAGTACTGGCCGGCCACCACGCGGGACCGGATCCGGTACTCGATCGGCCGGACCGGGCGGACGTCGACGAAGCCGGCCCCCTCCAGGAAGCCGTACAACTCCGCGCGCGTCAGGAAGTAGCGGTTGCGCACCGCCGCTTCCATGCCCGCCAGGCGGTCCTTGGCCCGCGCGATATGGCCGAACTCGTCGCGGCCGACGACATCCTCGAACAGGAATCCCAGGTTGTGGAACGACCCTCCGGGCCGGAGGACGTCGAACACGCCCTGGTAGAGACGGGGCTGGTCGACTTTGGGGATCTCGTGGTTGGAGCTTTTGATGAGGACGCGGTCATAGGACTGCCGCGGCAGGGCGGCGCCGGTCTCGAGGTCCGACATGCTCAGCGCGTCGCCCCAATAGACTCGGACGCCGATCGGATCCAGGGCATGGCGCGCGAACTCCGCCTGAACGCGGGAGTACTCCAGCACCGACGTGCGCGGGAACGGAAGGCCCCGCGCCGCGCAGTATCGCTGAAGGCGCAGGGTGAGGTTTCCGTCTCCGGCCATGGCGTCGAGAATGTTGCGGGCCCCGGCCGGATCGGCGGAGTCGAGGAATCCGTCCAGCAGCTCGTCCGTGAACCCATTGATTTCGTCCTGTCGATAGCGTCCGACGGCGTCATACGACGCCACCATTCCCTTCCCGGTCGCATTGCCCATGCTTCACCTTCCTTATGCAAAAGACAGGCCATGACACTGCAACACCCATGCCAATCATGAAAATTGGAATTCGCTTTGCGAGTATGGGCAGGAAGGGGCCGCTATGGGTCAGTCGAGGCGGGAGGCGCTGCGCTTCTCCGACAGCACCCGCTCGTCAAAGGCCCGGCTCAGGGCCCGCAGCAGGTCCGTCGGCGTCGCCGGCTTGAGCAGGATCGCCGAGGCTCCGATGGCCTTCAACGCAGCCTCTTGATCCCCAGTGAGATAGGAAGTATGGATGACGGAGCGGATCCCCGGCCGGATGTGCATCGCCCCCATCAGTACTTCCTCCCCGTTCAGGTGCGGAAGTCCCAAGTCGAGCAGCAGGAGGTCGACCGGCTGGGTCTGCAGCACCCTCAGCGCCTCCCGGCCATCGCCCGCCGAAAGCACCGTATAGCCCTTCGCCGCAAGGACCTCCCGGCACCCGCGGAGGGTCGAAGTGTCATCGTCGACCACGAGCACTGTCGCATTACGCGACAAATTCTCCGCAATTTCGTCGCCCCGCGGGGGTTCGATGGCCGGGAAATAGAGCGTGAAGTGCGTGCCCTGCGGCCCCGTTTCGAGGTCCAGCACCCCCCGATGGTCGTCCACGACGGCGGCGACAATCGTCAGGCCCAGGCCCGACCCGGAGCGGTGCCGCCCCCCCTTGGACGAATAGAACGGCTCGAAGATATGGTCGAGGTACTTGTCTTGGATTCCGGGTCCGGTGTCCTCGACGGACACGAACGAATATCGGCCGGGCGAGAGGAATCCGAGATGGCAGCGGCGGTTCGCGTCGAGCACCCGGGTGCCGGTCCGGAGGGACACCGACACGCGGCGGTCCAGGTCGCTCTCGAACGCGTTGGTCACGAGGTTGGAGATTCCGCGGGAGATCTGCGACGCCGAGCCCTGGATCCACGAGGTTCCCTCGGAGGCGACCGAGAGGTTCTGGCCGGGGAAGCGGTCGGCCACGTCTCGGGCGACGTCGGCGAGCAGCACGGCCTGACGTTCGTCCCGGCCCCGCCGCGAGAGCGCGAGGAGCTGGGTATTGAGGGACATGAGCTGCTCGACCTGGCGGCGGATGACCGCGCATATCCCGGCGAGGTCCGCTCCGACGCGGCCGGTCTCGAGCTCCTCGAGGCGGACGAGGATGGGGGAGACGAGATTCTGGATATCGTGGGCGACCTGCCCGGCGGTCTGGGCGGCGAGCTCCAGACGGCGCTGGCGGTCGATGACCTGGGTCTTCGCCCGGAGATCGCGCTCCTGCTCGGCGAGCTTCTCGGCGAGGATCTCGTTCTGCCGCGCAAGCTCCCCCTGGGCGGCGCGCAGCTCGCGGGTGCGCTCCTCGAGCAGCTCGCCGATGTTGTCGGTGTGGATGACGAGTTGGTGGCGGTGCACGAAATAGAACGCGAACGCGACGATCTGTTGGACGGCCGCGCCTGCGAGGAACAGGGTCGGCGTCGGGCGATAGAAGACCAGCAGCCCAAGCCAGACGGGGATTTCGGCCGCGAGGAAGGCGCCCGCGAAGGTCCGGGCATCGCGAACGCTCATGCGCACGGGCGAGCGGCCGCGGAGTTCCCGCGGCAGGTGCACCCATCCGAAGAGGACCCCGATGATCGAGACCGAGGCATAGTGGGCGTAGCCCAGGATCATGATCGCGGGGTTCCCGATCGCGATCGTGCTGAAGTACAAGGCGCACATGACGCCCTGGGCGGCGGAGCAGGCGGCAAGGAAGGCGGAGGCGAAGCCCCGCCCCCGGCGGTACTGGACGGCATGGACGACCGCCGCGACTCCATACATGATCGGATACGTGACGCTCGTGGCGATGTCGGTGCGGTACCCGTAGAAGACGCCGAAGCCCAGCGCGGGCAGGCCGAGCGCCGCCGCCAGCGAGAGC
>DASQOM010000152.1:0-14268 GCA_035644495.1 Planctomycetota bacterium | reverse complement strand
TCGCAGCCGCTGGAGAGCCGCGGATCCGCCTTGTTCTTGTCCATGAAGATCCGGCACATGACGCCGATCGCGGTCATCGAGAGCGAATCCTTGGGCCCGGCCTTGCGCGTGTAGCCCACCCGCGAATACGTCCCCTCGGTGACCTCGTCGAACCAGGCGCGGGTGCCGTCGTACGAGGACCGGGGGAACTCGAGGCCCGAAAGGTCGGCGCTCTTGAGCGCCATGGCGGCCCAGCCGGTGACGGAGGTGTCGTTGTCGCCGCAGCGCGCGGTGTAGCGCCAGCCCTTTCCGAGGTTCTGGGCTGCGATCAGGAAGTCGACGGCCTTCTGGGCGGGAATCTGGAGTGTCGAGGCGTTCGTCATCCCGTAGGCCTCCGAAAGGGCGAGCGTCGCGATCGCATGATCGTACATGTAGTGGCCGCGCTTCGGCCCTACGCATCCGTCGACGTCCTGCTGCGCCACCAGCCACTTGAGTCCGTTCTTTACCGTGTCGCCGAAGCGCAGGGTTTTTCCGGGCCGCGCCGGATCCGCGAACTCGTCGCGCGAGAGGTGGGAGTAGCCCGCTCCCAGGAAGGCCAGCAGCGCGAGTCCTGTGTCGCCCGTGTCGAAGTCGCGCCCGCCCGGTCCCGAGCATTTCTCGCCCGCACACTGGACGGCAAATCCGGCCGCCGCCCACGACCCGTCGGGCGACTGGTGCCGCGAGAGCCAGCGCATGGCCGCGCGGACGGCGTCCTCGGTCCCCGAGCCGCCGCCTCCCTTGGCGACGAGATTCTCGCGACCCCCGAAGCGCGCGCCGTAGCGGCCGCTCGCCCCGCCGCCTCCGCCGACGCCGACCGCATCGTTCACGCCGGCGATCTTTCCCGCCTGGCGGCCGCGGAACCCGCCCGCCTCCCCGGGTGTGTACGAGAGGAAGCTCTTCGACTCGCCCTTCATCTGGCGGTAATCCTCGCCGTCGGCGCTTTCGTTGTGGTCGGACTCCTTCGCCTCCGGGAAGAAGATCGCCGGCTCGTCGGAGAGGGAGGCGGCGGCATCGTCCTTGGGGATGCCCTTACGCTCGAAGACGTCGCGCGGCCGCTCGAGCTCGGCGACGGGGCCCCCCGCTCGCGCCGCCAGAACGACTTCGACGGCGCCTTCGTCGACCTCGACGAGGCGTTCGACGTAGACCAGCGCCGTCCCCAGGATGAGCACCGCGTGGAATCCCGCCGAGATCAGCCACCAGGGGGCGTTGCGAAGGAAGCCGAGGCGCGACGGACGACGCTGGACGGGAGGAGCCGCGGCGTCCGGCGGGGCGGGATGTTCGTCGATCGAGCGCCAGAGGACGGGCGAGGAGGGCGTCGACACGGCCATAACCACTTAACCCATTATGGGCCGGAATGTTCCGTTCCGGCGGAGGATCCTCGCCGAAGCTCCTCCGATCCCTAAACTCTGTGCCTCGAAGCAAGATCTCCGGACCTGCAGCGCCTGCGGAAACCAGCTCGACCCGCATGAGGGCGTGGAGCTCTGGGGAAGCGGGTTTTGCTCGAAGTGCTTCGTCGGCCAGGCGTCCGACTTCGGCCGGGATCTGAAGCCCCATCTTCTTCCACGGATTTAGCTACTTTTCCTCGTTTTTCGGAGTATATAACATTACTCTAACATTTATGAAGGACCCATGGCCGAGACCGAAGTCCACGAGAAGCTGGGGCGCGTCCTCGTCCGCTACGAAGGCGGCCGCATCGAGCCGCTCGAGTTCCGCTGGGGGACGCGGGATCTGCGCGTGGTCTCCCTCAACGCCCGCTGGGTCGACCGCGCGACCCGGCCCATCAAGTACTTCTTCTCGGTAAGCACCTCCGCCGGCGAAGTCTGCATTCTCTGCCACCGCGAAGGCGATCCCGTCTGGTACCTCGAAAGCATCCTGGTGGTGTGATCATGCCTGCCCACGTGATGCACATCGACGTCGATGCGTTCTTTGCTTCCGTCGAGCAGCTGCGGGATCCCCGGCTGCGCCGGCGCCCGGTCGCCGTGGGCAACGGCGTCGTCGCGTCGCCGAGCTATGAGGCGAGAGCCCGCGGTGTGACCACAGCGATGCCGTTGCACCAGGCGCTGCGCGTCTGCCCCGAGATCATCGTGCTCGACGGCCGTCACGACGTCTACCGCTGTTTCACCGAGGCGATCTGGGAGATCTGCCGCCGCTATACGCCCGAGCTCGAGACCTTCCTCGACGAGGCTTTCGCGGACTTCAGCGGGATGGAGCATATCTACCCCGATCTGCTCGAGCTGGGAGCCAGGATCCGCCGCGAGATCCGCGACGAGGTCGGCCTGCCCGTCACCGTCGGCATCGCGAAGAACCGCATGCTGTCCAAGCTCGCGGCGAAGACCGTCAAGCCCGACGGCCTGCGCGCGATCGCGGCGGGGGAGGAGGAAGCCTTCCTGCTGCCGCTGCCGATCGGGAAGATCGCGGGCATGGGGCCGAAGACCGCGGCGCTCTTCCACGACATGAACATCCGAACGATCGCGGAGTTCCGCGAGATCCCGCTCGCGACGCTGATCGCGATGCTCGGCAAGGTCGGCGCGTCCCTCTACGAGCGGGCCCGCGGCGAGGATTCGCGGCCCGTCCAGGAGCGCGAGATCCCCAAGCAGATCTCCCGCGAGACCTCGCTCGAGCGGCCCACCGCCGACCGCGGCGAGCTCGAGGGCGTCCTGTTCTACCTCGTCGACCGCGCCATCCGCGCGATCCGCAAGCTCGGGCTCCGCACGCGGTCGATGCGCATCCGCATCCGCTACTCCGACGGCGAGGAGAACGAGACGTCGGTGTCGTTCCCGCCGACGGCCTTCGACGAGGACATCCAGCCGCTGGCGCGCAAGCTGCTGTGGAAGCTCTATACGCGGCGCGTCACCGTCCGCTTCGTCGGCTCGGGCTTCTCGAGCTTCGAGGCGGGCGACGGCCAGCTGGAGCTCTTCACCGACGAGGGCCTCGCGCGCTTCCACGATGCGGTCGACGCGATCCGCGACAAGTTCGGCCACGGCGCGATCGTCGCCGGCCGCGCGATCGAGCTCCTGAACAAGCTGCCGCACGACAACTACGGCTATATCCTGCGGACGCCGTCGTTGACCAAATGACAAACGGGGACGGCCGGGTTCCTAGAGACGTGGGATCAGGCCGCGTGCGCTCGCCGTGGCCCGTGGCCTCTTCGACGATGACGCAGATTCTGATCGGCTCGGCGGGCTGGTCCTACAAGGACTGGGAGGGGATCGTCTATCCCGATCCCCTGCCGAAGGGCTTCGACCCGCTCGCGTACCTCGCGCAGTTCGTCGACTGCATCGAGATCAACAGCTCGTTCTACCGGCCGCCCACGCCGAAGATGACCGAGTCCTGGGCCCGGCGCACGCCCGACCGCTTCGTCTTCACCGCCAAGGTCTGGGAGCGCTTCACCCACGACCGCGAGGCCTTCACCGAGGCCGACGTCCGCGTCTTCCAGGAGGGCATCGCCCCGCTGCTCGCCGCCGGAAAGCTCGAGGCGCTCCTGCTCCAGTTCCCCTGGTTCTTCCAGGACGGCCCGACCGCGCGCGACCGTCTCCGCCGCGCGGCCGACGCCCTCCGCGGCTGGGCCCCCCTCGTCGTCGAGCTGCGGCACAACTCCTGGCTCCGGGACCTCGACTTCCTCCACGGCCTCGAGCTGAACTTCTGCAACATCGACCAGCCGAAGTCGTCGACGTCGATCACCGGCACGCGGATCGTGACGGGCCCCGTCGCCTATATCCGCCTCCACGGCCGCAACGCGAAGGCCTGGTTCAGCAAGGAGGCCGACCGCGACCGGAAGTACGACTACCTCTACAGCCGCGAGGAGCTGAAGGAGTGGGAGGAGGCCTTGAAGGAGATCGAGGCCGAGAAGGTCTTCCTCATCCTCAACAACCACTTCCAGGGGAAGGGGATGACGAACGCCTTCATGCTCATGCGCGCCCTCGGAAAGGAGCTCGCGCCGCCGCCCGACACGCTCCGCGCGAAGTATCCCGAGGCGCTGCCGTGATCGTCGCCCGCAGCTGCTACAGCTTCCTGAACGGGCCCTCGACCCCCGCAGCCCTCGTCGCGCGCGCCGTCGACCTGAAGATGAAGTGGCTCGCGCTGGCCGACGACGACAACCTCGCGGGCGCCGTCCCGTTCTGGACCGCCTGCCGCTCGGCGGGGATCCGGCCGATCCTGGGCGCCCGGGTGGGGAGGACCGTGTGGCTCGCCCGGAACCGCGAGGGCTACGGCAACCTCTGCCGCCTCCTCTCCGCGCGCAAGCTCAACCGCGGCGACGTCGACACGGCCGGGCTCCAGAAGATCGATCGGGTCACCGACGCCGTCTTCGCGCGCAAGGAGGAATGGCGCGTCCACCGCCTGCTGTCCGCGATCCGCGGGAATACGCTCGTCGCCCACGTCGAGAACGTCGCCAGCCCCGAGGCGTACCTGCGTGCCGACGTCGAGGTCACTCCTGACGACGAGCGCCTCGCCGAGTCCTGCGACTGGGAGTTCCTGCCGTCGCCCAAGGTCTTCCCGAAGGACCAGGGCGGGATGGAGCGGCTCCGCGCCTTATGCTCCTCCGGCATCCCGTGGCGCTATCCGGACGGGGCGCCGGTCGAGCGGATCGAACGCGAGCTCGGCGTCATCGGCAAGCTCGGCTACGCGGACTACTTCATCGTCGTCCATGACATCGTCCGCTATTCCCGCGAGCGCGGCCTCCCCGTCGCGGGCCGCGGCTCGGGCGCCTCGAGCGTCGTCGCCTACCTGCTCGGCATCACCAACGTCTGCCCGATCGCCTACGATCTCCCCTTCGAGCGCTTCCTCCACGAGGGGCGCGCGGATTATCCCGATAGCGACGTCGACTTCTCCTGGCGCGTGCGCGACGACGTCATCAACCACGTCTTCGAGCGCTTCGGCGACGTGGCCATGGTCTCGACGCACATCACGTTCCAGCACCGCTCGGCGTTCCGCGAGGCGGCCAAGGCCTTCGGCTACTCGGACGACCAGGTCTCGCTGCTCCAGCGGGGGCGCGTCGACGTCCCCGACCGCCCGAAGCTCGAGCGCGCCGCCGCGGCCCTGCTCGGCCTCCCGCGCCACTTCTCCGTCCATCCCGGCGGGATCGTGCTGCATCCCGACGGCGTCGCGCCCCTGGAGCGGGCGGAGAAGGGCGTGATCGTGACGCAGTACGACAAGGATACGGTCGAGGCGGCGGGCCTCGTGAAGATCGACCTGCTCGGGAACCGCGCGCTGTCGACGATCCGCGGGACGGTGGAGATCGTGGAGCGGACGACGGGGACGCGTCTCGACGTCGAGCGGCTGCCGGTCGACGAGCCGTCGGTCCGCCTCCTCCGCGAGGCGCGGACGATCGGCTGCAACCAGCTGGAGTCGCCCGCGATGCGGTCGCTGATCCGGATGATGCGGCCGGCGGACGCGCGGGGGCTCATGAAGGCGCTCGCGCTGATCCGGCCCGGGGCGGCCTCGTGCGGGATGAAGGAGGCCTTCGTGCGGCGCGAGCGCGGCCTCGAGCCGGTGCCCGCGCGCGGCCTGCTGCCGGACACGCACGAGATCATGCTCTACGAGGACGACGCGATGCTCGTCGCGTCGGCGCTGACGGGGCTGTCGCTCGCCGACGCCGACCGCTTCCGCCGCCGCGTCCAGAAGCTGCGCACCGACGAGGAGCGCGTCGCCGTCTCGCGCGAGTTCCTGGAGCTCGCGGTGCGGCACGGGACGGATCCCGCGGTCGCGAAGGACCTCTGGATCCAGATGGCGAAGTTCACGGAGTTCTCGTTCTGCCGCGCGCACGCGGCGTCCTATGCGGTGCTCGCCTGGGCGTCGGTCTGGCTCGCCGCGCACCACCCCGTCGCCCACTGGGTCGCGGCGCTCAACAACAACCAGGGCCTCTACGACGCGCGGGTCTACCTCGAGCAGGCCAAGCGCGAGGGGATCCCGGTCCGGCTGCCCTGCGCGCAGGCGTCGGGCCTCGAGTTCCAGGAGGAGTCCGGCGCGATCCGCGTCGGCTTCAACCGCATCTTCGGGATCGAGCAGCGCGAGGTCGCGCAGATCCTGGAGGCGCGGCCGTTCGCGTCGCTCGGAGACTTCCTCGCGCGCACGAAGCTCTCGAAGCCGTCGCTGCGCAATCTCGTTCACTGCGGGGCGCTGGACTGGACAGGACTGCCGCGGCCGCAGATGCTGATGTACGCCCGCGCGAAGGGGATCGGCGTCCCGGCGATCCGCGACTTCAGCGAGGAGGAGAAGTTCTCGCGCGAGCTGGAGATCCTGGGCCTCTCCGCGCGCCGCCATATCCTTTCGTACCTGGCGCCGCCGCGGGACTTCGACAGCCGCGCGCTCGAGGCGTCGGCCGGGAAGCGCGTGCGGCTGCTGGGCATCATGGCCACCTCGCGCATCGCGGAGACGGCCCGATCCGAGCCGATGGAGTTCGTGACGATGGAGGACGAGCACGGGCTCTTCGAGGTCGTGCTCTTTCCTCAGGTGTTCCGGCGCTGCCGGGCCTATATCGGGACGCTCGGCCCGTACGAGGTCGTCGGCAAGGTGGAGTCGCGTTATGATGTGACCGCGGTGACGGCGGAGTCGGTGCGCCCGATTCAGGGAATCGCGCGCGAACCTCGTCCGTTGCCCCTGAACACCCCTACGGGGAAGGAGGAACCATGCCCAAGCGCGTGATCGCGGTGCTCGGAGCCACGGGACACATCGGGACGGTGCTGACGGAGGAGCTGCTGAAGAAGGGCCACGAGGTGCGCGCCGTCGGGCGCGACCAGGCCAAGCTCGCGGCCCTGGAATCGAAGGGCGCGAAGACGAAGTCCGCCGCGTTCGACGACGCGGCCGCATTGACGGAAGCCTTCAAGGGTGCGGAAGCAGCCTTCACGATGATCCCCCCCAACTACGGCGCGGACGACTTTTCCGGGTGGCAGGACCGCTCGGGCGAGGCGATCGCGAAGGCGCTCGAGAAGGCCGGCGTGAAGCACCAGGTCGACCTCAGCAGCGTCGGCGCTCAGCACGCGTCGGGGAACGGCCCCATCTCGGGCCTGCACCGGCAGGAGAAGCGCCTCGAGAAGATCGCGGGCCTGAACGCGCTCCATCTCCGCTGCGCCTATTTCATGGAAAACCACTACTGGTCGATCCCGACGATCAAGACCATGGGCATCAACGGATCGCCCATCAAGCCGGACGTGAAGTTCTCGGAGGTCGCGACGGCCGACATCGGCCGCAAGGCGGCGGAGCGGCTCGACAGGCCGGACTTCAAGGGGCGCGTCGTCGTCGAGTTCGGCGGCCCGCGCGAGCTGACGCTGACCGAGGCGACGGCGATCCTCGGCAAGGCGATCGGCAAGCCCGACCTGAAATACGTCCCGTTCCCCTACGAGGACGCCGAGAAGGCGATGGCCGGCTCGGGCATGAAGCCCGCGACGGCGAAGCTGATGGTCGAGATGTACCGCGGCTTCAACGAGGGCGTCTGCGTACCGGAGACGCCGGTCAAAGACCGCGGCGCGGTGACGCTCGAGGACTTCGCGCGCGGCTTTGCGGGGGCGTTCCAGGCGTAGGCGACGAAACCACGAAGACCCGGAGGCACAGGGAAGAATCCTTCCCTGTGCCTCTTTTTATTTCAGAGCGGACCAGATCATGTGCGCGGCGGTGACCGTCGCGGCGACATAGAGGATCGCCGCGAAGGGCTTCTCGGGGACCCGCTTGTTCATCCACGCGCCCGCCAGCGTCCCGACCGGGATCAGGGGGAGGATCCATAAGGAGTCGAGCAGGGTCGAGCGGTTGATGTAGCCCAGCGCGAGGTAGGTCGGCACCTTCGCGCTGTTCACGAGCAGGAAGTAGAAGACCTGCGTGCCGACGAGGATATGGCGCGCCAGCTTCTCCTGCAGCAGGTAGAGCGTCACCAGCGGACCCGCGCCGTGGCTCAGGGTCGAGACGAAGCCCGCCGCGGTCCCTACGGCGACGCTCGACGCCGGATGGCTGGGCAGGGTGGGCACCTTGCGGCCAGTCAGGCCCCAGGCCTGGATCGCGACGAAGACCAGGCAGATGAGGCCGATCAGCAGCGAGAGACCGCGCTGGACGCTGGCGGGGTCCCGGCTCTGCAGCGCCCAGAAGACGGCGCTGCCCAGGACCACCCCGACGAGCGCGCCCCAGACCAGCGGCTTGAGGATGCGCCAGTCGTAGTTGCGCAGGTGGTGCAGGTTGCTGAGCGCGTCGCAGGCGATCAGCAGCGGCAGCTGCACGCCGAGCATATGGCGCGCCGGCATCACCGAGCCCATCAGGGGGATCGCCACGATTCCGATCCCGCCGCCGAAGCCCGCCTTGCTGATCCCCGTGATCAGGACCGCCGAGCCGACGCAGAGATAGTAGAGCCAGGGTGCGACGCCGGGCGGGATCTCGGGCCAGCGCATGGGCCCGGGTCAGTCTTCGCGTTCGACGCTGAACGTCAACGGAAACTTCCGGGCGCGGGACAGGGAACGGGCCTGGTCGACGTGGAACTCCGCCCTCTCGAGGGGCTCGGTGACGACGTGGGCCACCCCCTTGAGGTGGGCCGTGATCATGATCTGCATCGAGCCCGCCAGGGACAGGTGAAAGACCTCCCTCAGCACCCGCACGACGAAGTCCATCGGCGTGACGTCGTCGTTGTGGATCAGGACCCGGTAGAGCGGCGCGAGCCGCGTCTCCGGCGTGGTTTCGACGCGGGGTTCCAGGACCGGGCTCTGGACGGGCATGCGGCCATTATAGCGGGAGCGGGGCGGGGGGAGGAAGAGGGGCGTTCAGGGGAGCCAGGCGAAGCCGAGGGAGATCAGGCCGCCGAAGCCGCCGATCTTGTCGTCGCCGGAGAGGACGCTCGGGGAATAGTCCCACTGGGAGTACTGGAGGGCGCCGCCGATCGTGACGGACCAGCGTTCGCCGAGGCTCAGCCGCATTTCGTATCCCAGGCGCACGCCGAACGTTGCGTCGAAGCTGCCGAAGTTGCTCTTCGACACGGTGAGCTTCTCGTAGAAGAGCCCCAGCTTGAGATAGTGCTCGTTGTCCGACAGGCCGTTCACGGCGTTCTTGTGGGATCCCGCGAAGCGCCAGGCGACCATCGGTCCGCCGGCGATGATGCGGATGTCGGACCAGAGCCCCGCCTCCACCGCGACGCCGACGCGCCAGTCGGGGTCGAGGTCGATCAGGCCCTCCAGACCGATCACCGCGGTGCCGGTGCCGTTCACCTCGCGCCGGACGAAATCCGTTCCGAGCGCGTCGAACTTGAAGTCCATGAACAGCACGCCCAGGTAGGCGTCGAGCGAGCCCCAGGATTTGATCACCTCCTTCATCGCGGGCTCGGGAACGGGCTCCGTCGCCAGGCTGAGGTCCGGCGAGGGATCCGCGAGGGAGCGGGGCAGAACGTCCTCCTCGGCGCGGACGACGGCGGGAAGGGCGAGCAGGATCAGGATCGCGCCCAGGGTTCCGGCCGCCTTGCGGCGCCGCCCGAAAACGAGCAGGAGCGCCAGGCCCGCGGCGCCCCAGACCATCCACATCGGCCCCCGGAAAACCGACGCGGCTCCGATGCAGCCCGCGTCGGCCTTGATCTCCTGGATCTTCTCCATATGGAAGTGGATCGCCGCGGCGTTGAAGTTGACCCAGGTCGACGCGACTCCGAAATTGTCCACGGTGCGGGCCTGCCAGTGGTAGTCGCTGGTCGGGGCACCGCTGAACAGCATCGTCGCCGCGGCCCCGGACGGCCCGAAGACGGAGGCGACGCTTGGAGCGTTCGCGAACGCCGTGCCCGTGGGCTGGACCTCGACTTCGAGCCGCACCGGGTTCCCGAGCGAGTTCGTGCCGTTGTTCCCGCTGAAGATGATCGCCCCCCGGACCATGCCGCCGATGGGGACGGGCGTCGTGCCGTCGATCTCGAGCTGGGCCAGCCCGGTCGGAGGCCCGTTCGTGCTGTTGTCGACCGAGAAGTCGACCGCGGACTCCGCGTTGTTGCCGAAGATCGCCCAGTTGGACGCCGGCAGCGTCGCGCTGATCGCGCGCGCCCGCCAGTGATAGGAGGTGAGGTTGATCAGGCCGGTGACGTTGACGCTCACCGCGGTTCCGCTCGCGAAGGTGGTCGCGCTCGAGAAGGTGCCGAGCCCGTCGAAGGCGGTCCCCAGGGGCTTGACCTCCGCCTCCATGCCCACCGTGCCGGTGGCCGCCGTACACGTCCCGCGGCAGGTCACTTGGAGTTCGGGCGTGAAGCCGCCCACGGGGATGTTCGCGCCGCCGGTGGTGCGGACCTGGACTAGGCCGGCGATCGAGAGGGCGCCGAGGTTCTGCGTGCCTCCCGTGACGGTCGTGCCGCTCGGCGTGACGATGTCGCCCCAGAACATCCCGTGCGAGGTGATCGAGGCCGCGTCGGCCGGGTTGAACGAGGCGGTGTAGTCGCCAGTCCCCGCCGCGGGGAAGTCGGCCGTGAGGAGCAGGTTGATCGTCCCGCCCGAAGGAACGGTGAGGGCGATGTTGTCGAAGGTCACGGTGCCCCCGGGCGTGCCGGGGATGGTTTCGTCGATGGGATTATTGACGTAGGCGGCGCCGCTGAAAACCCGGGGGTCGACGCCGACATCGACCACGCCGGCCGTCTGCCCGTCGACCCAAAGCCGGACGGCGGGAAGGGCGGGCCCGGTGCCGGCGATGTTGAAGACCAGCCGGCGGAGCCGGATGTCTTCGTTGTTCACCGCGGGCGCCGCGGGGGCGAGGGCCTGCATCTGGACGCGGAGCAGGGGAACGTTTGTGGAGGCGGCGGCATGATTCCCCACGACCGGGTTGCCGGCGGCCGGGGTGGAGACGACCAGCCCGCCCGTGCCCAGCACCTTGATGATGCCCGGGAGGAAGAGGCGCTCGTTGTTGTTGATGTTCAGCTGGACCAGGAGGTTGCGCCAGCCGGGGATCGCGGCGGCGGGCACCGTATAGGGGACGCTGACGATCGTGGTCTGGCGGCCGCTCAGGGTCGGTCCCAGGCTGGCGGTCCAGCTGGCCGCCGCGACGGTGATGTCGCCGGCCGTGCCGGCCCCGACCGTGACGCCGCTGATCTGGTTGGTGGCGAGGACCGGGTTTGCCGTATTGCGCTCATTGTCGATCTGCAGCAGGATCGTGCCGGTGGATCCGGGAGTGACGAAGACGGCCTGGAATTGAGGGTTCAGGGGGGACAGCGACTGTCTCCGCAGCCATAGACAGGGGAGCACGCCGGCCGGATTGGTCGCGACGATGGCGGCCGCAGCGTTGTTGCCTCCGTCCGCGACGACCACGCCGGTCACCGTCGAGGCGCTGATGAAGTCGGAGGACACGGGCGCCGCCTGGAAGTCCAGGTCCGTGCTGCTGGTGGGCCGGTATTCCGAGTTCCAGCCGTTGAAGACGGTCATCGAGTACGTGCCCGCCGGGACCGCCACGGAGTAGGTGCCGTTGGCCGCGGTCGCCGTGATCGCCTGGGGGACACCGCTCGCGTCCGTCGCGACCACCACGGCCTTGTTGCAGGTTCCGCCGCCCGAAAGATTGACCACGCCGGTGATCCGGCCGCCCTGCAGCGTCGTGCCTGTGTAGATGTCGCGATGGTAGGCCTTGTCGTCCGGGGACAGGCAGCGATCCTGCGTCATGTTGAACGGGCTGCGCGCTACCGGGAAGACCCGGGCGCCGAAGTAGGCGGTGTGCCCCGCCCCGAGCACGTGCATGCCTTCATGGGTCGCCGTGGCCGTGGGATCGTTCCAGCCGTTCGCGAGCGTCGTCGACCAGCCGCCGGGCGGGCGGTTGGGATCGCCGTTGAGGAACATGTCGCCGTCCTGCATCAGCCCGGTGGCCGTGTCGTAGTCGACATAGGTCACGCCGTTGGCTCCGGTGAGATCCGTCCCGTAGAAGTCCGCGGCCTGGTTGGTGACCCAGGCCATCGTCAACCGGCCGTCCCGCATGCCGGGGGAGACGGTGGTGTTCGATCGGCGAACGAAGCTGATGGTGTCGCCCAGAACATCGTTATGGGATTCCAGGGCATTCTGGAAGGCCGCGCCGGACTCGTCCACGGGCGGCACATTGCCGATCGGATAGTTCCCCGAGAAGAATTCCCAGCCGATCGTGTTGTTGGCGAAGATGCCGGGGTCGGATCCGGCCCGCCAGCCCGAGGAGATCCCGCCGGGCGTCTTGATGGGGAAGTAAGCCGGCGCCGTCCGGGTTCCGAGTCCCAGGAACAGGGCCACCAAGGTCAGCCCTGCGGCGCGGGTCAGAGCCCGATTGCGGTGATATGGATTGGTCATGATTCCTCCCCTTAATCGATCAGACTCTGACGGTTTTTCTTTGAAAGCAGAATCCAAAGAACGGCGATCACCACCAGCGCGCCCCCGAGCAGGATGGCCCAGCGCGATCCCGGAGCAGCTTGCGGCGCCTTGTTTTCCCGCGGCGTCGTCGACTCGGTTGCTTGCGGCTTCGCGCGAGCCGCCGGTCCGGCGGGTTCGGCCTTTTTCTCGGGCGTCAGGGTCGGAACGGAGGCCGCCGGCGGCTGGTACTCGACGCCGAGGCTCGCGCATACTTCGCGCTTCAGCGTCGCCAGCGGAACGGCGAGCCGAAACGCATTGGGCTCCGACAGGCGCCGCAGCGGCCGGTCCGCCCCGACTCCCAGCTGGTAGAGGCCCTGGTTGATACCGATGATGACATAGGGGCCAAGCGGAGAGACCCTGGCGAAGAGAACGAAGGTCTGCCCCGGCTGCAGGGTATAGTCCCGCCCCGCGATGGCGACCGTGCGATTCCCGAGCACTCCGCCGGCCTGCATGAGCACGGCCGGGTCCGCGGGGCTTCCCTTCCACACATCGCTAAATTTGAGCGAGTAGTACGTGTAGACCATGTGATTGTCGGGGTTTTCGCGGATCTCGACGCCGCCGACCGTGGCCACGCCGATCACGTCCGCCTTCCGGGACAGTTCGTCCACGGAAACGCCGGATTCCTGCGCGCGGGCAGGAAGACAGATCGACAGCAGGAAGATCATGCCGAGTCCCGCTCCCCAGTCCCTATCCCTTACCACGTTCAAAATGTTGTGGACCCAGTTCATAGAGTATACGCTGCCGGGTTCCGCGAAGAGTGAAAATGCACTTTCCGCGTTGGACGTTCCAATCGCCCCTCCGGCACGGAAAAAATTTCTCCGTGACGAATTCTCTCCGGGGTTTATCCAGAAGGCGTATAGATCACGGAAGGAGATGCCGATGCTTTCACTCGCCTGCGCCGCCGTCCTGGCCCTCGCCCAGGACACGATCAAGACCGATAAGGGCGATCTCACGATCGTCCCCCTCCAGCATGCCACCTTCGTGATGAAGTGGGCCGGGAAGGTTATCTTCGTCGACCCCACCGGCGGCGCCGAGCCCTTCAAAGAGCACGGAAAGGCCGACTTGATCCTGGTCACGGACATCCACGGCGACCACCACGACCAGAAGACGCTGGCCGCTGTCCGGTCGCCGGAGTCGATCGTCGTCGTCCCGGCCGCCGTCGCGGAGAAGATGGGCGCCGACAAGTCGTGGGCCAAAATCCTGGCCAACGGGGAGAAGCTGAACGTCGGTGAGATCGGGATCGAGGCGGTCCCGATGTACAACCTCACCGAGGAACGGAAGAACTTCCACACGAAGGGTCGCGGGAACGGCTACGTCCTGACGATCGACGGCAAGCGCGTCTACATCTCCGGCGACACCGAGGACATCCCCGAGATGCGGGCGCTGAAGGACATCGACGCGGCCTTCGTCTGCATGAACCTGCCGTACACGATGGACGTGGATCACGCGGCCTCCGCGGTGCTGGCGTTCAAGCCGAAGGTCGTCTACCCCTACCACTACCGCGGCAAGGAGATGAGCGACGTCGAGAAGTTCAAGTCGCTCGTCGCCAAGGACAAGTCGATCGAGGTGCGCCTCCTCAAGTGGTACAAATAGAGGTGTTGACGATTCTGCGGCGCAGAATCGTCAACACCTCGATAAACTAGTCCCCCATGCGCCAGTCCCGGCGGATGGAGGAGATCCAGACCCCGATCATCCCGATCGTGGGCGACTTGGTCCGCAGCACCCCCGGGACCATCTCCCTCGGCCAGGGCGTGGTCGCCTATGGACCGCCGCGGGAGGCGATCGACGCCGTCGCGGGCGTCACCGACGACCCGAAGACCCACTCCTACGGCGCCGTGGAGGGCACCGCGGGGCTGCGGGCCGCCCTCGCCGACAAACTCCGCGCCGAGAACCGGATCCCGATCGACGCCGCCCATCGCGTCGTCGTCACCGCCGGCGGGAACATGGCGTTCTTCAACGCCGT
>DASQOM010000151.1:0-19034 GCA_035644495.1 Planctomycetota bacterium | reverse complement strand
CGTGTCGTCAATAACCGCGAACTGACTGTGCCGCTTTCCCAGATCCACGCCAACGGTAAGCATGATTCGCGCCCTCCTCAATGTCTGCGAGGAGCTTATAAAACTCCCGCAAATCGGGCGCCCATATCATCGATTACTAGGAGACGATTGCCGTTTAGGACAAATTAGGACAGAGGAGGGGGGCTCGACGTTCGAAGGCACTGCGAGTTGGGTCCTGATGCAAGGAAGGGGCAGAGGCCTCATAATCCCTTGGTTCCCGGTGCCGAGTCCGGGCGGGCCCACCAAACCCTTCCACTACAGGCAGTTAGCTGCGACTGATTTGCAAGGTGAGAGCGGGGAGCCCATGAGTACTCCGGTGAGTACCCATTTTCATTGTATGAAGTGGGGAGATTCTCCTATCGCGATGTGCTTAATCTCTATCGACGGGCTCGCTTCGTATGGGAGGTGCCCTCCATCTATGGTGAACGGTTACCTTCCCGGAATTATATCGAATCCGAATCGGCGGTCTGACGCAATATCATCGCCCTCTCACTCGATCATCGCCTCCGCCTCCGGATCATCGAGAGCAGGCCCAAAACGATGAGCGTCTCCATGCCCGTGGCGCCGCAGTTCTTGTGTCCGCCTCCTCCGCTGCTCGGGGCCGGCGACGGAGTCGCACCCGCCAGAGCCTGCCAGCCTCCGCTGCCCGTGACCGAGTCCACCATCGCGGTGTCGGCCGCCGCATTACTTCCGCTTGTCACCGCGAAGCCGATCAGAACGTTGGCGCTCATGGCAATCGTGACCGGGCTCCCGATCTGCGTCCAGGTCACTCCGTCGGAGGAGACGGAGCTCGTGAACGTGTTCCCGCTCCGCACGAGCCGGACCCAGCAGGGCGCCGTCGCCGCCGGGCCCGCCGTCGACACCACGGATCCCCCGGTCGATGGCCGGCTCAGGAAGGCCGTGCTGCCCCCGGCCACCAGCGCCGTGAAGGCGAAGCTCGAATTCGCCGCCTGGCTCTCCCGGATCATCACCCCCGCCATGGCTCCGGGGGCCGTCCCCAGGCCTGCGATGCGGCCGATGATCTCCCCGTCCCCGGAGAGCGGCTGAGACGTGAAGTTGAACTGATCGGAACTCCCGGTGATTCCCGCCCCGGACCCGCTTGCCGTAAAGGTGCCGCCGGAGTAGCTTGCGGTCCCGGCGACTCCCGGCGTACCGACGTCCTGATCGACCCAGGGGCTGGGGAGCGTACTTGTGCTGGGATTGACCGTCAGGGTCGCCGAATTCGAGATCGCGCTGCCGGCAGAGTTGGTCACGATGACCCGGAAGGTCGTGCCGCTGTCGGAGAGCGTTGTCGCCGGCGTGGTGTACGACGCCGAAGTTGCCGCGGCGATATCCGCCCCGTTTTTCTGCCACCGGTAACTCAGCGGCGCCGTCCCTGTCGCGATCACGCTGAAGGTCGCCGTCTGACCTTCTGCCACCGTCTGGTCCGCCGGATGCGCCGTGATGGTCGGCGGAACGGCGGTGGATGTGCTGAGACTGCCGCGGAACTCGATCTCGGCGACGTTGCACCAGCCGCCCGCCGGCGTGCGGTAGCGCAGGTAGCGGTACGGCGCGGCGCCGGCGACCATCAGGGTCGTCCACGCGGTATCCGAGGCGCTGCTCGCCGTCGCCAGCGTCACGTAGCCGCCGGTCGGCGAGTGCGACCCTTCGAACATCCCGCCGATCATCCGCTGCGGCCAGCCGGCACGCGCATAGAAGCGGATCGAGGTCACGGTGGCGGCGTTGCCGGCGCCGACGTCGATGCCGGTGGTGGCGCCGTCGCCGGCCGCCGCGTCATAGAACGTGGCCGTGTTTCCGTCGAAGGCCTTGTCGGCGGTGCTCCCCGAACCGCCCCAGGCGCCGCCGCCGTCGTGGATCAGCGCCGTCCACGGGATCAGCGGATCCAGCCCGCCGCCGGTCACCGTCAGCGTGGCGGAGTTGCTCGTCACGCTGCCGACGGCATTGCTGACGACGACCCGGAAGGTCGCCCCGTTGTCGGCCGCCGTGGTCGCGGGAGTGGTGTACGAGGCTGAGCTCGCCCCGGGAATGTCCGCCTCGTTCCTCTGCCAGCGGTAATTCAGCGGCGCCGTTCCCGTCGCCGTCACGCTGAAGGTCGCCGTCTGGCCCTGGGCCACCGCCTGGTTCGCCGGATGCGTCGTGATGGCGGGGCTGGTAGTCCCACCGCCCCCGCCGCTCCCCGCGTCGAAACGGAAATTCTCCCAGACCGGGGTGCGGGCCCAGCCGCCCAGGCCGATCCTCCCGCTGGTCAGACTGAAGGCTTCAGAGACATTCAGGAGCGTGGCTCCTTCATTGATGAAGGTGTATGTCCCCGGACTGCGGACGTCGACTTTCCAGTGGTGGAAGGGACTGCCGGGGCCGATGTTCTGAACGGGCGCCGATGTTCCGATCTGGGTGATCGTGCCGTTGATCCGTTTCTCGAATTGACACGAGGACCCTCCGACGTTCAGCCGGTACCAGTTGTTCGCGTCCTGATAGAAGAAATACACATGGAAATTCCCTTCCGAACCGCCCGCGCTCACGTCGACGTCGATCGTCAGATTCTGACCGTGGTTGGAATCATTGTTCAGGGTCACATGCTCGGGCCGGAACGTGAAGTCCCTGATCCTCAGGTTGCTGGTCTGGTAGTAGGTGTACACCGGAAGGTCAGCGGGATTCGAAATGTTGATCTCGGTCCAGCCGCTGTAGACCCAGACGGTGGAATAAATCGAGTCGCCGACGGCATTGGTGGCCTTCACCCGATAGGAAGCATTGGCGGTCGCCGAGAGCCCCGGATCTGAATAGCTGGTCACATTGGCGCCGACGGTGGCGATCGGAGTGTAAACGCCGTTGATCCTGCGCTCGACGATGAATCCGTTTTCGTTATAGGCATTATCCGTCCATTGCAGGTCGATCCGGGTGCCGCCGACGATCGTGGCCCGCAGGTCGGACGGCTCGCCCGGCTTGCTCGGCGTTCCATCATTGGGAGACAGCATGAACATCGCGTCGAGTCCCGCCCGCACCGGATTCCGCACGATCTCCAATAGGTACGCCTGTTCTTCATTGCCCGTCGGATCCCGGTCCGTGCTCCAGGCATTGCTTCCGGTCGGAGTGCAGATGTTATGACCGACGGTCACTGCGCCCCAAAGACCTCGCGAGCCGCGGACGGCCTGGTAGATCGCGACCTGGCCCCAGGAAGGATAGGGATATTGGTTTTTCAGACCCACGTAGACGCGGCGGATGGGGCTGGTCGTCGGGGCCTCCGCAATCCGCCCGCCCGTATAGATGGCTGACCCGATATCGAATCCCGTGTACGTGACGGCCGTTGGCCAATTGTTCACCACATAAAAGGAGGCGGCGGGTTCGACCGTGAAGTTGAATTCGCCTCCGCTCGGGAAGGCTCCGCCGGCGCAGGCCCAGAGTTTGACCTTCTGGCGGACCAGATCCATGCCGTTCAGGACGCTGAACTGATCCGGACCGGATTGCAGCAGGGCTTGCAGGTTGTTGAGATAACCGGTCGTGGCGATGATCACGCTGCGATCCGGCTGAGACGCC
This sequence comes from Planctomycetota bacterium, assembly GCA_035644495.1. GTDB lineage: Bacteria > Planctomycetota > MHYJ01 > MHYJ01 > JACPRB01 > JACQFK01. The sequence goes on along the minus strand of DASQOM010000151.1, from coordinate 15,464 downwards.
AGGAGTTGGCGGTAGAGATTCACCGCCAGGGGAAAATCCTTCGGAGATTGTTCCGGACCGTGGGGGAATTCGGAAGCGATGATCCCCGCGTATTCCCCGAGGCCTCCGATATCCGGCCGGACGCCGATGGGGATGTTGGGCTTGCCGTAGTAGGTGTTGATCGCATCCATGCAGAGCGGCGTCCCTCCGTTCTGGGAAGAAACCATCATGCCGATGATCTCGCATTCCCCCATGCTCGCCAGTCCATGCAGCACGGCGATGTCCCCGACATCGTCATGATCGCTGGACATGTCCGAGTCGAAGATGATGCGGGGAATGCCGTTCTGCTGTGCCGACCAGAGCGGCCCGCCCGCGCAGAGCAGGCAGGCGATGAAGATCGACAACAGACGGATGCCATGGCGCACGTTCATCGGCAGCTCCTGGAGGGCTACGGCTCGCTCCACGCCCTCCTACGGGTCCTGCCCCGGTCCGTTTAGAAGAATCCTCCGCGATGAAATGCGATTGCGCTATAGTAGGAAGAGTATGGGGTACGGCGACACGACCCTGGGGGGCAGCACCCGATCCTTCCCCACCACGCAGTGGTCCCAGATCCTGGGGGCCCAGGATCGCACCCTGCCCGGCTACCGCGACCGGCTGGACGTGCTCCTGCGCACCTATTGGAGGCCGGCCTACGCCTATATCCGGGTGGGCTGGAAGAAATCGAACGAGGATGCCAAGGACCTCACCCAGTCGTTCTTCGCCCGGCTGCTGCAGAACGGGCTCATTGCCTCCGCCCGGGCCGAGGACGGCCGGTTCCGCAGCTACTTCAAGCAGGCGCTGAGGAACTTCCTCATCGACGCCGACCGCGCCGCGGAGGTCCGCCGCCCCATCGAACCGGTCGTCGCGCTCGACGGCGAGGCCGAGGTCCCCTCGGGCGCCACCCCCGACGAGGTCTTCGATCGCCAGTGGCTCTCCTGCCTCGTCGACGATTCGATCGCGCGGCTCGAGGCCGAGCTCCGCACGGAGGGCAAAGCAGTCTACTTCAACGTGTTCCGCAGCTACCTGCTCGATCCGGACGCGGCGAAGGAAACGACCGTGTCCAGCCGGGGCGGTGAGCTCCAGCTCCCGACCTACGGATCGGTCGCCGGCCGCTGGGGCCTGTCTGAGTCCGACGTGCGCAACTACCTCACGCACTGCCGGGCGCGGCTCCGGGAGCTCCTCAAGGCTGCGGTAAGGGCCACGGTCGAGAACCAGCACGACGTGGAGGAGGAGCTTCGCAGCCTCCTGAACGAATGACGCCCAGCGAAGAACGGCGCGAGAAGGTCCTCTGGTTCCTCTCCTCCGACGAGGGTGAGCGCCGTCCCACGATGGGCGGGTTCGGCGAGGAGACCGAGGCCGCTCCCCCGCCGAGGAAGGTCGGCAAGTACCGGCTCGGCGAGCTCCTCGGGGAGGGCGGCATGGGCGTGGTCTTCCGCGCCGTCGACGAGGAGCTCGGCCGCGAGGTCGCCCTCAAGATGCTCAAGACCGCCCAGGCCTACAGCGCCGGCCAGCTGGAGCGGTTCCAACGGGAGGCGCGCAACACCGCGCGGCTCCGTCACCCGGCCATCGCGACGCTCTACGAGATCGGCCGCGCCGGCGACGCCGTCTACCTGAGCCTCGAACTGATCCCGGGAAAGCCCTTCGACCCGAAGGCCGGCGACCTTCCTGCGCGGGTGGCGCTGCTGCAGAAGGTCGTGCGCGCGGTCCAGTACGCTCATGAGCAGGGCGTGCTCCACCGGGACCTGAAACCCGGAAACATCCTGGTCGACCGCGAGGGCCAGCCCCACCTGCTGGACTTCGGCCTGTCGCGCGACCTGCAGGTACCGAGTGAGCTCACCCGCAGCGGGGCGTTCTTCGGCACGCCCTCGTACGCCGCGCCCGAACAGGCGGAGGGGCGGGTCCACGACACCGACGCGCGGGCGGACGTCTATTCCCTCGGTGCGATCCTCTACGAAGTGCTCACCGGCGACGTGCCGTTCTCCGGGACGTCGGTCGCTGAGATCCTGCGGAAGGTCGGCGTCGAGGAGCCCGTCGCGCCGCAGGGACCCGCCGACCTGCGGACGATCTGCCTGAAGGCCCTTGAGAAGAACCCGGCGCGGCGGTACCCTTCGGCCGGCGCGCTGGCGGACGACCTGGCCCGGTTCCTGCGGGGCGACCCGATCGAGGCGCGGCCGATCTCGAAGACAGCCCGGGTGTGGCGGCGGGCGAAGAAGCACCGGGGACTGCTGGTCCCCATGGCGCTGGCGGTGTTGGGCGCCGCGGTCGGCCTCTGGATCGCGCACCCGGCCTCCGTCGAGGGCGTGGTGCTCGACGATTTCGAGCAGAGCCCGACGGCATGGAAATATGTGGGCGGCAAGGAGTTCCCGGGTGCGCGGGGGAGCGTTGCCCCCGACGCGACGGTCGCGCATCGGGGGAAGCGGTCCTTCCGGCTGGAGGGAGACTTCAGCGGGGGCGGCACGTACGTCGGGATCTGGCGCGACCTCCGGGCGCTGGGGGGACGCGAGTTCAAGGAGCTGCACCTGTGGCTCAAGACCAGCACGCTGGCGCGGGTATCGATCCGTCTTTCCGATTCGAGCGGCCAGTGTCACCAGAAGGCGTTCCCGCTGGAGTGCACCTCCGATTGGCAGAAGCTGGTTCTCCGTCCGGAGGACCTCCTGGGCGGCGACCACTGGGCGGGCGCGAACGACGACCAGTGGCACGGTCCGGCGACCGACTTCGGCCTGAACATCAGCACCAACATCCTGCTCGACCCGTCCTCCCGCCGTGCCGTGCTCTGGATCGACGACATCGTCGCCATCCCCGTCCCCCTTCAACGTCGTTGAAACGGCAACCCTTCGGGACCGAGGCGGCTCTTCGGCTGAAGCACCTCGGCGGGCGCGTAGGTTTGTGGTTCGACTTGAAGGATCCGCCGTGCGGCGGGCCGTAGGGCGCGAGACGGGCCCGCAAAATAGGTGGATGCCGTATGAGTGAATCGATATGGCCAAGGGAGCAATAGCGGCAAGCCTGGTCGCAGGTGGATTGACGGCGGCACTTGGAGTCTGCTTGCCGGCGATCTTCCTCCCTGAATCCAATCTTGCGCCGATCGTTGGCTTCATATTTGCGCCTCCCGCGGCCATCATCGGGGCACTAATGGGCGCTTGGATCCAATGGCGTGTGAAGTCCTACCTTGGGTCTTGGCTGCTCGGCACGTTAGTAGGGGTAGCAACTGCAGTCGCAATGATTGTGCCTTTTTCTACTCCGGAGTCTCCAGCAAGCCCGGCAACGATGGCACTTTATGTGGGACTCGGGATACTCATTTTTGGGACATCCGGCCTTATGGCCCGAAAGGTGTCTGTCTCCAAAGCGTAATCAAGCGCCGGACCGACCTGACAAACGGCCCGCCTACGGACCCGGGCGGCGGGGGCCGGCAGCATCCTCTGGCCACCCGCCTGCCAGGGCGGCGCAGGGCGGCAGCGTCGGACGGCGGGGCGACGCGAAGGAGAAATTCATGTCGATATCGGGGCGCCTGATCATCGACCCAAAGTGGCTCATGATTTCCGCACTGGTGAAAGGTCCCTCGAAGGGCATGCCCTATCCGGATGGAACGACCTCCACCCTGGAGGTACGCCCGAACTTCCTGGACGTATGGAAGCCGTCGACCGCTCCTCCGGAGGGCACGGAAAAGCTTCCGACCTCGAACGGGTTCGGCCCGGTTCTCGCCGTGCCGAGGACGTCGGCCGGCGAAGACCGCTACACCTTGGCGTCCGGCTGAGCAACGGCGCTCATGTCCTGGAGATCTTCCCGAATGACGACGGTGACCTCCCGCTTCGGGCCGTCCTCGTTCACCGGGCGTCGCGGACTGAGTAGGCGACCGTGTCGAATCCAAGAAGCTCTTTTGGTTCAGTTCAGGCTTTTACGAGATCTCGAGCGGTTCGACGTAGTCTGATCCTCCGGCGTGAAGGATTCTGGTCGCCCGCTGAGGAGTCGTGACCGAACCAATGGCGACCTTGTATCATGGAGAGCTTGAATATGCGACCGACCGGGAAGGAGCCGGACCTCGGGGCTTTCCCATTCTGGAGCGTCCTTGAAGAAGAGCTCCGAACCATTCGCGAGGAACTCCTCGTTCACCCCATCTATCCCTTAATCGGGAACGTGGCCTCGCTTCGCATCTTCATGGCCTCCCACGTCTTTGCCGTATGGGACTTCATGAGTCTTCTCAAGACCCTCCAGCGACGCCTGACAAGCGTGGAGGTCCCCTGGCTCCCGCCGGCCGACCCGATCGCGGCTCGCCTCGTCAACGAGATCGTCCTGGGAGAAGAAACCGACGAGGTAGAACCGCGCCGCTATATGAGCCACTTCGAGCTCTACCTCGCGGCGATGGAGGAAATCCAAGCCGATACCGAGCCAATCCGGAAATTCATTGCCGGGCTCCGTGAGGGCCTGAGGCCGGAGGAGGCCCTACTCCCACTGCCCATTGCGGTGTCCACGCGTACTTTTGTGCTCGACACGCTTCGCGCCTGTGATTCCCCCACGATAGAGGTCGCCGCCTCGTTTCTCCTCGGACGCGAGGACCTCGTCCCCGCCATGTTCCGACGCATCCTGGAACAAATGGAGCGGTCCGGCACGCGCTGCGATTCCTTCAGACTTTACCTCGACCGACATATCCACCTGGATCTGGAGGTGCACGGGCCGCTGGCCAAGAAGTTGCTCACCAGCCTCTGCGGGGAGGACCAAGCGAAGTGGGCCAGAGGGACCTCGGCGGCTCGGGCTGCGCTCTCAGCAAGACGGTCTCTTTGGAACGGACTGGCGGCCGTTCTCGGCGCGTAGGTCCGGCCTCCCTTTCAGTCCGAGGCATGAACTCCCCGACTCTCATTGCTTCAGGTGCCCTCCGGAAATGGAAGCCAAGTTCGATGATGGCTCCGAAGTAGTTAGTCCAGGGGACAGGGAGGAACGAGGGAACTCGATGATGTTCCAGGCTACTGAGCCTGAACCATCCTGAACCCTGCTGCCTGGGGGCGGTATGAGTACTCCGGTAAGTACTTGTTTCCGTGTTTCTTCGTCCTGATCGGCCCAAAAGCGTCTGGGAGTTCTTCTTAGATCTCAGATTCCCCGATGGCGTTTGGTGCATCAAAAATGCCCCGCTGTGCTATAGAAGGGCGGAGCGGGACCGGGCTGGAGGTGCCTCATGACGGAAGGCCTTCTCGCGCTGGCATTCCTGTTCGCCCAGGCCGCCGCGGAAAAAGCGGCCGAACCCGCCGCGGGCGACCTCAAAGAAGCCGAACGCATCATCCGGCTCCACTATAAGGCCGAGTACTCCCGGACCAAGCCCGCCGAGCTCCGGGCCTTCTCGCGCACCCTCCTGACCGCCGGCCGCGACCCCATGAACGACGCCGCCTCCCGCTACGTCCTCTTCCGCGAGGCCCGCGAGGTCGCCGTTCAGGCCGGCGATCCCCGCGCCGCCATCGACGCCATCGACGAGACCGCGAAAGTGTTCGCCGTCGACGCGCCCGGGCTGCAGAAGGACGCCGTCGGGCGCATCGCTCCTCCGAAGTCGGCCGACGACGCCCACGCGATGGCCGACGTCTGCCTGGCGCTGGCCGACGAGGCGCTCGACGCCGGCCAGTTCGAGGCCGCGTCGGGCTACGCCGAGAAGGCGGAAGCCGCGGCGAGGAACGCGAAGGACACGCCCCTGCTGACCCGCGCGACGGGCACCCTCAAGGAGGCCGCCGAGACGCTGAAGCAGTATCAGAAGGTCAAGCCGCTGCTGGAGAAGACGGAGGATGCCGCCGCAAGCCTCGAGGTGGGGCGCTTCTGGTGCTTTACGAGGGAGGACTGGGGCGCGGGGCTGCCGGCGCTCGCGCGCGGCTCGGACGAGAAGCTGAAGGCGCTGGCCCTGCGGGAGCTGGGCAAGCCCACGCTCTCGGAGCAGCTGGAGATCGGCGACGCGTGGTTCGAGCTGGCTCCGTCCGACCGGGGCCTCGTCCGCACGGCGCTGCTGCGCCACGCGCTGGGCCACTACGAACAGGGCCAGCTCGCCGCGGCCGGTCCGGCCCGCGTCAAGATCGACACCCGCATCGAAAGCCTCCATATCGAGCTGGCCGGCGCGATGAACCGGACAGGCCTGGTCTTCTGGGTCGAGCCCGGACGCTCGGGCGCGGATCCCTTCCGCGACCTCGCGTCCGGCAGCAAGCCGACGAACCAGGGCGCGACGGTGTCGGACGCGGGCGGGGTGAAGTCGCTCGCCTTCGCGCGGACGCTCGTGCACTACGACGTGCCGCCCGCGGTGCAGGCGGTCGACAAGGCCGGCTCGATGTTCGCGTGGGTGAAATGCGACACCCTCGCGCAGTGGGGCGGGATCGTGGACCGGGGCTATATCGACAAGGGGGTCGACATCGACGACTTCGCGCTCTTCCTCAATCAGGGCTACGTCGAGTTCTGGATGAACTGGCCCGCCCGGCGCGCGCGGGTGGGCCGGTCGAAGGTGACGGTGGCGGCGGGGAAGTGGACGCTGATCGGCTGCACCTGGGACCAGGCGCGGCTGACGTTCTATATCGACGGGAAGGAGGACAGCTCGATTCCCCTCCCGGAGTCGCCGCTGCGCCGGGCCACCCGCGTGCAGGTCGGCGCGAATCCGCCGGGCGGCACCGAGTGGTACGCAGGCCTCCTCGGCTCGGTGCTGATCTACAGCCGCGCGCTCCCGCCCTCGGAGGCGATGGGCCTCTACGTCGGCTCGCGTCCCCGCTTCCGCTGACGCGCAACATCGGCCTCCCTCGCGGCTCTCGAGTACCGGAAGAACCGAGGGAGGTCGGCCATGGTCAAGGCGGGGTTGTTCGTCCGACTCGAGGCGAAGCCCGGCAGGGAGTCCGACGTCGAAGCGTTTCTGAAATCCGGACTGGCGATCGTCCGGGAGGAGCCGGCCACGGTGACGTGGTATGCAATTCGGCTGGGCCCTTCGACCTTCGGGATCTTCGACACCTTCCCGAATGAGGACGGACGCCAGGCTCATCTGTCGGGACGCGTCGCGGCCGCGCTCATGGCCAAGGCGGCGGAATTGCTGGCGAAGCCTCCGTCCATCGAGAAGGTGGACGTTCTGGCCTCGAAATAGCGGGAGCCTATTCCTCGAGGTCGGTCAGGTGCCGGACCTTTTCCCGGATCTCGGTTTCCTGCTCCTGAACGAACTTGCCGAACATGTCCTCCCAGGTCTTGAGCAGGTTGAGGATCTGGCGGAAGCAGGCGGTCGCGGTGACGCGCTGCAGTTCGCCGACGGCGCGCGAGAGTTCGTTCTTGTCGGGCGGCTTCTTCGTGCCCGCCGCCCGCTTGTAGAAGCCCGTCAGGATCATCTCGAGGATGTCGGGCGGCAGGAAGCCGGAGAGCTCGCGGCCGAGTCGGCGCAGCCGCGCCAGCTCCTCGGGCTTGAGTTCGCGCCCGAAGTCGCCGGCCTGGCCCACGAAGCATTTCGAGCAGAACCACGAACCCCAGAGCTCGACGCCTTCGGCGACGTCGAGTTCGACGGAACACGCGCTGCAGGTGCGGACGTCCTTTGCCATGGGCGGGAGTATACGGAGGCCGCGCGCGTTTTCGTCAGAATACCTGCAGCCCCCGGGGGAGATGCGCCCCGCCCGGGGCCCCTGCGGACCCCGGGCGGGCGACTCGGGGGGATTCGGTCAGGACACGTGGATGAGGACTCGGCCGCTCGAGCGGTTGCCGTCGACGAAGTTCCAGTGGCCCGGGGGATAATCCTCGTGGTGCTTGTCGGTGAAGATCGGCGACTCTTCCATGTCGACCGAGGCGCCGCGGACGGATCCGTCGTCCATGACGAGTCCGAAGTCGGTGACCTGGAGGCGGACGTGCGGCTCCTCGTTGCTCGGGATGCCGGGATGGACCATCTCGAAGGTCAGCTGCTCGTTCTGCAGGTCGACGCCGCGGTTGAAGAGCACCTCGGCGTGCCCGATGTAGAACTCGGGCTTCTCGCCGTGCATCACGACCTGCTGGGCGAGGACCTCCTCGCCGACGCGGATGAAGACCTGGAGCAGCGTCTGGGTGTCCAGGTTCTCCATCAGGATTTTGATCGTGAAGCGCAGGGCTTTCGCGAGGCGGGTCGACGTCGGCCGCCCCGGGCCCCCTCCGCCCGGGGTCGTGCCGCCTTCGCCGTCGCAGCACATATAGACGTTGACCTGAACGATCTGGCCGAGCTCGCCCGCCAGAGTCTTCATGTCCGCCGCCGTCGCCAGTCGGGTCGCCATGGATTCACCTGTTCCTTTCGTCCGTCCGAAAGTTGCGGGGGTCCGGCGGGACGGGATGACGCCGGACCCCGAGAGGGATCCTGTCAGATTCCGCCGGAAGGAATCACCGGACGAAGGGAGCGGTGGTTCGACGCCACTCTCCCTCGCGTCCAACAGGTAGATCGTTGTCCCGCGGCGCTTCTTTCAGTTCTTTTCTTTCGTCCCGTGAGCGCCGCGCTTTCGATTTCCTGGAGCTCGGCCCGGGTTTGTCGTAGGGTGGACCGTCGAGCCATCGCCGGAGGAACATCATGAGACTGGCCGCCGCCGCCCTTCCGCTGCTCCTCGCCGCCTGCGCCGGGTATACGCGCGACGCGTCGCCCAAACCCCCGCCCGGACCCGCCGAAGCCAAGCTCATCGTCTATCAGAGCTCGTCGTTCTGGGGCAGCGACAGCTTTCCGATCTTCGAGTACGTGGACAACGACGGCAAGCTGCTGGGGTTCACCGAGGTGGATGCCTACTTCGAGTCCCTGTGCCCGCCGGGAAAGCATCTCTTTCTTTCGTTCGGCGAGGGCAGCACGCTGATCGAGGCGGACCTGGCCGCGGGGAAGACCTACTACGTCCACGTCTGGTCGAAATGGGGCTACTGGAGCAACACGCCCGGCCTGGTCCCCGTCACGAAGGGTTCCGAAGAGGCGACGAAGCTCGACGCGGCCTGGCCGCGGCTGAAATGCGTCGAGCTGGACCCCGCGAAGGGCGCCGACTATGCGGCCCGCAAGGCGGATCGCGTCAAGAAGATCCAGGGCAGCTACGAGGAGGGCCGAAAGTCGCCGCTCTACCTCAAGCCGGAGGACGGCCGCTGAGCGTCCCCGCCGACGACTACGGGAAGCGCCGCAGGTCTTTCATGAACTGCGTGACCTGGTCGCGCCGGGCCGACAGGAAAACGGAAATGTCGGCCGGGCCGTCGTCCCTCGTCCTGATCTCCCGCCGGGCCAGGTTATAGGACTTCACCGGGAAGACGGCCTTGTAGGAGTCGTCGACATAGACGACTTCGGACCAGCCGCTGACCATCAGGTACGTGCGCGGAGCGTCCTTCAGCAGGTCGACGCCCAGCCCGTAGTCCGAGGCGGGATTGGTCACCCCGAGCCGCGGGAGCAGCGTCGAGGGCAGGTCGAGGTGGCTGGTCATGCGGTCGACGACGGCGGGCGCGACGCCGGGGAGACGGAGGATCAGGGGGACGCGGATCTGCTCTTCGCTGTACGCGGAGTGGTGCCCCCAGCGGCCCTTCTCCATGAACTCCTCGCCGTGGTCGCCGGTCAGGACGACGATCGTCGAGTCCAGCAGCTTCTTCTCGCGGAGGTGCGCGAAGACGCGGTTCAGCTGCGTGTCCAGGTGACGGACGGCGTTGATATAGCTGTTCTTGATCGCGCCGATGTCGGTCTTGAGGTCCATCGTGAGATAGTTGAGGTCGGTCACGCAGGGCTGCGACAGCGCGCATTCCGGGGGGAACGTATAGGGGGCGTGCGGGGACTCGAAGAACATGAAGGTGAAGAACGGCTTCGAGGGATCGCGGCGGTCCAGCGCCGCGAGGATCGCGTCGACGTTGTCGCGGTCGCGTTTCCATCGTTCGGGGGCCTTCGCCTCGTGGAGCTGCGAGGCGGGGACCCGCGCGAAGACCGTCTTGTCGAGCTCGGGGAACGAGAACTCGGCGCTGGTGTACAGGTGCAGGGAATATCCCGCGTCCTGGAGCCGGTCGAGGAGAACCGGGCTGCGGCGCTGGGCCAGCATGGACTGCCAGCAGGTTCCCGGCAGGCCGTAGAACATCGAGAACATTCCCATGCGCGTGCCGTTGCCGCCGCTGTAGTGCCGGAGAAAGCGGACGCTCTCCTCCCCGAAGCGGCAGGCCGCGGGCATGATCGCGGGATCCAGCATGTCGGCCCGGAGCGACTCGGACACGAGCCAGATCACGTTCGGGGGCTTCACGACCGGATCGGTCCGGATCGCGGCGAGCGGATAGGCGGTTCTCGTTCCGCCGACGCCGACGCTCATCATCCCGTCGCGGCGCTCGCTGAAGCCCGCGCGACGCAGGGCGGTGGAGAAAGTCACCGGGATATAGAAGGGGAAGGCGGTCGAGGCCGCGGGAACGGGCGCATAGGCGCGGAAGACGGAGACGGCGTAGGCGACCTTCTCGGCGGTCACAAGCAGCGCGACGGAGGCCGCCGCGAGCGCGATGCGGCGCCGCGTCATCAGTCCTCGCCCAAGCTGCCGGAGTCTCGGGACTTTCAACACGGCGGCGAGCAGGCCCGCCTGGACGGCGACGACGCCCAGGGCGAGAGCGCAGAACACGAGCACCGTGGAGATCCCGGCGCCCATGGAGGTCAGGCCGCCCGACGTGATGACGAGGTTCCAGACCATGCCGTTGAAGTGGAATCCGTAAAGACGGTAGACGTAGGCGTCGAGCAGCGTCAGTCCCTGCAGCAGCGAAAACAGGGCGACGGCCGTTCCGTAGACCGTCCAGGTCCCGAGTCTCCCGGTTCCCACGGCGGCATGGAGCAGGAGCACCGGGACGAAGACCAGCAGCAGATGCAGGAGGGCTCCGGTGAAATACACCGCTGCGGCAAAGATCCCGGCGATGACGCCCGACGGGTCGGAGGCACTCAGGAATTCCAGGTGATTGACGAGGAGGAGGACGTAGGTTGCGGCGGCGTATCTCCAGAGCGCCGCGGTTCGGCTGCCCTTGCCAGGGATCCCGGAGGGAATTCCAGGAGCCTCCGGCCCCGATATCGCCTGCGAACTCACATGAAGATAGTGTGATGATTTCGTTAAGATTTCAAAGCAAAACGGAATTCTCAGCGATCAGGGGCACCGTCTGTGCCCCCCCCCGGGGCCTTCCTAACGTCGTTTCACCGGAACCTGCTGCTCTCCCCGGGGGGTCTTGATCGTGAGAATCCCGGCGGAGCAGCCCCACGTTTCTTCAGACGAGCAGGGCTGGGGAACTCGCGACAGATATTTCGGGACGAGGTCTTCGAAGCATCCGGCCCGGGTCCCGGTGTCGGCTTCGTGCCAGGCGACAGCCACTGCCGTGCGCAAAAGGGACAACCGCCCCAGCGTCAAGGATTCCTCGTAGTACCGATTGTTGGTCGGAACCAGGCAGGTTCCCGGGGCTTGTCCCCGTCGCCATGGAGGTCCCAAGCCCTCCGCCGCTTCAAAGCGTCCGGCCGCAGGACCCTTCTCGACGTCCTGAAGCGAGCGGTAGGCGTCCTCGATGTCCCCCAGCGCCGCGGCAAGGGCAACCGAGGGCAGGAACAGATGCCGGACGCCCGCCTCCAGGGGCTCGGAATGCTCCCAGCCCTTGAGGGAACCTTCGAGCGCCTCCAGACGTTCCATCGCGTCCCCCAGCCGGTATTCGCGCGCCACGGTGGGACGGACCTCGTCAAGGCGGTCGAGACGGGCGGCGAGCTCCGCGAGATCCTGCGCCGACAACGAATGTCCCGACAGGAGGATCAACCCGTCCTCCGCCGCCCGCCGGTCGGTCTCCTGCGACCATCCGGAACCTCCGTAGTTCCGGCCCAGCGTGTCGCGGCCGACGACCATGCTCAGCAGGACGATGTCGAAGGCCTCGCGGTCGCGACGCATGCGATGCAGACGGGCCGCTCCCCCCCCGAAGGAGATGGACCACATTCGACCGCTCCAGGCGCCGATCGTTCATCAGAGCGCTTCGCGACTGGTCGGGGCAACGGACCGCGCGCCGGAGCAGTCCCACCACGGGCGCCTGCTTCGCCCAGAGGCCCGCGAGTTGGTCGTCGTCGGGATTCGCGATCATGAATTCCATCGGCGTGATCAATCCCCGCTCGTCCTGGGGCAGCGCGGCGACGGCGTCCGAAGCCTCGGCATAGAGATCCCAGCCCCGGCCGGGGAGCGGGTCGCCGAAGATCCCGGGCCGCGGGGTTCCGTTGATCTGCAGCTCCGACAGGAGCGTTGAGATTGCGGCTTCGTGGCGACGGACCGTGCGGGTGGCGGCCTGGTGCACGGCGAAGAGCAGGATGCCGGGAACAAGGACGGCTCCGCAAAGGATGCCGAGCCCCCGCTTCGCGGCGCGATTCATCATGCCCCTTTATTGAGGACGGGGGACGGGGGGCACTCCGGCGACGACGCGGGCGAAAAGGGCGATCCTTAACCCTTTTTCACCTCGGGGAAAAAATGCTCCCTCCGTCGCCGCACCAGCTCTGGCTCCATCGCCGCGTCGAAGCCTCCTTCGCGCTTCCGGATCAGTTCGCCCCAGGGCAGTGCGTCGGTTTCCGCCTGCAGTTTTTTCACCAGCGCCTCCACCCGCCCGATGGGCTTGGCCGGCACCCCGCCCACGATGTCGCCCTCGGCCACGTCCCGCGTCACCACCGCCCCCGCGGCCACGACGGCGTTCGGGCCGATCGTCACGTTCGGCATGATGACCGCTCCGAACCCGATGAACACGTTGTCCCGGATATCGATCTTCCCCACCGAATCCAGCTTCACACCGTAGGCCCGGTTCAGCATCGCGATCGACCCGTCATGCCCGATCAACGTGCAGGCCGAAAAATGCACGTTGTTCCCCAGCCGAACGAGCGCCGGATCGGTGAACAGCGTCGTCGGCAGGATGCTGCAGTGCTCTCCCACCGAAACCAGGCCTCCGTGACGCCGCACGAACTGCGCATACTCCGTCCCCATCGGCCGGCAAAGCCTCACATAGAGACCCCGATGCCGCCCGGTCGCCATCGCCATGCGCCGGACTCCGGATCGTACGAGCGACATCAGCCCCATCCTTCATCTCCCAAAAGGGCCCTTCAAAACAACGTCCGCCGCCCATCTAAACCTACTTGCTCCTCCCAGAGAAGGCTCTTTCCACCTGAATTGCGGGATCCCGGGCGGGTGGAGAACCTATAATAAGCCGTGCAGGAGGGAAAACCCGGAGCGGTACGGCACTTCCTGAACCGGGTTGCGTGATGCGATGAACGTCAAGGTTCAGTGCCCGTGCGGGAAGGGCTTCAAGTTCAGCGAGTCCACGCTCGGGAAGTCCGTCAAGTGCCCGCAGTGCGGGAATTCCCGGACCTACGGCGCCCAGGACGTCGTCAAGCGCTACGAGGATGAAGCGGCGGCGACCCAGCCGCCGGCGCCGGCGCTGCCGTCACCGGGTCGACCCGTGACGTCTCCCGCGGCGCGGCCGCTGCTCAAGGCCTCGCGCCCCGTCCCGGTCCCCGCCAAACCCAAAACCCAGGGGATGGACCCGCGGACGAAGCTGCTTCTCTTCGGCGGGAGCGCCGGAGGGGTCTGCGCGCTGGTGATCCTGGTGGTGCTCCTCATGTTCCGGGGGAATTCCTCCGCGACGACGCCCCGGCCCGTGCCGGTCGCGGTCTCGAAGCCGGAGAAACCCGTGGGGGCCGCCGTCGCGGCCACCCCCGCGGGGAAGCTGCGCCTCAGCGAACTTCTGGAGCAGCTTCGGAAGTCGGTGGTCTGGATCGCGGCGGAGCGCGGGGTGCTCCAGTCGAGCGGCACCGGCTTCGTCGTGCGCGCGGACGGGATCATTCTCACGAACTACCACGTCATCCGCGAGGCGCGGCGGATCCGGGTCGGCTGGGAAAACGGCGTCGGCCTGGAGGCCCTGGACGCGGAGTTGCTCCTCGGCTTTCCGGAGGAGGATCTCGCGCTCCTGCGCGTGGGCCGGGACAAACTGACGACGACGCAGATCGCCAGCGATTCGCCGACGCGGGGCATCGACGTCGTCGCGCTCGGATTCCCGCTGAGCGACGCCTTCGGCCAGGAGTCGATGTCCGTCACGCGCGGCATCGTCACGGGCACCGGCCACCTGTCGATGGACGGGAAGGAGTGGCCGGACATCGTCCGCACCGACGCGCAGATCAATCCGGGCAACAGCGGGGGCCCGCTCGTGGACGTCGAGCGCGCGCGGGTGGTCGGCGTCGTGTTCGCCAAGGCGGGGGCCCTGAGCGCGGCCTCGGGCTACGGTTTCGCGATTCCCACCAGCCGCGTGATGGCGCTCGTTCCGGAGCTCGCCGGCGACACGCTCGCCTTCGAGCGCCGCCTCGAGGCGGAGTCGCGCGTCCGGGCGGACTCCCCCACCTGGCGGAAGGAGCTGGAGCGGACGCGGCCCTACTTCAACGACCTGACGAGCTCCTCGCCCGAGATCCGTCGCTCGATCCCGGTGGCCACGCTGATCCAGGCGCTGCAGGATGCGGACGCGACGGTGCGCTCCTTCGCGGCGCGGGCCCTCGAGGAGCGCGGCGCCGAGGCCGCCTCCGCCAAGGACGCCCTTACGAGAGCCCTGCAGGACTCGAATCCCGGGGTCCGCGTCGACGCGGCGACGGCCCTCGCGGCGGTCTCACCCAAGGATCCGAAAGTGCTCGAGATTCTCCTGTCGGCGCTGCGATCCGACAACGGCTCCCGGCGCGAGGCGGCCGCGATCGCCCTGGGCCGCATCGGCAACCGGGACGCGCGTGTCCTCCAGGCGCTCGTCGAGGGCCTGAAGACCGGCGACAAGTCCGCCTTTGACGCGTCCCTGCGCGCGCTGGATGCGCTGAAGTCCGAGGGCCAGCGGGCCGCGCTGCCGGTCGTGATCTCCCGTCTGGAAAAGGCGCTGGGCGGCGGCGACACGCTGTCGCCCCTCGTGCTGGTGGACGCCCTCGCCGTCTGCGGCGCCGAGAGCCCCGTGCTGGTCGCGCCGATCTTGCTGCGCATCCTGAAGAGCCGGAAGTCCAGTCTCGATATCGCCTGCACGCGCGCGCTGTCGGAGATGGGGCCGGCGGCGCTGCCGTATCTCAGGGAGCTGCTCGGAGAGAAGGACGCGGCGCTGCGGTCCCTCGGCGTGTCCACGATCGGAGGCCTGCGCCCGGTTGAAGAGCCGGCGATCGACGCGGTGGACACCCTGGCGAAGGATCCCAACCCGGGCGTCCGCGCCGCGGTGCTGTCCGCCCTGGCGGGCGCGTCCCGCGACGGAGCCTTCGTGCCGCTGGCCAAGGTGCTGCGCTTCGCCGACGACCCGTCCGGCGACGTGCGGGCCTCCTGCGCGTCGGCCCTGGGGATGCTCTCCACGCTTCCGCCCGACGGAAGCAAGTCCCTGACCCGCGCGCTGGACGACTCGGACGCAGGCGTCCGCCGGGCCGCGCTGGATTCCCTGCGCACCCACGTCTTCGCCGCGGCGAAGCTCGTCGACGAGATCGCCGGGAAGCTGACCGACCCCGACACGGGGGTGCGGCGCCT